>JAFEAS010000187.1 GCA_018266315.1 Chloroflexi bacterium SZAS-1 | reverse complement strand
CAGAAGCTATGTTACACCGTCCGCATTATGAGTGAACGATTCAATACGTTTGGTGTGGGCAGCTTTACTAAATGCATAGGTGCTATAGCAATATTATCTGAATTGTACACTTGTCAGATGCTGTCAGCAGTGAAATTGCCGCATTCTGATGCGCTGAGCGCCGCACCTGATAGGTTTCGCAACTGATGTAGGATCGCTATATTTACGTTAAGGTAGGCGATTACAGCGGTTTTGTTATTTTCGTTGGGCAGATTATAATTGCAGTGTACACAGTAGCTGCCAGTGCTGCATTTGCTGTACACAAAACCACGTGGAAATAGTTGAAGGGCGAAGGTATGAAAGCTGCCTCACTACTTCTCTACACGCTTCTGTTCTTCGTTCTGCTGGCGATACTTGCCGCGTGCGGCTCGGGGAAACAAATATTTGTAGACTATCCTGCACCTGTGTTAGGTATTGTGGCCGATGCACAGCTGCACATTATAGATATTGAGCCGGGCAGTGCAGCAGAACAGGCCGGGTTGCAGCGCGGCGATGTGATGGTGGCACTGGGGCAACAAGCAGCCATTTCCCTAGAGCAGCTGCGCCGGGCCATCGTTGCTCTGGCCCCACAGCAGGCGGTCGATCTTACATTTCGTCGCGAGGGCGCTGAACATCGGGTGCGGATTATGCCATCTGTGCCCGCGCCGCGCACGAGTAGCGCCACGCCTACGCCTGTGCCTGGCAATGTGTACTATTTCTGATGTGCCATGAATGAACATAACTACACAAGACGTAGCTTTTCTGGCTGTAGTAGTAAGGAAGGTACCGAAGCGGCGGCGGCATTTGCAGGCGCGGGGCGGGCTTTAGGCCTCCCACACGCTGCCGAAGAGGAACAGTGAGGCCGTGAATAGCGCCACGGTGTAGGCCAGCAGCACCTGCAATGGGGCCAGTCCGCGCGCCCACGGCGCACCTTCAAGCGCCAGCGCCGTGCCCTTAATGGTAATCACCAGCAGCGGGGCCAGCAGCGGGAACGACAGCACCGCAAACAGCGCGCCCTTCACGCTTGCGCGCGCAATAATCGCCGCGATTAGCGTGGTGGCGGCAACCAACCCCAGGCTGCCCGCTAGCAGCAGTGCCGCAAACAGTCCCAGGTTGCCCACCTGCACCCGCAGTAACACCACAAACAGCCCGGCGGTCAGCACATCGAGGAACAGCAGCAGCAGCAGGTTAAACAGTAATTTGCCGAGATACACCGCCAGTGGCGGCGCGGCCAGGCGCAGCGCGGCAGCCGTGCGCGCTTCCTCCTCCTGCACAAAGGCGCGCGCCAGCCCGGTAAATGCAGCAAATAGGATCGCCACCCATAGCAGCGCGGCGTGAATGAGCGGTAGATCGGCGCTGCGCGTCAGTGGGCCAAGCCCCAGGCTCAACGCCACCACAGTGCTCACCGCAAAGAGTGCCACCGCATTGAGCGCATAGCGCGTGCGCAGCTCAGCGCGCACATCCTTGCGAAATACTGCCCATGTCGCAGTAAGCAGGCTGGCACGTTGCGGCCCGGCAATTGTTGTGTCGGTTGGTTTGCTTACCATAGCCGCGATGGTAGCGCACAATTGGCGAAACGTAAAGCGGCGAGCGGCTGGCATATTGAGCCAACCATTAGCTCGGATTCATCTGCGCTTTAGTTTTGGGAGCTAAAGTCAGAGCCTGTATATCAACTCGTATCGTAGCGCAGGCCGCTGGAAAGCACGCTATGAATACAATTATCTTCCCCCTCTTTTTAATTATTCTCGCGCTCTTACTTGCAGCGTTTGGCCCTTCGCGGGCCGGGGCGCTTGGTAGTATTCTCTTGCGCTCGCTGCGTGCGGCCTTCGCCTGGCTACGGCGTGACTCAGGTGCCCAGCAACGTCGCCCATAACCTGGTTTCTACATTTGCCTCTGGGTGTGCAAACGGTATAAGTTTGAAAAAAGCAGGCGCAAACCACCTGGGGTTTGCGCCTGCTGGCGGTTATGGTTTAGCGCATGTTAGCGCAGCGCGAAGGTTGCCTGAACATCAATGCTGATGCTCTGCTCACCAGCCTGCACTGGCACGCTCGGTGCTCCCTGCGCCGCAGCACGATCCAGCATTGGCATTGGCACTGGCGGCGCGCTTACATTTTCGCTAATGATCAGCACATCGCCTACAGCCGCACCGCCCGCAGTGGCGAGCTGGGTTGCACGGGCTTTAGCATCGGCCATAGCCGCCTGGCGCGCCTGCTCCATCAGCTTCTGGGTATCGGCCACGCTGAAGCTGATGCCATAGATATTATTTGCTCCAGCCTGCACCACCTGGTCAAGCAGGGTGCCGGCGCTATCAAGATTGCGGATGGTGACGGTAACAACATTACTCACGCGGTAGCCAGTCACCTGGCGGCCATCGTTGCCGTAGGTGGGCGAAATGCTGAAATTGCTGGTTTGAATGTCCTTCGTATCAATCTTCAGCTCAGCGAGTTTTTGCTGAAGCGCCTGCGCCTGCGTATTATTTTGCGCCAGCGCATCCTTCGCGTTGGCCGCCTCAGTATCAATACCAATTTGGATTGTAGCGGTATCGGGGCGAGCTTTTACTTCGCCGTGGCCCAGCACCGAAACCTGGCGCATGCCGGGTACGCCGCTATTCGATTGTGCGGCTGCCGGGCGCGTGAACAGTAAAGCGCCAATACCGGCAAGTGCGAGCAGTAGCAGAGCACTCGCAATAATACTCATTATCGCGGTAGAACGAGATGTCATGGGTTGCCTCCTCAGGGCGTGTACAACCAGCGTCTGGGCACTGGTATCTATTCGTTATACGCACTGAGGACGCAGCTACCCGGCAAATGGTTCCCGGTGGCTGGGATGTGCCACACGCTTAACCGGTCAATCTTTCGAGGCAATCTTAGCGATGACCTCACGTATCTGAAAGTTGGGTAATGTGGTAACCACCAGCGCAGGCATGCCCAGGCCGCGCCAGAAGGGCTGTGGGTCGAAGCCGTTCTGCTGGGCGAGGAACAAAGCGAGAACCGTACCGTGGGTGACAATCGCCAGGCGCTGATGCGGATGTGCCGCCAGTACTGCGCTGATGCCCTGGGTAAAGCGCGCGCAGGCGGCGTTAGCCGTTTCTTCGCCGAACACTAGCTCATCGGGTTGTGCGAACAGCGCTGCAACTGAACGCGCAAATTCGGCGTCGCTCAGCCAGCCAACCTGTTCGCGCAGATGCTCATGTAAATCAGTCGCAGTGCAATGCGGTAGGCTCAAATGCCTGGCTACCAGCGCACCGGTTTCTATGGTTTTACGCTCGGTGCTGCATACAATTAGCTCAGGTGCATAGCTGCGCATGTGTTCGGCCAGGGCAGCGCAGCGCTGCCGCCCAGTTTCGGTGAGCGCCCACTGGCTGGGCGGCTGTCCGGGGATGGGGCGCGATTGCGAGTGGCGAATGAAGGTGATCTGGTTGCTCATTGTGCGCCAGATTCGGGGCTTACGCTGCCTGTTTCGTGTTCGCGCAAGGCCCGTGCCCGTGTGCGCAGCTCGTCGATCGGTTGGCCGCCCGAGGTGTTGGTGCGGTAGAACCACTGTTCCCAGCCGTTACACGGCGCGTGCAGCAGCGCGCGGCCCACCGCGTGAATCGAGCCTACCAGCTCGCCGCATTTGATCTGCCCGCTGGCAAGCACGACTGCTGGGTGCGCGTCGTTGTTACGCAAGTAGAGCAGCTGGCCGGGCTGAAGCAGGCCATATTCTAGCAGCGCCCCAAACGGCAGCCGTGCAAGCGCCCGCTTGCGTGGGAAATGAAACACGGCGCTGTCGGTTGTGGGCGCTGCTGCCTGCGCTATGCGCTCACGGGCGATCTGAATATATTGCGCGTCGCGCTCGATGCCGATCCAGTGGCGGCGTAGCTTCTTTGCCACTGCGCCGGTGGTACCGGTGCCGAAAAACGGGTCGAGTACAACATCGCCGGGATTCGATGAGGCCAGCAGCACGCGATAAAGCAACGCTTCGGGTTTCTGGGTGGTGTGGGCCTTTGCGCCGTTGATCTTCAGCCGCTCGGTGCCGGTGCAAATCGGCAGCTCCCAATCGCTACGCATCTGCAAGCCGTCGTTCAGCGCCTTCATCGCCTCATAATTAAAGGTATAGCGTGCGCCACGCTGCTTTTGCGCCCAGATCAATGTTTCGTGAGCATTGGTAAATCGCACCCCGCGAAAGTTGGGCATTGGGTTCGATTTTACCCACACAACATCGTTCAGAATCCAGTAACCCAGATCCATGACAATCGCACCCACCCGGTAGATATTGTGGTACGAGCCGATTACCCATAGTGTGCCGGTATCTTTGAGTACGCGCTGGCAGCCCGCTAGCCAGGCGCGTGTAAACCGATCATAGGCGGCAAAATCATCAAATTGATCCCAGGCGTCATCTACGGCATCGACACGCGTCATGTTTGGGCGCCAGAGCTCGTGCTGTAGCTGTAAATTATAGGGCGGGTCGGCGAATACAACATCGACAGATGCGGCTGGCAGCGTATTCAGAATATCAATACAATCGCCCTGGTAGATCTGATCGAGCTGCACCGGCTGGCTCCTTCTCTGCGTGTTGCTAGAGAGATAGTACCATAGGATGGTACGCGCTGCTGCGCGCTGCCTGGGTAAATTGCTGCCACTAACCTTGTAATGTGGGTAAAATACCCTGAATTGGTGTGTTGGCTATGTTGGCGAACCCTTGACAACTATGCTATAATAGCAGTCGCAGGTGAAGCGTTGCTTAAGCATCCTCCATCGCCTGGTAGCGATAGTACTACCCCGTGCTATCACGTTTGAGTTGTATCCCCCTGGCTATATTCAGAATGTTCTGCCGCAATGCGCAGGTTCACGCGCGATGTAGCCCGGCGCAGACTCGATTGACAAATGAGTCGTGTTCATCTGCAATCGCCCTCAATGAAGTACATCGCTATTTCACATCATATGATGATGCCACATTGGTTGCTTACTACGTGCGCCAAGCGAATAGCACTGAACCGGCCTGTTGCGCTGCCGGGCATGGCTAACTGTAGAATATTGCTTTTTCAATCACCCATGAATCATCATAGGCAAGCTGTAGAGGTATTGTGAGGTTAAGTGTACCGGCGTTGGAAGCGCCGGTGAGGAGTTATGCGTGCCACGTATACGAATGAAAAATAATCATGAGGCACCGACCGAATTAGTGGAACCGCGCGAACGCAATGATCGTAACGACCGTAATGATCGTAACGACCGCCCATCGAACGAGCGCACGCCGGTAGTCAATGTTGCCGAGTTGGAGAACAAAACCCTCAACGATTTGCGCGAAATGGCGCGAACCAGTGGGATTAGCGGCGTTAGCAGCCTGAAGAAGCAAGACTTGATCTTTAAGCTTTTACAGGCCCAAACCGAAGAAGCGGGCCATAGTCTGAGCGACGGGGTGCTCGATATCGTGTCCGATGGGTTTGGCTTTTTGCGCGGCCCGCGTTTGTTGCCCGGCCCCGATGATGTGTATGTTTCGCAGTCGCAAATTCGGCGCTTTGGGCTGCGCACCGGCGATCGCGTATGGGGCCAGATTCGCCCACCAAAGGAGAGCGAGCGTTACTTCTCGCTGTTGCGCGTTGAGCTTGTGAACGATATGGATCCCGAAACCGCGCGGAAGCGGCCGTCGTTCGACCAGCTCACGCCGATCTTCCCCAACGAGCAGCTTCACCTGGAAACTGAGCCAAATATTCTTTCAACCCGCCTGGTTGATCTCATCGCTCCAATCGGGCGCGGCCAGCGCGGCTTGATCGTTTCGCCACCCAAGGCGGGCAAAACCTTGCTGCTCAAGTCGATTGCCAATGGTATTACCTCGAACCACGCCGATGTTCACCTGATGGTGTTGCTGATTGGCGAGCGGCCCGAGGAAGTGACCGATATGCGGCGCTCGGTGAAAGGTGAGGTCATCTCGTCTACCTTCGATGAGCCAGTAGAAGATCATACCAAAGTCGCCGAAATGACACTGGATCGGGCTAAGCGCCTGGTTGAGGGTGGGCAGGATGTCGTCATTCTGATGGACTCGATTACCCGCCTCGCCCGCGCTTACAACCTCGATATGCCGCCCAGCGGGCGCACCCTCTCTGGCGGTATCGACCCGGTGGCGCTCTACCCGCCCAAGCGTTTCTTTGGTGCCGCGCGTAATATCGAGAATGGCGGCTCACTCACCATCATCGCTACCTGTCTAGTTGATACAGGCAGCCGCATGGATGATGTGATCTACGAGGAATTCAAAGGTACGGGCAATATGGAACTGCACCTCGACCGTAAGCTGGCCGAGAAGCGCGTGTTCCCTGCCATCGATATTACCCGCTCGGGTACACGCCGCGAAGAGCTGCTACTTGGCGATAGCCTGCGCCAGGTGTGGACGCTACGCCGCATGGTGAGTATGCTGGGTGAGAACGAGGGTACCGAGCTTGTGCTGACGCGTATGTCGAAAACGCGCAACAATCCAGAATTCCTGGCGACGCTGACCAAAGGCAACTAATTCATCGGTTTGCTTCAACATGATCCGTGAGAGCGTGTCGGAGTGCCACAAGGTACTCAATAGGCCGTCTTTTGCGGATCATGTGTTGTATATGCAACTTCTGCTTGGGCCGGGTCGTACTGTGTAGGTGATGCGGTTACCCTTGCGCTGTGTTTGCCCCATCGGCGCGGCTAACCGCCCGTAGATGCAATAGAAGGAGTAAGAAGGTGCGTTGTACGACGTGTGATTCCGAACTTGCCCCGAACGCCCGCTTTTGCACTAAATGTGGTACGCCGGTTGTTGTTGCCCCATCATCCCCCGCAGCAGCACCCGCTGGAGAACCTGCTATGACAAACCCCAGTGAATATACCAACCAGCCCGGCCAGCGGCTCGATCTGCCCGACCCCAATGTAACCATGCGTGGGCGTGGCACCACAGGCATGGAATACCAGATCATCGGCACGACGCTCCAGGCTGTGATTATGGAGCTCGATCCTGGTGAGACGGTGTATTCTGAAAGTGGCGGTATGGCCTGGATGAGCGGCAACATTGCGATGCAAACCAGTGGGCGCGGTGGCGGACTGGGTGGCATGTTCAAACGAGCAGTTTCGGGCGAATCGATGTTTTTGGTGGAATACACCAGCCAGGGTGGCAAAGGCATAGTTGCCTTCGCATCCGATTTTCCCGGTAAGATCGTGCCGGTGAACCTGGCGGCAGGCCAGCAGATGATTGCCCAGAAACAGGCTTTTCTGTGTGCCGAGAAAACCGTCCAGATGGATATTCACTTTCGCAAGAAACTCGGCGCTGGCTTTTTTGGCGGCGAGGGTTTTATTATGCAGAAGCTTACCGGCCCAGGGGTTGCGTTTGTCTGCCTCGATGGTGAGATTATGGAATATACCCTTGGCCCCGGCCAGATGCTGAAGGTTGATACCGGCCACGTGGCGATGTACGAGCCTACGGTGACATTTGATATTGAGATGATGAAGGGCTTCCGCAATATTCTTTTCGGTGGCGAGGGATTGTTCCTAGGCACCTTGCAAGGCCCAGGCCGCGTATGGCTGCAAACCATGCCAACGATGAACCTGGCCAAGGCAATTGCCGAATATCTGCCGCGTGCATCGGGTTCAAGTAGTAGTGGCGGCTCGGGCATCGATCTTGGCAGTTTGCTCGGCGGAAATTAGGGTTGAATCGGGCAATAGACGTACTGGCGGAGGGCAGCATATGCCCTCCGCTTTTTACATGCTATGGTAGAGTAAATTATGAAAAACACCCTGTTACTGAGGAGCACCCAACAATGACCAACGCGAAAGCAAGCAGGGCCGCGCCACCTCTTACCCACGCGGCTGGCGATACGCGCGCTATGCTGATCTACCGGCTGCTGGGCGAGGCATATGGTATTCGTCCCTGGGTGCCGCGCCGCGAGCCGCTGCACGAGCTTATTTCTACGATGCTCTCACATCGCACCACCGGGGCAAACGAGGCAAAAGCGTTTACCCAGCTATGGAGCAAGTTTGGCAGCTGGGAGGCGATCGCCGCCGCTGACCCTGCCGATATCGCTATCGCGATTGCGCCTGCGAACTTCGCCGAGGCCAAAGCGCCACGTATTAAGGCGGTGTTGCAGCAAATTATTGCTGAGCGCGGCGCTCCCACCATTGATTTTCTGGGCGGGCTGTCACCTGAAGCAGGGCTAGCGTGGCTCGAACGCTTGCCCGGCGTTGGCCCGAAAACCGCCTCATTAGTGCTGCTGTTCTGTTTTCACCAGCCGGTGCTGCCCGTCGATACGCATGTGCATCGCGTGAGCGGGCGGATTGGCCTGATTGGGCCGAAGGTAAACGCCGAGCAGGCACATACCCTGCTGGCGGCGCAGCTCCCGCTCGATGCCGATGTTCTGTGGAATTTCCACCTGAACATGTTGCGCCACGGCCAGCGTATCTGCGTATGGGAGCGCCCGCGTTGTGAGGATTGCACCTTGCGTGAGCACTGCGATTATGCGCAAGCCCGTCAGCGCCAATAGTCGCGGAGAGTGTGGTTCGGAGAGTGTGGTTCATGGTACAATAGCTGTGTCGTTGCGCACAAACAACCGGACACACAACAGGAGTAACGATGTCGGCGCTGGCCCGTTTCGAATCCTTCATGGAAAATATGGTTGAAGGCTCGGTCGCACGCCTGTTTCGCAGCCCGGTGCAGCCTGCCGAGATCGCCAAGCGCCTTGAACGCGCGATGGAAACGCAGCAAACCATCAGCGTGCGGCGTGTGATTGTACCCAACTTCTACCGCGCATTTCTCAACCCACAGGATTTCGCGGCGTTTCAGCCGATCCGAGGCGAGATGGAGCGCGAGATGGCGAACTACCTGGCCGACCTGGCTCAGGAGCGTAATTTTACGATGCTCGAACATCCACGGGTAGAGTTGAGCGCCGACGCCGGTGTGGCGCGCCACACGATTCAAGTTGTGGCCGAAACAAGCAGCGCGCCAGCGGCACCTGAAGTGGCGCATACGCAGGTGTTTCAGCCTGCCCCAGCCGTGGCTACTCAATCGCGCACTCGCTTGTTGTTAAACACGCCAAACGGTCGGCAGGTTATTCCGCTGGAAAGTACGCAACTGACGGTTGGGCGCGGGCTGAACAATGATATTATCCTGGAAGATAGCCGGGTTTCGCGCCACCACGCCCAGCTGCGCTATCGCGCGCGCCGGTTCTGGATCAACGACCTTGGTTCGACGAATGGTACCTTTATTAATGGCGAACAGATCGAAGAGAAGGCCCTGCGCGACGGCGACACGATCTCGCTGGGTGGCTTGGAGCTTATCTTTAAGGAAAGCTAGCCTGGCGTTCAAGCTGTAGGTGCAGCATCATATATGTTTGATTTCACCAATTTTTCGCTCGATATTCTGATTTTACTGTTGCGCGTGGCCGTGGTGCTGCTGCTCTACTTCTTTTTATGGCAGGTGCTGCGCTTTGTCATGCGCGATCTGCGTAGTGGTGGGCAGGCCGCCAGTGCAAGTACAACCAGCCCTTACGGCCAACTCATGGTGCTTCGTGCCGGTACTAGCGGCGTGCCTACGGGCAAAACGTTCCCGCTTGGCCCCAGCAATATTATTGGGCGCAGCATGGAAAATTCTGAAATCGCGCTCAACGACTCATTTCTTTCCTCACAGCACGCCCGGCTTGAGCTTCAGGGCAATACCTGGGTGCTCGAAGATCTGAATAGCACTAATGGCACCTTTGTCAACGAAATTGAGGTACGCGATGCGACCACCGTTGAAGAAGGCGATGTTATTCGGGTTGGCCGGGTTGAAATGCGCATCATTCGCTAACTCACCAGCAGGCCCCTGCATAGTGCTCTAAACCCTCGCTGTGTTTGCACGCCCAATTCATCTGTGATATACTTATCAAAGTCGCTTGGCCTTAACCAATTTGCAATATGTGGCTGTGCGCTGCTGCGTGCGCAGTTCGTATGTGCGTGGGTTGAAAGCGTAACCGAGGCCACTGGGCGCTTGTTGGCATATTCAAATGTGTGAGCGCCCGCGTACTTGATCGTGAAGCCAGGCCGCTGCACCGGCGGCTGTGTATCACAAGGAGTGCAGCTGTGCTTGCTCACTATGCGTTCATTGGCGTCTTCTTCATTGCTGCTGCCTCGTTCCCGATCCTCCCACTCATTGGCGCTTACTTCCTCCGGCCATCGCGCCCCACCGAGGTAAAGCTCGATACATATGAATGTGGCCTGGAAGCGATCGGTGATATCTGGGTGCAGTTCAAGGTGCAATATTACCTATATGCGCTGGCCTTCGTGGTGTTCGATATCGAGGTAGTGTTCCTCTATCCCTGGGCAGTTGCCTTCAATCAGTTGGGGCTGTTTGCCCTGGTTGAAATGGCGATTTTCCTGTTTATTCTGATTGGTGGCCTGGTATATGCCTGGCGCAAGGGCGCGTTGGAATGGGTGTAGACCTGGCGACCACCGGTGATCGGCCTAGGTTTAGCCCAATGAGAATCTCCCAACCTTCTAACTAAGGTGTAAGTATGGCGAACGAGCACGATACACAGCTTGAGCTTGAACAGCAGGGTGTGTTTTTATCTACCATCAATCGCTTCTACAATTGGGGCCGCCGGTCGTCGGTGTGGCCGATGGCCTTTGGTTTGGCCTGTTGCGCAATTGAGATGATGGCTACTGGCCTTTCGCGCTACGACCTGGCACGTTTTGGTGCCGAGATGTTCCGCGCTTCGCCCCGCCAGGCCGACTTAATGATTGTTGCAGGCACTGTGACGAAGAAGATGGCTCCCCAGGTTGTGCGCCTGTATAACCAGATGCCCGAGCCACGCTATGTCATCTCGATGGGTGCATGCGCAACCTCGGGTGGCCCCTTCCGTGATGGCTATAACGTGCTGCGCGGTATCGACCTGTTTCTTCCGGTCGATGTGTATATTCCCGGCTGCCCGCCGCGCCCTGAAGCGCTATTACACGCGCTGATGACTCTGCAAGCCCAGATCGATGATCAGAAGTTGAACCGGGTGCGCTGGTATGGCAAGCGCGAAGCGAAAGATTTCCCGGTGCCAACCTTCGGCAAGCAAGGGCTAGAGATCGACGGTAAGCTGATTGACCCGGTGGGTGGCCTGCCGCTGCTGAGTCCGTATAGCTCGCCGATGCAGGGCGAAGAGCGCACCGGAGCAATCGAGCACCCTGAGCTGGTTCGTACCTTCCCAATTATGGACGACTCGGTTCAGCTGGAAGGCCCGAACAAGGCGGTAGGCGTTGCCCCCGAAATTGCGGCCGACGACCTGAAGCGCAAGGTGGAGGTGCCCAGTGCCTGATATCAGCAGTGCTGAGCTGAAAGAGCGCTTCACCCGCGACCTTCCCGGTGTGGTTGCGCCCGAGCGGCCCAAAGTGCAACCAGCGCATAACGGCCACGATAGCACGCCCCCGGCGAAGGGTAAAAAGCATGAGGAAGGCCCGCCTGACTTACTGGCGACGAACGATGTCGTAGTGCTGGCCGAGCGCATCCCAGAAGTGGCTGTATATATCCGCGATACTCTGGGCTTCGAATTCCTTACCGATCTTACAGCGGTCGATTACCTGGCCGATGGGGTTATTGAGCTGGTGTATCGCTTCCTGCACCTTGAAGGTGGCGCGCCGCTGGCATTGAAAACCCGCGTGCCGCGCGAACGAGCGGTGGTGCCTTCGATCACACCTTTCTGGCCGGGTGCCGATCTACAAGAGCGCGAAGCCTTCGATCTGTATGGGGTCGATTTTCCCGGCCACCCAAACCTGAAGCGCGTGTATATGTGGGATGAGTTCGAAGGCTTCCCAATGCGCAAGGACTTTCCTAAGCAGGGCGATAAGTATCTCGGCGACGGAGAGGAGTAGCCAGTATGCAATCGCTGGTTGGGGGCGGGCAGCCTAGAACTGCCGACTACCAACTGTCGATGCCAACTGCTGACAGCTATGCTAAAGACACAAGAGCTACAGATTAATATCGGCCCGCAGCATCCGTCGACGCACGGTGTGTTCCGGCTGGTCGTTACGGTTGATGGCGAAACGATTGTAGACTTGAAGCCGGTGTTTGGCTACCTGCATCGTAATCACGAGCAGCTGGCCGAGGTTTCAACCTACATTCAGATGATGCCCTTCACCGATCGCCTCGATTACTTCAATTCGATGGCGAATAACTTTGGCCTGGCGATTGCCGTAGAGAAGCTGGCTGGTATTGAAGTGCCGCAGCGTGCTAACTATATTCGCGTGCTGATGGCTGAGCTGACACGTATTCTTAACCATGCCGCCGCCGTCGCCTTTATGATCAACGACATGGGTGCCTGGCAGACACCGCTGGCGTTTGGTATGCGCGAGCGCGAGAAAATTCTCGACCTGTTTGAGATGGCGAGCGGCGCGCGTATGATGTGCAATTATTTCCGTTTCGGCGGAATTGTGCGCGATCTGCCGCCCGATTTTATGCCGTTGCTGAACGATTTGATGAAGGCACTGCCAACCTTCTTTGATGAAACTGAGCGGCTGCTGCGCGAAAACGAAATTCTGCTGCTACGCTCGGAGGGTGTCGGTATTCTGCCGAAGGAAGTGGCTGCGTCGTACAGCGTCACCGGGCCGGTGCTGCGCGCTTCGGGTGTTCCCTATGATGTGCGCAAGGCCGAGCCATATAGTGTGTACAACGAGCTGGATTTCGACGTGCCAATCGGTTCGGTTGGCGATATTTACGATCGCTTCCTGGTGCGGATCGAAGAGATGCGCCAGAGCTACCGGATTGTGCAGCAGGTGATTGAGCGTCTGCCCGATACAACTGGCGGCCATATCAATCCTGCAATGGCAAGTATCGGCAAGCAAAAGGCGCTGAAGCCGCCGGTTGGCGATGTGTATGGCCGGGTTGAAACGCCGAAGGGCGAGCTGGGCTTTTACATCGTGAGTGACGGCTCGGCGCGCCCCTACCGCTACAAAGTACGCGCGCCCTCGTTCATTAACCTTACGCCGATTGGCGATATGTGCCGTGGGCATAAAGTTGCCGATGTGGTGGTTATTCTTGGAAGTATCGATATTGTGCTAGGCGAGGTGGATCGATGACCGTTGAGTTTGACCGCGGCAAGGCCTACGTCGTCGATCGCGGCCAGCCGAAACTACGTGCCGGTCAGGGAATGATCGCCGGCCTGGATGTGGTGATTCGCCACTTCTTCAGCGCATTTACCAAAAAGCTCGAAACCCCCGACGAGACCTCGGGCGTGTTTACGGTGCAATACCCGGAAGAGCGCTTGGCAATGCCCGAGGCATTCCGTAACTTCCCCATTTTATTATTTGATGATACAACCGGCCAGGAGCTGTGTACATCCTGCTTCCAGTGTGAGCGTATTTGCCCGCCTCAGGTCATCCATATGACGCAGGCGGTCGATCCAACCACTGGCAAGCCAGTACCGGCGGTGGCTGAGTTTATGATTGAGTACGATGCCTGCATGAGCTGTGGCCTGTGTGCCGAAGTGTGCCCGTTCGATGCGATTAAGATGGATCATGACTTCGAGCTGGCAACCGACGACCGTGCAGGTATGACGGTGCGCAAAGCCGACCTCGACCGGCCAGTTTCGTACTACGAGACGATTGCGCCGACCAGGTGGGCCGAAGTGAAGGACGGCGCGTACAAGAAGCTCCAGGGCAACATCAAGCGCCGCTCGGGTTCGATTGGCCTTTCGCCGCGCGCGGCAACTGCGCCGAAGAAGGCCGCCCCAGCAGCAGCGAAACCGGCGGCTGGCGTGGCCAAGCCAGTTGCGGTCAAGACCGCAATGCCGATGGCGGCCCCAGGCAAAAATATGTCGGAAGAGAAGCTGGCGCGCCTGCTCTCCATCCGTGCGGCGAACGTGGCGAAGGCTGGCGGCGCGGCCCCGGCTGAGGCCGAGGAAGTGTTGGCGACAGCTGATACTGACGATGTAGCGGAAGCACCTGCTGCTGTGGCCGCGGCCCGGCCCGTATCGAGCGGTGGCATTCCCTTCAGCGCCGATAATTTGTTGGGTGGGGTGCCGGCCAACACGACCATGGCCGAAGATAAGGTTGAGCGGCTGAAGTCAATTCGCAGCGGTAACCTGGCGCGGCGTGGCTAACAGCAGCCCTATGTAGGATAGAGACCTATGCTTCAATTTCTAGAAAATATCTTCGGCCCGAGCTGGATCGTCTCGCTCATCGCGTTTCTCATCAGCACCACGGTGATCTTGATCGTCACCCCGGTGACGTTTATGATGATGACCTGGTTCGAGCGGCGCATCGTGGCGCGTATGCAAGATCGGCTCGGCCCGAACCGGGTAGGCCCGGCTGGCTTGCTACAAGCGGTGGCCGATGGCGTAAAGATGTTTACCAAAGAGAATATTACGCCACGCGCCGCCGACAAGTGGGTGCACCTGATTGCGCCGCTGGTTGCCACCGGGCCGGTTATCTTCTTGTTCGCGGTTATTCCCTGGGGCTATGGCCTATCGCCGGTCGATATAAATGTAAGCGTACTGTTCGTCATCGCGGTCTCGTCGATTTCGGCAGTGGGCCTGATGATGGGCGGCTGGGGTTCGAACAACAAGTTTGCGCTGCTGGGCGCGATGCGTGCCGTGGCGCAGATGGTTTCCTACGAAATCCCGGCGGTGATTGCGCTGCTTTCGATGGTGCTGTTTACTGGCACCATGAACTTGAATAAATACACCGAGTTGCAGGGTGGCCTGCCTATTCTCGGGAATACGCTCAAAGATGTTATCCCGGATCTGGGCCTTGGCTGGTTTGTGTTTACGCCAATTGGCCTGGTAGGGTTTATGATCTTCTTCATCTGCATCCTTTCAGAAGGTGAGCGCACGCCGTTCGACATTCCCGAGGCCGACTCGGAGATTGTGGCGGGCTACATGACTGAATATAGCGGCATGAAGTTCGCTGTATTCTATATGGGCCAGTTCTTGTTTAACTATGCGCTCTCGATGGTCGCATCAATTATCTTCCTGGGCGGCTGGAACTTCCCCGGTATTCCGCAGTTGATTAGTATTGCACCGCCAATTGGTGCGCTGGCTTCGGCGGTGGTGCTTGGTGCAAAAGCCTGGTTCCTGTTCTTTGTGATGATCTGGCTACGTGGCGCCTTCCCGCGCCTGCGTATGGATCAGCTGATGGCCTTCGCGTGGAAGTTCCTGCTGCCGCTGGCACTGATCAACATCCTGAGCGCGGCGCTATGGCTCACCATTATGCTGTGGTGTACCGGCGATTGCACACAGAATCCGTGGGTGTTCACGGTTGGCGGCATCAACCCGCTGGGGTGGCTGGGGAACTCGCCAGTGTTGCGCCAACTGGTGGGCTTTGTGCTCACCGCGATCATTAACGCTGGCGCGTTCTTCTGGCTGTTGAATGTGAATCGCCGCCCGGCTGGCGAAACACCAGCCGACCTGGCGCGCGACCAGGCGTTTGGCACCGCGTCGCTGCCATAAGGCTGGTACACACCTGTGTCGCTGGTGGGTTGGCGCGCTGGCGCTGATATGTTGGAAGCAAGGATAGAACCATGAATATTCTGATTATGGTCATTTTCGTCGTGCTGGCGGCATTTACGCTGGCCGCCGGGGTGATGGTGGTGACCGTCAAGAATATTATTCACGCGGCGCTGTGGCTGATTGCTTCGTTTTTCAGCGTGGCGGCAATGTATCTGCTGATGGAAGCCGAGTTTATTGCGATTGTGCAAGTGCTGGTGTATGTTGGCGCAATCTCAATTCTTGTGCTGTTTGCAATTATGTTGACGCGGCATGTCACTGGTGAGGGCGTGCGCCAGCTGTATAAGCGCTGGTGGATTGCGCTGATTGTTGCGGCAGCGCTGTTTGGCGTGCTGATTGTGCCAACCGTGTTTAACTACGAATGGGCGGTACAGCCCAGTGGCGCGCAAATAAGCATTGCCTCGACGGTGGAAATCGGTACTGCGTTTATGCGCGAGTATTTGCTGCCTTTTGAAGTGGCCTCGGTGTTGCTGCTGGTGGCGCTCATTGGTGCAATTGTGATTGCGTTTGAGGAGCGTTCGACGCGCCGTCGTGTGCTTACCCTGGCCGAAGAAGTTGAGCAGCGCCGTCAGCGGAATGAATCGTTGCGCTTAGCACCTACAACGCACGCCAGCGAAACATCGGAATAAATCGTCTGTTGCCCGTCCTGAAGAGGTTACCCTATGAATATGGTTGACGCTGTGCCGTTGCCCTGGGTTCTGGCGGTTGCAGCCGGTCTGTTCTGCATTGGCCTGTTTGGTGCGCTCTCGCGCCGCAATACGGTGGGTATTTTGCTGGGCGTTGAGCTTATGCTCAATGCAGTAAACCTGAACCTGATTGCGTTCTGGCGCTACCTGGAGCCAAATGTTGTAGCCGGGCAGGTCTTTGCGCTATTTATTATCACCGTAGCGGCAGCCGAGGCCGCCGTGGGTCTGGCGATGATTATTGCGATTTACCGCACGCGCCTGACAGTGAACGCCGACGAGGTTGACTCCTTGAAGGGATAAAGGCAAAAGTAAAAGGCTTTATTCACAGTTTTGCCTTTCGAGTTTTACCTTTTACCCTCTGCGTACATAACTATACGAGGTCGCGATGGGCTTTTTCCTGCAATATGCCTGGCTAATTCCACTGCTGCCCTTACTGGGGTTTGCAATTATTACGCTCACGCCCGTGCGGATGAGCAAAACACTGAGTGGCTGGGTGGCAATTGGCCTCATGGTTGTCGCAACGGTGATTGCGCTGGGCGTGGGTGCCGAGGTGTATCAGGGCGTGCATGTTGGTGAAGATGGCGCGGCTACGATTGCCAGCGCGGAAGGGCATGCCGCCGAAGGCGAGGCTGCTTCGGCTGAAGGTGAGGCGGCGTTTACCTTCCCTGAGGCGAATATTGTCCGCACCTTCCGCTGGGCACCTGCTGCTGGCGATGTGGCCTTCACCATGGGCTATTACATCGACCCGGCGGTGGCTGCGATGCTGGTGATGGTGACGATCGCCTCAACCTGCATTCACCTGTTCTCGATGGGCTATATGGCCCACGATGTACGCCAATCGCGCTTCTTCTCATTTATCTCGCTGTTTACGGCCTCGATGCTGCTGATGCTGCTTTCGAGCAACCTGCTGCTGTTCTTCATGGCGTGGGAGTTGATGGGCCTGTGCTCGTACCTGCTGATTGGTTTCTGGTACGATAAGGTTTACCCCAACCCCAACCAGATTACCCCGCGCCAGGCGGCAATGAAGGCGTTCATTACCACGCGTGTGGGCGATGTGCTGTTTATGGTGGGCATGGCCTACCTGTGGACTCAGGCTGGCTCGCTCGATTTCGGCACGGCCAAGGGGCAGATTTTTAACCCTGAGTTCCTGGCGCATATCGGCGGCACGACCAACTCGCTGGGGATTAGCGTTGCCACCGGCATTGCGCTGCTGCTGTTCTGCGGTACGGTTGGCAAGTCGGCACAGTTCCCGCTGCATGTGTGGCTGCCCGATGCAATGGAAGGGCCAACTCCGGTTTCGGCGCTGATTCACGCGGCGACGATGGTGGCGGCGGGTGTATTCCTGGTGGGCCGCACCTACCCAATCTTCAAGGCCGATGGTGGCCCGGCGCTGCTGGCCGTTTCGATTATTGGCGCATTTACTGCCCTGTTCGCGGCGCTGATTGCGGTAGGCCAGTTCGATATCAAGCGCATTCTGGCGTACTCAACGCTTTCGCAACTGGGCTTTATGGTAGCAGCGCTCGGCATTGGCGGCTGGGTGGCGGGTATTTTCCACCTGCTGACGCACGCCTTCTTCAAGGCG
>JAFEAS010000186.1:9734-20163 GCA_018266315.1 Chloroflexi bacterium SZAS-1 | reverse complement strand
CAGCCTCGAAGCGCTCACCGAAGCAGATTTTGCCAAAACTGTTTACATCCGCGGCGAGGCGCACAGCGTCGTCAAGGCCATCCTACGCAATCTTCTTCATGCCACCCATCATATTGGGCAGATTGATCTTTTGGCGACAGTTTTGAAAAACCCAGAAGGCTTAGCCTGAGTTTCTAGCTGGTTCGTGCTACCGCCTGTGGAATTTGACCGAGCTTGGAAGGGTTTGATCATTCGCATCAACTACACCACTTTCGTGAGCGCGTGGCACGGCACAGCTGAAAAGCACCCTAAGATGGTCGGCTTTCCGGTAGGATGGGAAAGCCGACCATCTGTTTGTACCACGCGTTTCACGGTTGTCCGCGTTGCTGGCTCGTTCTGCCGCAGGCTACAAACGCCCACCGCGAACGTGTATGAGTGATGAATGTGTGCCGTAAAGCGCGATCTGGGAAAGCAACAACACACCCTTGGCGCGGGGGCTGCACCAAAATACATAGAGCCAGCACCGGGTTGACAAGTCGCCCGATATAATATAGAATATTATCTATATAGATGAATATAAAAATATGGATGTAGACAAAACCCTCATTGCACTCGCAGATCCGACCAGACGCGCAATCGTTGAGCACTTAGCCAGGCACGAGCTGAGTGTCAATGAGCTCGCTGCTCCGTTTGGATTGTCGCAGCCAACTATCTCGCATCACCTCAAAGTTCTTTCGGATGGGGGAATTGTTGTAAAGCGAAGCGAAGGAACGAGACGGCTTTACCGGCTCGACGTGAGTGTCATTGATGATCTGGAAATCTGGCTAAGCCAGCTGAGGAAGAGTATAGAGCACAACTATCAGCGTCTCGATGCGCTGCTGTTGACAATGAAGGGAGAGAAATGAGCAAGTTGGAATTAGCATTGGATGGCGACAATCACATCATCGTCACGCGAACGTTTAAAGCTCCGGCTGAATTTGTGTATCGCGCCCATATAGAACCTGCGCTGATTCAACAATGGATGCTTGGCCCCGAAGGCTATACTATGCCTGTTTGCATTAGCGAGCCAAAACCCGGTGGCAAAATTCGCTACGAATGGGCGCGGCCTGGCAAGCCAGGCTTCTACCTGACCGGCGAATATATTGCGTTAGAGCCATACACTTCGATTGAGCACGTGGAACGAATGCACCTTCCAGAACCGACCCCTGACAACCACGTGAGAACGACGTTTGTAGAAACGAATGCAGAAACTACCATCACGGTTCGCATGTCCTTGCCCTCCAAGGAAGTTCGCGCGATGCTCCTCTCAAGTGGCATGGACCAGGGTATGGAATCCTCGTACCGCCGCCTGGATACAATAGCGAGCGGCGTCGCTACAATATAAAATCTTCCTAACATCTTCTTTCAAATGCATGCCGTTTTGTTGCTTGCTGGCGTGGTACGCTTACACTTCCGCGCCGGTGCGTCACTACACGTCATTTCAAGCGTTAGGTAAATACTACGTTAATTTATTTAGTTCATCGGCTGTTATTTCACTTGAAAGGAGTGCACAGAAATGAACGACGTACAGAAGATCGTACCATCGCTTTGGTTCGATAAAGAGACCGAGGAGGCTGTTAATTTCTATATCACTGTCTTCAATACCTCACCGCATAAAAGGCAGGATTCCAGGATTATCAGCATTGCCCGCTACGAGCCGGGCATGGAAGTGCCAGGGGCAGAACAGATGGAAGGTAAGGTTCTTACTGCCATCTTTGAGCTTCATGGTCAACGGTTTATGGCGCTCGATGGCGGCCCAATCTTCAAATTTAACGAAGCCGTGTCTTTCTATGTAGAATGCGAAGATCAAGACGAAGTCGACCACTTTTGGAATAGCCTCTCAGCGGTTCCCGAGGCTGAGCAATGTGGTTGGCTCAAGGATAAGTTTGGCCTCTCTTGGCAAATCGTCCCCAAGCAATTGGGCGAACTGCTTGGCAGCCCCGCTAGGAAGAACGCTCTGGCAGCGACCAATGCGATGCTGCAAATGAAAAAGATCGTGATCGCCGATTTGCAACGAGCATTTGATCAGGCATAACAACAACTATCGCCCACAATGCGCGCATAAGCGCACGGCGCGGCACAGCTGAATCGCAGCTCTATATAGTCGGCTTTCCTTGTAGGCTAGGAAAGCCGACTATGCTTGTAATGGCGCTAAATTTGCTGCATCGTTCGTTGTATGTTGGGGGCAGCTTCGCCGCACCAGCAAAACCAAGGAAGCGGACACATTGATTATGAATAGGCGTAGTAAAGCGCAAGCTGAGAAAGCAAAAGAATGCGCCTGGGTAGCTGCCCATACCAACGTCGGTTGACGCTGCGTAGGCCAACCTGCTAGTATAGATTAGGGCTTTCGCTTACTCAAGCAGATTCTTTATTTTCTTGGTGATTTTTGCGCTCGGCGCAAAAATCACCAAGAAAAAAGAAAAAAGCACCGTGCTGCCGCAGGCACATAAACAAGTAAGTGAAAGTCCCATAGATATTGAAGGCAAAGGACGAAACTACGTAGTCGCACCGAAGCATATGCGCCCGGTGGCGCTAGCAAAGGGCTCCGTATGATCCGAGCGATCCGGCAACGGCTGGCGGGTAAACGCTCCGCCGACGTGCTTGTAGTAGGGGCGGGTTTGGCCGGGCTCTATGCCGCCCGCGAGCTGGCTAGGCAGGGTGTGAATGTCCAGGTGCTCGAAGCGCGCGACCGCGTGGGTGGCCGCACACTCAGCCACCCCCTCCTGAATGATACGATCGATCTGGGCGCACAATGGGTCGGCCCAACCCAACATCGTGTGCTGGCGTTAGCCCGTGAGCTTGGCATAGTAACCTGCCCGCAAGCACATCGCGGTAAAAATGTGTTGCTCCTGGGTGGGCAGCGCGGTACCTATCGCGGCACCATCCCGGCGCTACCGCTTGCTGGGCTGGCCCAGCTCCAGCTTGCTATTATGCAGATCGACCGGCTGGCGCGTACCGTGCCACTCGATGATCCTGCATCTGCGCTGCGGGCTGCCGAGTGGGATGCGCTTACTGTCGGCGAGTGGCTTGGCACCAAGGTGCGCCGCGCTGATGCGCGAGCCGTTCTGCGCATCGCGGTCAACGCAATCTTCGCCGCCGAGCCTGAAGAGCTATCGTTTTTGTTCTTTCTCTTCTATGTCCATTCGGGCGGTGGGCTGATGTCGCTCAGCGAGATTAAACGCGGCGCGCAACAGGATCGCCTGGTTGGTGGCGCGCAGCAGCTATCGCAGCGTATGGCCGCGCAGCTGGGCGAGCGAGTTGTGCTCAATGCCCCGGTTACCGCGATTGACTATGGCAAACAGGGCGTTACTGTTTCCACAGCGATTGGTCGCTACCACGCGCGGCTGGCGATTGTCGCTATTCCCCCCACCATAGCAGGTGAAATCAACTACTCTCCGGCACTACCACGCCCACGTCAGCAACTTACAGCCGCTATGCCGATGGGGCGAGTGATTAAGTGCTTGCTGGCGTACCAGCGCCCTTTCTGGCGCACCAGCGGATTTTCGGGCACTGCCCTGTGCGACGATGGCCCGGTGCGCATGGTTTTCGACGATAGCCCGCCTACTGGTGAACATGGTGCGCTGGTCGCTTTCATCCTTGGCAGTGCGGCCGATACCTGGGCCGAGCGCCCACGCGCCGAACGCGCCCGAGTGGTATGCGAGCAGCTAGTACGCTGCTTTGGCCCCCAGGCTGCTCAGCCAGCAGCCTATCTCGATCAAAGCTGGGCGAGCGAGCAATGGAGCGCGGGCTGTTATGTGGGTGTGTTGCCACCTGGGGCGCTCACCCGCCATGGCGATGCCTTGCGTGCGCCGGTTGGCCCAATCATCTGGGCAGGCACCGAAACTGCGCAGGTGTGGAATGGCTATATGGATGGTGCGATTGAATCGGGCGAGCGTGCAGCCCGCGAGGCCCTGGCACGATTGTAAGACGCGAGCAGTAAGGGGGCCTTTCCATGAATATCGGCGCGACAGCTAACGATTTTGGGTTTCTGTTGCTGACAACGCTGCTCGCGGTGGCAGTGCCTATGGTGCTCATAGGCATTGCCAAACTCATCGGCAACATCATTGGCATTAAATCAGGCGCATTTCCTGTTATTTTAATGCTGTTGATAGTTCTAGGCGTTGTTTTCGGTGGCTCGTTCTATATCGATAGCGCTGGTAAAGCGGCGAATGGGCGGATCATCAAGAAAAGCGAGTCGGTCGATATTCGTAGAGAAGGGGATTGGCAGCACACATTTACAACCACCCTGCGCTACCGGCTCGATGGCGGCACGCCCAGTGGCGATGAGTTTTCTATTGACACTGCCGAGGCGAATACAAACCTGCGGCTCAATGCCGCCCAGTTCGATACACTGCACGAGCAACAGCTGGTGCCGGTACGGCTTGTACCATTATGGCGCAGCGTAAGTGTGGTGCGGCTGGCGAGCATCACTACACGCGATCTGGTGCCGTTACCCTGGCTACTTGGCGGCGTCGGTCTGCTGCTGTTCATTGTGCTTGCCTGGAGCCTGCGCAAGCATACATTGGGTTGTGGACTGCTTGTTGCGGTAGTGATGATTGCTGCGATTGTGCTCCCAACCTTCATTATTTACCAGCAGTGGCGGGCAATGGAAGATCTTTCTGCTAAACCCCTGCGCGCGCAGGCCACGGTAAGCGCAGTGCAGCATATTACGCACATCGACCCATTCCCTTGCTACCGAAGCTGCGACTCAAAGTGGGATACCGATTTTGACGTGCCACAGCAATACGATATTGTTCAGTTGACTTTTACCCCACAGGGCGCAACCGATGCGATACTTGCGGTGGATGCTGCCGATGCTGGTACCTTCAATGGCGCACAGGGCGACCGTGTTGAGGTAGCGTACCGCGCTGATAACCCGCGTGATACCCAACTCATTGGTGCGACCCATACGCACCACTGGAAGAACCTGGTGACATTTGCCGCTACCTGGATTGGCCTCTTCGTCGGGCTATGCCTGATTGTGTTGCTATTTAATTTCTTTGCTGGCCGCTTCAAACGCAGGCTTGCAAACGCTCGGCAGCAAATCCCACGCTAATTTCTCAAAGAATATCGCGCATTGCCACGAAATCTCACAGATTGATACGTTTAATAAGTAGAGGCGTTTTGTCGCACTCTCGCATCGCCACCGCTGTTGTACCAGATATGTACATCATCATACGAGTAGGGCATTCGCTGGCCGTTGACGCGCTTAGGACAGTGAAGCAGTTGCTTGGGTAGGCACAGGTTCTAGCTAACTTCGTATGATCACATCGTTGTTCTGGTACGGTACTTTTAGCATAACTAGGTACTGCGCCAGAAAGGGAAATTCGGTGATGGCGCAGCCGCCCCCCTCCACCTAACAAGTCAGAGCTGGATGTAGCTTAATCGCCATGGAGCACCCTTAGCGCGGCCTGTAGGCTGAGATTGCGCTGAGGTTGGAAGGAAACCTTGCGCTTCCATAAAATAGCCTCAATATCTCTAAATACGTAATATTCGTTAAGGAAACTATTTACTGACACTTGAAGAGCGACGGAGTCTCAACAAACAATCAGACGCTGCAACGTCATCAGACAAAAAGGAGGCCTGGCTATGTACTTTCAGTTCATTCCCCTCCGGCGCGTCGGCATTTTCCTCTCTCTCCTCGCCTTGTTAGCCGCCCTGGCTAGTTTGAGCGGCCCCACAACAACGATTCGTGCCGAGAGCGAAAGCCCTGTCGAATGTAAGCCAGCCTTGGTAGGCACAACTGCGTCGGCCAGTTGCCAGCCTGGTGCTATTGGCACTACGGCGAACCACCAACCACTGCCAGGCTCGAAGAACGCTACAAAGCCACCTGCGCGCGATCTTGCTGGTGTAACTCACCGCGGTATTGATGCAGCCGGGCCGAAAGGTGCCGCGTTAATGAGCCTAGCCGAAGCATCGCCGGCCGCGGTTACCAGCCCGACTGGCTGGCGCTACATCACCTGTAGCGCGGGTGGCGGTGGTGGCTGGACGACAACATCGACAAGTTGGCAAATGATTCGCTCGTGTACACTCAATGCTCCTGAAGCTGGCTTTGTCTATGTCGATGCCACTGCCTCCGTCGGTCTTTCAATTGATGTTACCCCATACGAGGCGCGCTTCGCGCTGAATATCGACAATCCAGTTGGCAACACCACCACCGACCGCTGGGTCAATATCTACACCGATAGTGGCGATGGCACCGATAAGTCGGTCGCCGATACCATGATTCAGCCGGTGAGCGCTGGCCCGCACACCATTTATTTTTTAGTCACACGTTACGGTGGCACCGGCACGGTGCAGATTTATAGGCCGACGCTGGCAGTGTTGTATTTCCCAAGTTCCGCGACTGACGTACAGTCGTGTAGCGTTACCGGCAATATTGATTGGAATACGACATCGTCCAGTTTCGATACCGTTCGCTCATGTACGTTAGAGGTACCGCAGAATGGTTTTGTGTATGTCAGCGGCACCTCTTCCGTCGGTCTCGCCGATACCCCATTTGAAGGCCGCTTCCGTGTTGGTATTGACGCGGCCACCGGAAGCGCCAGCTCTGATCGTTGGATTAATGTTTACACCGACAGCGGCGATGGCACCGATGAATCAGTCGCTACGTCGCTGGTATCTACCATTGCCGCTGGCGCACACACTTTCTACTTCGCGGCAGCGCGCTACGGTGGTACGGGCACGGTGCGGCTTTACGACCCGTCGCTTAGTGTGCTGTATTTCCCTACGCCAAATGTAACTGTGAAAACATGTAGCGCGAGTGGTTCGGATCTGTGGACGAATAACACAAGCGATTTTACCATTGTGCGTTCGTGTACCATCGATGCCCCGCGTGCTGGTTTCGCCTTTTTGGATGCCAATGCTTCAGGCGGCCTCAATGCGACGGGCGCAGGCAACGAGTGGGAGGGACAATTCAGCTTTGCTATCGATAATACTACTATAAGTATGCCTGACTTCGATCGCTGGATTAATGTATACAACGACGCCGGTGATGGAACAGACCACGCGTTGGCGCTGTCGGGGGTGGCAAATATTCGTGCGGGTACGCATACCTTCTATTTCCTGGGCAAGCGCTACGGTGGTACCGGCACGCTGCGGTTGTACTCGCCGTCGCTCACTGTGCTCATCCCCGGTGGTGTAACCTTCCTACCAGTATCGCAGAAGTAGTATTCGATGCTATTGCGTACAGCCTGAGTTGGCCCCAATCGCCAAGGGCAGCACCGGCGCTTCTTGTAGCAAAGCGCCGGTGTATTCGTGTATTTTTTTCATATGCTACCCTATATCTAGGAGTAGCGCTGTTTTGAAATGAAGGCAAAGCTTGTGAATATAACTCTATCAATTCGCCCATTTCAGCTTGCTGACGAGGCGAGCGTTATTGCATTATGGGCGCGCTGTGATTTAATTCGCCCGTGGAACGATCCGCAAAAAGATATTCAGCGTAAGCTGCTGGTGCGCCCCGAACTGTTTTTAGTTGGTACCTGCGGCGACGCAGTAGTCGCCACGGTGATGGCGGGCTACGATGGGCATCGCGGATGGTTAAATTACCTCGCTTCTGCGCCCGAGCTGCGCAGCCAGGGTTTGGGCCGGGCCATGGTTGCAGCTGCCGAAGAGCGCTTACGCGCGTTGGGCTGTGCCAAGATTAACTTACAGGTGCGCCGTTCAAATAGCGCAGCCGTTGCATTTTACCAGCAGCTTGGTTACCACGAAGACGATGTGCTGAGCATGGGCAAGCGGCTGATTCAGGATGATCGTGAGCAATAATTGTAGGAAGTTAGCTTACCCGCGCCATGGCTTCACTTGCTGGTGATGGCTTGCGTAGAGTACAAACCATCACCAAGAAGACGCGATGAAGGAGTATGCTGCCGCAAGCACCTGCGCTTATCGGCATAAGCCCTGATTTATGCCTCGGCGGCTGGTAGCGCTGCCTCGCGGGGTGCAGGTGCGCGCACAAACATAAGCATGCCTGCGCCGCCCGCCAATAGCGATGCTATCAGGATTGCGAGCTTGGCAGTGGCTAAGAGCGCTGGCTCAGCAAAGGCCAGCGAGCTGATGAAGAGCGACATGGTAAAGCCAATGCCTGCGAGTACCCCCACGCCTACCATTTGGTACCAGCTCACGCCTTTCGGCAAATCGGCCAGGCCCAGGCGCACGGCTAACCACGCGGCAGCGGTGAGGCCAATCGGCTTCCCTAGGGCTAGGCCCAACACCACGCCCAGCACAACGGGCAGAGCTTCGCCACCAAGCTGGCTCCCAGCCAGGGCAACCCCCGCGTTTGCTAATGCGAATACTGGCATAATCAATAGCGATACCCAGCTGTGGAGTGAGTGCTCGAGTTTCTGTAGTGGAGCCTGAACCTGCTCACATGCTTCTTCGAGCTCAATCACGGCGCTCTGCTGTTGTTCATCGGTCAACATACGACTTGCTTCCTGGTCGTTAGCGTCAAATTGTGACAGGATCGCCTGCGCGCGCGCCAGGAATGTCGGCGCATCGATGCGATTACGAGCCGGAATGGTAAGTGCGACCAGAACACCTGCAATAGTTGCATGCACGCCCGATTTCAGAAACGCGAGCCATACCACTATCCCAAGCACAATGTAGATAACGGGCGAGCGAATGCCGAGAAAGTTCGCGCCAAACAGCACGGCCAGCACGGCCAAACCTAGCCCCAGCGCGGCAACGTTGATGCCGCTTGAGTAGAAGAGTGCAATCACCAGCACCGCAATCAGGTCATCGACGATTGCTACGGCGGTGAGAAAGATTTTCAGTGTGAACGGGATGCGGCTGCCGAGTAGCGCCATACAACCGAGTGCAAAGGCGATATCGGTTGCCATGGGTACACCCCACCCCTGCATTCCCGGCCCACCAGTATTGAGCGCCAGAAAGATAGCTGCTGGCACGCACACGCCGCCAATCGCCGCAATAATTGGCAGTGCTGCTGCACGCAAATTCGACAGCTCGCCCACTAATACCTCGCGCTTAATCTCCAACCCAACAAGGAAGAAAAACAACACCATTAGGCCATCGTTAACCCAGTGTAATACGCTTTCTTTTAGCTTGAAGGGGCCAGCTACAAAACCTACTTTGGTGTCGAGCAGGGCAAAATAACCTGTCGCTAGCGGCGAATTCGCGATTAGTAGCGCCAAGATAGTCATTGCCAGCAGGATGATACCACTCGACTGCTCGTGATCAATAAACTCCTGCATCGGCTGAAGAATGCGGGCAATCGGTGTGGCGCTCCAGTGTGATGCAAACAACGATCGTCGCTCGCTCATCGTATGTCCTTTCTAACTCATTCTCTAATGGTCTATCACTATCTTGGCGTATAGCGCTACTATGGCTTTATGCAGCCCAACAAAAAAGAGGCAGCACAACCCAAGGTGCCAGCCTCCGCCAGATCGGCTTATTGGTGCCGACAAACCTACTTCACTTCATCCTGGGCGATAGTTCGCTCGGAAATGGTACGCCTCCTATAATACCTGTAATATTCGCTTCACGCAAGTGTTGTACGGGCTGCTCACTCAAGCCTTTGGTCAGGCTTCAGGCTCTTTGGGTAGGCCATTAGCCGATTTATATGCGGCTTTATTCTTAGCCTTTTGCTGCCCGGTAAAAAAGGTGAGTGCTGCAATAATTAAGGCTACAGCTGCACCATAGCCCAGTAGGTCGCGCTGCCCATCCCACGAGATGAGCTGTCCAAGGAACAGAACCGCCATTACAACGACGACCACGCCAATCAGCTTTTGTTTGAGATCGTCGAGGTTGCGAATTTCGAGCCACTCTGGCAGGGGTAGCTGATCGTCGATGAAAAGCTCGTACAGACCAACCGCAATAACATACAGAACCGTGGCGAGCAAAAACAGATCAACAAGCTCAATCGCGCCGAGCAGCAGGGTTTTAGTGCCTTTACCGCCGCCACTACTGAACAGGCGGTTCAGTAACGTGTAGGTTTCGGCTGCTCCATAGATTAGCAGTGCGGTGGCAATCAAGAAGATCGCCACCACCGCAATGAGAATAAGATATCGGCTGGCTGAAATAATACGGCGTGCCATAGCCCCTCGCTCTGCCCGGATACTTCGCAACAGTCCTACGAAAGCGTATCGACTCGGGCAGCGTGGCTTTGCTCATACGCAGCAATCTTGGGATCCTCGGTCATCAAAAAGCCGAGCTGATCCACACCATTTAGTAAGCAGTGCTTCGCAAATGGTTCGACGGGGAAGCCTACTTTCTGTCCGCCGGGCAGTGTCACCTGCTGGCTAGCGAGGTCAACTGCTACCGTGGCGCTCGGATCTTCCTCAAACAAACTGGCGAGCTGGTAGTAGGTCTCCTGATCAACCTGTATCGGTAGCAGGCCATTTTTTAGCGCATTATTGCGGAAAATATCGGCGAAGTAAGTACTGATCACCGCCTTGAA
>JAFEAS010000186.1:0-9662 GCA_018266315.1 Chloroflexi bacterium SZAS-1 | reverse complement strand
AGCACTTCAGCCCCTGCGGCAACCGGCTGGTTCAGCACGAAATCGTTTTTCGGGCTGCCGTCGGCATTGTAGCGCCAATCGGAGAACAGCGCATCGCCCAGGCCAGACTTGTTCGTTGTCTTTAAATAACGCGCCGGAATAATCTGGTCGGTGTCGATGTTTTCAATCGGCAGTACCACAATCCGGCTTTCGAACGCCTTAATTGGTTCCATAGATACTCCTGGTATGTGGCGGTACGTTTTCATCGCTGGTGTTCTGATGTTGGCGCTCTACGCTGTTAGTGGAACACCAGCGATGGTTAGGTAACGATACAACATGCTGCACATCGGGCCAATGAGTGAACATTAACTGACAAGCTCGCGCGCATCGGCGACAGCACCAGTAACGGCGCTGGCCACGGCGGTAAGCGGCGATGCCAGGAAGGTACGGCCGCCCTTGCCCTGCCGCCCCTCGAAGTTGCGGTTGCTGGTGCTCACTGCGTACTGCCCAGGCTGCAGCTGGTCGCCATTCATCGCAATACACATCGAGCAGCCCGCCTCGCGCCATTCGGCTCCAGCTTCCTTGAATATTTCATGCAGTCCTTCGGCTTCGGCCTGCTGCTTCACGCGCTGCGAGCCAGGCACCACCATCATGCGCACATTCGGCGCTACCTTGCGCCCTTTGATCAAGCCTGCGGCCTGGCGCAGATCGGAGATGCGTGAGTTGGTGCAGCTGCCGACGAACACCACATCGACTGGTTTGCCAAGCAGCGCCTGGCCGGGCTGCAGATCCATGTAGCGCAGCGCCTTATCGAGTGCAACCCGCTGGCTTGGGTCGCTCATTTCGCTTGGGTTGGGTACGTGGCCGTTAATCGGCATGCCCATACCGGGGTTAGTGCCATAAGTAATCATGGGGGTGAGCGTATTGGCGTCGAGCGTCACTTCGGCGTCGTAGGTTGCGCCTGCATCGCTGGGAAGCTGCCGCCACCCAGCGACTGCCGCATCCCAGGCAGCACCCTGCGGCGCGCGCGGCTTGCCTGCAATATAGTTGAAGGTCGTATCGTCGGGCGCAATCAGGCCCGCGCGCGCGCCGCCCTCAATCGACATATTGCAGATCGTCATGCGCTCTTCCATGCTCAGCGCGCGAATCGCCGTGCCCATATATTCGAGCACGTAGCCCGTACCGCCGCCAACCCCAATCTTGGCGATAATCGCCAGGATAATATCCTTGGCGGTGACGCCGGGCTGTAGCCGCCCATCGACGCGAATCGCCATCGTCTGAGGCTTGCTCTGAATCAGGCATTGCGTCGCCAGCACATGCGCGACTTCGGAGGTGCCAATACCGAAGGCCAGCGCGCCAAATGCGCCGTGCGTGCTGGTGTGGCTATCGCCGCACACAATTGTCATGCCAGGCTGGGTCAGGCCCTGCTCAGGCCCAATCACATGCACAATACCCTGATTGATCGTGCCAAGCTTGAACAGCGGAATACCGAAATCGGTACAATTTTGCTCCATCTGAGTAAGCTGTGCAGCCGCCTGTACATCGGTCACGGGGATAATACCATCGGGGCCACGCGGTGTAGTCGGCGTCGAGTGATCCATCGTGCCGAGCGTCTGGCTGGGTCGGCGTACCTGCAAGCCGCGCTGGCGCAGCTCGGTGAAGGCCTGCGGCGAAGTAACCTCGTGTACCAGGTGCAGATCAATATATAGCACAGCTGGCGTTTCGGGTGTCTCGGGCCGCACTGTGTGGGCGTCCCAGATTTTTTCGAAGAGTGTCCGTGGTGTGCTCATCAACCCATACTCCATCAAGATAGTCGGCAGGAAATCGTCAACAGGAACTAATCGGGCGTTTTCTACGCTGCCAGTTGCCACCTGCTGACTGCCCCTTATACATATTCCAGCCAGCCCCATTGATCTTCAGTTTCGCCATTGAACAGGCCGAAGAACGCCTTTTGAATCGCAGTAGTGACCGGGCCGCGCTTACCTGGGCCAATCACAATTTTATCGACAGAGCGAATGGGCGAAACTTCGGCAGCGGTGCCGGTGAAGAACAGCTCGTCGGCTACATACAGCGCCTCACGCGGTAGATTCTGCTCACGCACTTCGTAGCCCAGGTTGCGCGCCAAGGTGATAACTGAATCGCGGGTGATGCCGGGTAGCAGCGCAGCGGTGACGGGTGGTGTGTAAATAATGTTATCGCGAATGACGAACAGGTTTTCGCCCGAACCTTCGCTCAGGTTGCCATTCACATCGAGGGCAATGCCCTCGCTATAGCCGTGGCGAACCGCTTCCATCACAATTAATTGCGATGAAAGATAATTGCCGCCGGCTTTCGCCATGGCTGGCAGGGTGTTTGGTGCAACCCGGTTCCACGACGAAACTGCAACATCAACCCCATTTTCCAGGGCATCGGCACCCAGGTATGCGCCCCACTGAATCGCAGCAACCATCACTTCGACCGGGTTTTTCAGCGGGAATACCCCAATTTCGCCATAGCCACGCCATACTAATGGCCGCAGATAAGCGCTGTTTAGGCCATTTTCGCGCACCACGGCTTTGCAGGCATCGTTGATCTGCTCAGCGGTAAAGGGTAGCTCCATACGGTAGATCTTGCTCGAATCGAACAGGCGGCGCGTGTGGGGCGTAAGCCGGAAGATCGCCGGGCCTTTGGGTGTGTTATAGCAGCGGATGCCTTCGAACACAGAAGAACCGTAGTGTAGAGCGTGGGTCATCACATGCACGGTGGCGTTTTCCCAAGGCACAAGCTCGCCATTAAACCAGATATACTTGGTTGGTGTGATTGGCATACGAAGTTCCCCCTTTGCGCTTATCGGGTGCTCCAATTCGCCCATTATACACTGCAACCCTGGCGGCCATGGCCGTGGTTGCCCGCTATACGTGTGCCGTTCGCCGTGTGCGCAGCAGCGGCAGCTCCAGGCTATCCCACAGCGCCTGCCAGCTGGCCTCAATAATGTTTTCCGAACAGCCCACCGTGCTCCAGCGCTCACCTCCCCGCGCCGACTCAATCAGCACTCGTGGCTTCGCCGCCGTGCCCAGGTGCTCATCGACGATGCGCACTTTGTAGTCCACCAGGTGCACTTCGGCCAGCTCGGGGTAGTGCGGTAGCAGCGCCTTGCGTATAGCCCCGTCGAGCGCATTCACCGGGCCAGCCCCTTCGGCGGCAGTGTGCATCACCTCGCCGCCGACACTCAGCTTCACAGTCGCTTGCGACATCACCTGGTTCTGCCCGCGCTTCTCCACAATAACGGTGAAATCGAGCAGCTCAAACGGTGGCTGGTAATCGGCGGAGGCGCGGCGCACGAGCATTTCGAACGAGCCTTCAGCCGCTTCGAACTGGAAGCCATCGCTTTCAAGCTCTTTAATGCGTTGCAGCACGGCACGCTCGTTGCCATTTAGCTCAAGACCCAGCGCTTCGGCGCGCATGCGCACATTGCCGCGCCCGGCCAGCTCGCTCACCACCACGCGCAGCTGGTTGCCTACCAGTTCAGGCTCAATATGCTGATAGCTGGCGGCGACCTTGGCAATTGCCGCTACATGGATGCCGCCTTTGTGTGCGAATGCGCTACGACCTATATAGGGCGCGTGGGTGTCTGGGTTGATGTTCGCAATTGCGGCGACGACATGCGACACTTCGCTGAGCCGTTTCAGCTGCGCGGGGGCGACGCACTGGTAGCCGCGCTTCAGCTGCAAGTTCGCTACTAGCGGAATGAGATCCATGTTGCCACAGCGCTCGCCATAGCCATTGATCGTGCCCTGCACCTGCACGCAGCCCGCGTCGACTGCCGCCATTGCGTTTGCCACCGCTAGTGCGCCATCGTTGTGCGTGTGAATACCGATTTGCGGATCGAGGCCCTCGGCGCGCAAATGCTCGCGCACAACCTTCACGGCCTGGGCAATTTCGGCGGGCAGCGAGCCGCCATTCGTGTCGCACAGCGTGAGGCAGTGTGCGCCAGCGCGGGCCGCCGCTGTAATAGTTTCAATCGCATACTCCGCGTCGAGCTTATAGCCGTCGAAGAAGTGTTCGGCGTCGTAGATTACTTCTTTGCCCATCGCGCAGAAATAGGCCACACTATCGCCGATCATGTGCAGATTTTCGTTGAGGGTGGTTTCGAGCACCTTCTCAACATGCAGCACCGAGCTTTTGCCCACCAGCGTCACTACCGGCGTATTCGCCTCAATCAGCGCGCGGATGTTGGGGTCGTCGGCGCAGGTGGTTTTGGCATGGCGCGTGCTGCCGAAGGCGGCAACTTTCGCATTCTTCAGCTCCACATGCTGAATTTTCTGGAAGAACTCAGCATCTTTCGGGTTTGAGCCCGGCCAGCCGCCTTCGATATAGTGAATGCCCAGCTGATCGAGCTCGCGCGCGATTTTCACCTTGTCGTCGGCGGAGAGCGATAGCCCCTCGCGCTGGGTGCCATCGCGTAGTGTCGTATCGTACAGTAGAACTTGCACTGCTAGCTCCTATATTGTGCCGCTGAGCGGCGGTATAGTACAAACTATGTTCAAATTGCATACCTGGGATATTTGAACTCTCTCCATAGAATGAGCTAACAATACTGAATGGCGGGCAGCCGCTCACGAAGAGCGACTGCCGGAAGCACCTTTGTTGTCAAATGCATGAATAAACTCTTCATATGCTATGCCAGCCCGCGGATTAGGCGCGCTGCTTTATCTGGCCGCGCCAGCACGGGTATGAGCCAAACACTTTGAACAGCCCGGTTTTGGCGCGAATGCGCTCAAGCAAGGCGGCGACATGTGGCTCGGTGCGGTGGCCGTTAATATCGACCAGAAAAATATATTCGCCCAGTGTGGCTTTACTGGGCCGCGATTCGAGCTTCGTCATATTAATGTTGTTGCGTGCTAGCTCCTGGAGCGTTTCAACCAGAATGCCCGCGCGATCTTCCACAAACCCGAAGCACAGGCTGGTTTTATCGTCGCCCGTAGGCGCATGATCGGTGCGACCGAGGGCAATAAAGCGCGTGACATTATCGGCGCGGTCGTTGATGGCGCTGGCGAGGATCTGTGCGCCTGTGAGGTGCGCCGCGCGCAGCGTGCTGATTGCGGCGGCTGGGCGCTCGTCGGCCAGGGCTTCGGCGGGTGCGGCGCTATTGCTGAGCGACGCGACAGTGGCAACGCCCGGTAGGCAGCGTTCGATAAAGCGGCGGCACTGCCCAAGCGATTGCGGGTGGCCATACAGCACACTGATCTGCGGTAAGCTTATGCCGGGCCGTGCCACAAGATACTGCGTGATTGGAATCACTATCTCGCCACTAATATGTAGCTCGGTTTCGTGAATCAGCAGGTCGAGCGTGGTGGGGACGCTCCCTTCGAGCACGTTTTCGATTGGCAGGATGCCACCGGTTGCCGCGCCCGTTTCTACCGCCGTTACCACAGCTGGCATGCTATTCAGCGGGAGGTAGGTGGCATCGGGGCCGCCATAGGCGACTGCAGCTTCTTCGCTGAATGTTCCAGGTGGGCCGAGGTATGCGATTGTTGTCATTTCCATGTACGATTGCGATGTTGGCTGTACGATGAGCTACCCGTATCCATCGTACAGCCAACACCGCAAATCTAAAATCTAGTCGCCCTTTCCGAGCATGCTGTTGCCGAAAAGATCGACAGCTTCGAGCGGTGATTCGGGTTGTGTGCGACTACGCTGGCGTTCCTGGCGGGCATAGAATAACTTGTTCAGTGCACCAACATATGCCTCGCCAGCGGCAACCACTGTGTCGGTATTCACGCCATAGCCGCTGAAAACGCGCGGCTGGCGGCCACGCTCGGGCTTGCCACCCTCGCTTTCGGCGGCGCGTGTGCCGTATTCCTGCACGCGGATGGTCACTTCGGCGGTGGCGTTAATGCCTTCGGTGATTGCGTTCACCGCGAACTCAACCAGCTCGCCCGGCTCACCAACAATCTTGTTGATCGCCTGGCACACTGCGTCAACCGGGCCGGTGCCCTGCGCCGATTCGGTAAACGTTTCTTCGCCGGGGCCGCGCATGCGCACCGTGGCAGTGGGAATAACGTCGGTGCCGCAGAAGACTTGCACGTAATCGAGCGTGTAGATCGCCACGGTGCGCTGGGCCTCGCCAGCAATAAGCGCCTCAAGATCGCGGTCATCGACCAGCTTCTTCTTATCGGCCAGCTCTTTGAAGCGCGTGAACACATGGCGGAATTCGTCGTCGTTGAGGTGGTAGCCCAGGCCCTCCAGGTGCTTGCGGAAGGCGTGGCGGCCCGAGTGTTTACCCAGCACCAGCGCGTTGCCATCCAGCCCCACCGTTTCGGCGCTCATGATCTCGTAGGTCTGGCGATTCTTCAGCACGCCATCCTGGTGAATGCCCGATTCATGGGCAAACGCATTCGCGCCGACAATTGCCTTATTCGGTGGAACGTGGACGCCGGTGCAGGCCGACACCAGGCGCGAGGCGCGCGCCAGCTCGCGGGTGTTGATCTTGGTTTCGATACCGAAAAACTGCTGGCGGGTGTGCAGCGCCATCACCACTTCTTCGAGCGAGGCATTCCCGGCGCGCTCACCAATGCCATTGATCGTACATTCGATCTGGCGCGCCCCGGCGCGCACACCGGCGAGCGAGTTCGCCACCGCCATGCCCAGATCGTCGTGGCAGTGGGTGGAGATAATGACCTTGTCGGCACCCGGCACATTGCGGCGGATTCCGTCGATCATGGCGTAGTATTCTTCGGGCGTGGTGTAGCCAACGGTATCGGGGATATTGAGGGTGGTCGCGCCGCACTCAACCGCAACTTTCAGCACCTCGTAGAGGAATTTCGGGTCGGAGCGGCCTGCATCCATGGGCGAAAACTCGACATCATCGCACAGGCTGCGGGCGTAGCTCACCATTTCGCCAATCAGCTCAAGCGCTTCGCCGCGGCTCTTGCGGAATTGATGCTCCAGATGAATATCTGAAGTTGACATAAAAGTATGAATGCGCTTTTTCGCCGCTGGCTCGATCGCCGTCCAGCATTTATCAATATCGTCTTTATTCGCCCGCGCCAGCCCACAGATCATCGGGCCGTCGGCGGTGCCAACCTCGTGCGCAATTGCATTGACCGCATCCCAATCGCCTGGTGAGGCGGCTGGGAACCCGGCCTCGATAATATCTACTCCCAGGCGGCTCAGCTGGCGCGCGACTTCCAGCTTCTCCTCCTTGGTCATGGTGCAGCCAGGGGCTTGCTCGCCGTCGCGCAAGGTTGTGTCGAAAATTCGTACATGGTCGGATACGTGAGGCTCCATACGACTATCTCCTTACGAGTAAAGAACCAAGAACCCATCTCACACATCGTCTTCAGGCGTAAATTGAAATGGCGGCGGCTGAGCTTCGGCATTATGATCGAGTGCCTAACAGGTTCTTGGTTCTCGGTTCTTCGTTATGCTCCGCCCTGGCCAGGTACTACTTCTTTTGGCCCAACGAACGGCATCATGCGGCGCAGATCGCGGCCTACGCGCTCGATCGGGTGATCAATATCAGCCTTACGTGCCGAGTTAAAGCGCGGGCGACCATTATGATTCTCTTCGATCCAGTCTTCGGCGAAGGTGCCGTTCTGAATATTAGCCAGCAGCTGCTTCATCGCTGCGCGAGCCTGGTCGTTGATGATCTGGCTGCCCGCGACGTAATCGCCCCACTCGGCAGTGTCCGACACCGAGTAGCGCATGTAGTTTAGGCCACCCTGGTAGAACAGATCGACAATCAGCTTTAGCTCGTGCATGCACTCGAAGTAGGCTACCTCAGGCTGGTAGCCAGCTTCTACCAGCGTCTCGAAGCCCGCCTTGACCAGCGCCGCAACACCGCCACACAGCACGCTTTGCTCGCCAAACAGGTCGGTTTCGGTTTCCTCGGCGAAGGTGGTTTTTAGCACGCCCGCGCGTGTGTTGCCTAGTGCCTTGCCATAAGCCAGCGCGTCTTCCATCGCATGGCCCGACGCATCCTGGTGGACGGCGACCAGCGCGGGTACGCCGCCACCCTGAGTATACACCTCGCGCACGCGGTGGCCGGGCGCTTTGGGCGCGATCATGCTCACGTCCACATCTTTCGGCGGCACCACCTGGCCGAAGCGAATGTTGAAGCCGTGTGCGAACATCAGCGTTTTCCCCGCCGTCAGGTGCGGCGCGATGTGGTCGCGGTAGAGCGCGGCCTGGCCGGTGTCGGGCGTCACGATCATAATGATCTGTGCTTCCTTTGCCGCCTCGGCCACCGGCATCACTTTCAAGCCTGCCGCCTCGGCTTTTGCCCAGCTCTTCGAGCCTTCGTACAGTCCAACCCGCACATCCAGGCCGCTGTCCTTCAGATTCATTGCGTGGGCGTGACCCTGGCTGCCGAAGCCAATCACAGCGATTGGGCGGCCTTTCAGGCGGTCGAGGTCGGCGTTGTTATCATAGAATAGTTCTGCCATGATCTCCTCATTAGCAATTCTTCCACGAAATTGCACTATATGTACTGGCATAAACAGGGGCGGTTGTGCGCCGCCCCGATCGAATGATTATTTAGTTGAGAATAGCCTCAGCCGCTACATGCCCATTGCCATGTTCGGCTGCATCGGCTGGTGCCTGATGTGTGTGGACGCCGCGTACCATCGCAATCCGTCCGGTGCGCATCATTTCCTTCACGCCAAACGGGCGAATGACCTCGACGAAATTTTCGACCTTCGAAGGCGTGCCAGTCATTTCGATGATCATGGTGTTGTAGCCCACATCCACAATCTTCGCGTCGAATACGCCAGCGAGCGCGACGATCTCGGGGCGATTGGCCGAGGGCGCATGGATTTTTACCAGCACCATCTCGCGCTCAACTGTCGGGTCGTGCGTAACATCGCTAACCTTGAGCACCTCGATCAGGCGGTAGAGCTGCTTGGTCACCTGCTCGACATCTTCCGATTCGACCACCAGCGTCAGGCGACTGATGCCGGGTGTTTCGCTGTGGCCCACGGCCAAACTCTCGATGTTGAAGCCGCGTCGGCGGAACAGGCTCACGGCGCGATTGAGCACGCCCGGCCGATCTTGCACCAGCGCGACGATCGTGTGTTTCTTATCGTTCAAGGGTTTGCTCCTGTATTGTCGTCGGCAGCGAGCAGATGGCCGTGCCTGGAGTGCGGTTGCACTGCCAACTGCCCGCTGCTGCGTGCATACTTACACTTGCGATGCATCCGTAATCGTCTCGCCGATGCTCTTGCCCTGCGGCACCATCGGCCACACATTCACCTCGCGCTCAACGCGGAAGTCGATCAGCACCGGGCCATCGGTGGCATACGCCTCTTCGATTGCGGCCTCGACATCCTCAATTCGCTCGACGGTGATGCCTTTCCAGCCATACGCCTCGGCTAGCTTCTGGAAGTTTGGCCCGCTGAGCGGTGTGCCGCTGTAGCGCTTGCCTTCAAACAGCTCTTGCCACTGACGCACCATCCCCAGGTAGCCATTATTAATAATTGCGACCTTCACGTTGTTCAGGCCCTCTTGCATGATGGTCTGCATTTCCTGGTTGGTCATCTGGAAGCCGCCATCACCGCAGATCGCCCATACGGTTTCGTTGGGAAAGGCTTTCGCGACGCCCATCGCAGCGGGTACTGCAAAGCCCATTGTGCCCGCGCCGCCCGAGGTAATATGGGTGCGTGGCCGGAACCAGTCGATTAGCTGCGCGGCCCACATCTGGTGCT
>JAFEAS010000185.1:13709-34217 GCA_018266315.1 Chloroflexi bacterium SZAS-1 | reverse complement strand
TCGAATTTTAACCAGGCGCTGGTGCGCGCGCACCTGCTCGAAACGAACCACGACCGCGATTTTCAGGTAGCAGTGATAGAAGAAGCGATGTCGAACTTCCATCGCTACTTCTTTATTATGCCCACGCTGGCGCGATTTGAGCTTGAGCTGCACGAGCGTGCCGAACGCGGCGAGGCGCTCACCGCCGACAGCATGATTGCACTGATGGCCGATTTGTTTGCCGAAGGTTATGGCGACGGGGTCGAAGTCGACCGCGAGCGGGTTGGCATTACCTGGGCGCAGTTTTCAACCCACCTGTACTCGAACTTCTATGTATATCAGTATGCCACGGGCATCGCCGCCGCCCACGCGCTTGCCGATGGCGTGCTCAAGCAGCAGCCCGGCGCAGTCGAGCACTACCTCGCCTTCCTGAAGGCAGGTAATTCGCTGTACCCGCTTGATGCACTGAAGCTCGCCGGGGTCGATATGACCACGCCCGCCGCGGTGGAAAGCGCCTTTGCGACGCTGGCGGGCTATGTCGATCGGCTAGAGCAGCTACTTGCCTGATGCCTGCTATATCACCATTGTCGCTGCTGCTTGGTGATAGGGTGTGCTGAGTAGGCCATCACCAAGAAAGGGATGCAATGGCCTGGTGAAGCGCCAGCCAGGATTACATGTTATCGGGTTCGAGGTAGAAGCTCAGTGGATAGTTGGCCGCGCGGGCGACGCTATGCGCCTGGTACACGCGCTCGCGGGCTTCTTCGTAGGGCAGCGTCGTTACGAGTGCCTCGCCCCGGTGGTGGGCTTCGAGCATTATTGCCTCGGCGTGCTCAATCGGCAGCTCGAAGATCGTGAGCAGCACCAAGATCACAAATTCCATCGGCGTCACATCATCATTCTCGATGATGACGCGGTACGGGCGCTCAAGCTCTTCGTCATTCACGACGATAAACTCAATGTCGGTGGTTGTTTGTGGTGGCGCAATATCGATTGCTGGCGTTGTCATAGCATTTGATCTATTGGTGTTTCCGCTTTCATTATAATGCAATTTGCGGGCGGTTTCCAGAATCGCCCCGTTTTGCCCGTGAGGTGTCGACGGTCAATTCTATCGGGTATTTGGTGCCTGCGGCGCTCAACTCGCGCGGCGCGGCGCGCTAAATACCCCAGACACCTCCACTGCTGGATGCGCTGCCTTTGCTACCTAACCTGCGCAAACCAGCGGTGCGCGCTATCCTCCTCGAGTGCCTGTGCGTATGGCTGGCGCGGCCAGCTAGCCTCCATATCGCTGCTGCCTGCCATATGCCTGCCGCAGCGGTCTGCTTTTTCATAACTCCTCGTATCAACAGTGCAATGTCACGACTATACCGCAGCATCCTCCCTCTCAATCAGGCATATTTTGCCATCCTGGTATCTATGAACTTACAGGACTTACGTGGCACCCCGCATCTTCAGCATGCTGCCGCAGACAGCATAGTATTTCGACCGTATTGGTGTAGTTTTTCGCGCATAGCGCGAAAAACTACAGCAAAATAGAAAGTACCGCGCTGCCGCAGGCAACACACCGACTGCGTAAGCCCTGTAACTTAGCAACCGACATGCACGTATTTCTGGCGGATATACAATTATACGCATGTGAACTGGAGCACCAATGGAACTAACCTTTCGTGCAGCACTTCCGATAGATGCTGAAGTGGTAATCCCGCTGATCTACAGCTCAGGCCCGTATCAGTTTGAGTATGTCTTCACGTGGCCACCTACCACAGCCGAGCAGTTTTTATTGTGGGCGTTTGTTTCGGGCAAGGGGCTGTTCGGCTATCCGATCTACACGGTGGCCCTGGCTGGCACGCGCCCGGTTGCCATTAGTGCCGGTTATGGCCGCCAGGAGGGGAAAGTGTTTGAGCGGCAGATGTTGTGGCAATTTGTGCGGTTCTACGGAATGCGGCAGACGTGGCGTGTAATACAGCGTGGCCTCGAGCTAGATGCGTTGACGCCTTTTCCCGAGCCGGGGATGTACTACATCGCACAACTAGGGGTGGCAGAAGCAATATGGGGCCAGGGGATTGGCACCGCCTGCCTACAGCATCAGATCACACTAGCGCGCGAATGCGGCTACCAGCGGTGTGCGCTAGATGTGGCAAGCACAAACCCACGCGCCCAGGCACTGTACGAACGAATGGGCTTTACGGTGACACAGGAACGTGCTGCACCACCAGCAGCAGCGACGCAACACGTGCCAAATATTCGGCGTATGGAGCTATGGCTCGCATAGCAGGCATGGAAGCGGCTGGTCAGTTAACGTTGACCCTGCGCTTTTGCTTTAGATCGGGCTGCGCCCATGCGCGAAAAGAGGTATTTGAGCAGCGGCTTGCGAATACTTAGCCAATCGCGCTCAAGGTCGGCGTCACCGCTTGCTCGATTTGGACTGTAACGTTCACTCACATACGCATCAACGATGCGGTCAATTGCATCGCGCTCGGTGGGCAGGGCGCGCCCCAGCTCATTGCCATATTCGTAGGGTGTGCGCTGGGTGGTATAGGGTAAGCCTGCCCACCCGGCCATGCGGGCGAGCCGCGTATAAGCTGCATTCGCGGGCGAAAGACCCTGCACCTCGCGGCGTAGCGACAGCAGAAAGAGACCCACCGCTGCCAGCAGCGCCGCCAGCACACCGCCGCCAATCGTCAGCTGGCGCAAGCGTTCCTGGGCTTGGAGCTCGGCCTGGGCGCGGCGTAATGCTTCGATGCTCAGGCTTGCATCACCCGAGCGGAGTTCTTGTTCTTCCAGCAGTCGCTGCAACCGCGCCTCGGCATCGCTTTGCGAAATCGGCGGAGTATCCAGGCCACTATTCGGGCTGGTAGTATCGTTTTGTGGCAGCGCCGGGCGCGCAGGCACGCTGGCATACGATGCCGGGGTTGGCTCGAAACGCTGCCAGCCATAGCCAGGAAAATACACCTCGGGCCAGCTATGGCCTACGCTCTCACGCACCACATACGCATTCAGCTTGGGGTCGAGCGTGCCACCAGCATAACCCTGAGCCAGGCGCGCGGGCACATTCAACGAGCGCAGCAGCACAACCATGGTCGTAGCGAAATCGTCGCAGTAGCCCCGTTGCGCAGAAAATAAGAAATAATCGACCCAGTCGCGGTCTTCTGGTGGTTGCGGCCGGGTTTCGTCATAGGTAAGTGTGCGCAGGTAATCCTGAATCGCCTTAGCCCGGTCATAGGGATTAATTGCCCCAACTTGCTGAATGATCTCAATCGCTTTGGCGCGTGTGCGATCGGTGACAGAGGGCGGCAGCTGAAGATAATGATTCTTTACCCAATCGGGGTATTGGTCGCCAGCAAGGCGCAGGCTTTGCTCATCGACCGTGGAAATATATGCCGATACAGTGTATGGTTGCCCAGCCTGTAACGGCGTATCGGCGAAAATGGCCGCCGTTTCATCGAAATTTGGTACGGTATTCCCGTTGTTGGTGACTAAGACGCCATTCTGTACCAGCACTGGTAGGGTGGCCGAGGCAAACTGCCCACCGAAGATCAGCAGGTCGTTGTTGGTATCATTCGCCATTTGTATGGTTTGCGTAATCAGCGTTCGCCCGGCAATATCGGCCTGTGGCACCTGCACGCCAGGTGGAATTGGGCTGCGCGCCTGGATGTCGGTGGTGTAGCCAAGCTCGGCGCGGGCACGTTCGCCCACAGTGTTATCCCAGCCCTGACCGGTATATTTATCTTTTGTTACGGCGCGCCAGTAATCGTATTTGGCGGAGCGAATATGCATAACTTCGGCATCGCCAAGCGCGCGCGGCCCACCTGCCCGAATGGTGCCCGAGGCAAATGCGCCGCCGCCGCTACCAGCCGGTGCATTGATCGTACTGAATGCTTTTTCCCAGCCTTCGCGGGCGGCGGTGAGCGGCACGCTAATGATGCGCCAGGCGCGCGTTACCTGGGTGCTACTCACGGTGCCTGGCAGAATGCTGGTAATGAGCACAATCGCGCTGCAAAATAAGGTTGCAGCCATGAGGAAACGCCAGGGCATAAATTCGGGGTATTCGACAGCTGTGGCTTGCCAGCGCTGCTGATGCCGCACCACATTCTGATGCACAATGACTAGAAGCGCGCTGCCGAGGAATATGAAGAACAGCTGGTTCGGTTTGGGCGAGGCGAAGGTATAGTTCACCAGAATAACCAGAGCGTTGAGAATGACTGCCCACCAGGCATGTCCCGAGCGAAAGAGCAGCCAGCCAGTGGCGTAGCCCAGCGCCCATACCAGCAGCGCGAGGGCAACAACAAAGAGCACAATATCTTCGCCACGGCCCCCAGCCTGAAGCACGCGCAGCCAGATCATCGCGCGGATTAAAACCTCGCTCGCCCAGTCGCCCCATGTCACCAGCCGGGTACCAACCGCTGGCCCAAGCTCGCGCCCAACCTCACGCATCAGCAGTGCGCCCACGTTCTGGATTGACCATGCCAGGCCCAGGGCTGCGCTTAACAGGTGGGCGAGCGGCCCGGGCAGCCAGCGAAATTGCGCGAACACGATGCCAAGCAACAATGCCGGTAGCGCAACAATCGTAAGAATGTCGAGCCCTTCGGCCCAATTCGAGGTGGCGATGCTGCGTGTAACCGACCAGAGCATCAGCGCAGCCAGCAACCCGCCAGGCACAATCACCGGCAGGTTCCAGCGCATATACCAGGGGATAGCCGGGCGTAGTGCCCGGGGTGTTGCAACCATAGCGTACCTTATCGTAAGGGTTCGGTCTCAGATGGCGTACATTCGTGCATTATGGCAGCTCGGGTAGCTGAAAGAGCGCGCAGGCGTTTTGCCATACCGCGTTCGCAAGTACATCGAACGGCACATCGCGTAATGCTGCAAGCTGCTCGGCCACGAGCCGCACGTTGCCCGGCTCGTTGCGCCGCCCACGGAATGGATGCGGCGAAAGGTACGGGCTATCGGTTTCGGTAAGGATGCGATCAATCGGTGTGCGTCGTGCGACATCGTGTAGCTCAACAGCTTTTGGAAAGGTCACTGGCCCGCTGAACGACAGATGAAACCCAACCTCAAGGCAAGATTCGGCATATTCCCAATTGCCGGAAAACGAATGCATAATGCCGGGCTGCCCGTGCGCCGCATCGCGCAAAATGCGCACCGTATCGGCTTGCGCTTCACGGCTATGAATCACTACTGGCAGCGCCAGCTCGCGTGCAAGCGCTAATTGCTCGCGGAATAGCTGTTCTTGCTGGGCATGCGGCGCGCGATCGTGGTAATAATCCAGCCCAATCTCGCCAATCGCTACAACCTTAGGGTGCGTGGCTAGCTGCCGGATCTCGGCAAGCCAGCTTGCGTTGGCCTCGGCAGCATAGTGCGGTTGAATGCCAACCACCGCGTAGATGCGCGGGTCGCTTTCGGCGAGCTGCACAGCTGCGCGCGACGACTCGCGGTCGTAGCCAATTTCGATCATCCGCATCACACCGTGGCTTAAGGCACGCTCAAACACCGCCGCCCGATCGGAATCGAACTGCGCAGTATGCAGATGCATATGGGTATCAATCAGCCGGGTTGCTATATTCATAGCGGCCATTGTACCACGGAACGCTGCGACAATACGGTGTAAAGGTGAGAAAATGATGAGCGATGTTCATAGAGTATGATACAATAGAGAGAGCGATCGAAACTACCTCGTAATTGCTCAATTAGACCTGATTATTGGGCCGCTTACCGGCCTTCGTAAACAAATGAACGCTTCTACACGTGTACTTGTCGTTGAAGATGATTTGCATATTTCCAATCTCATTACCATGCTTTTGGAAGATGCGGGTTACGAGGCACGCATAGCAACCACCGGCGCAAGTGCAATAGAATTGCTTGCGGCGGAAACTATCGATATTGTCATCCTTGATTGGATGCTTCCTGATGTGCCCGGCGATCAGGTATGCAGGCGTATTAAAGAAAATTCTGATGCGCTGTTTTTACCGGTACTCATGCTTACAGCGCGGGGAACGCTGGCCGATCGAATTGCGGGGCTGGATGCAGGTGCCGATGATTATTTGACCAAGCCATTCCATAATGATGAGCTATTGGCGCGGCTGCGTGCCCTACTGCGAATTCGGCGGGCCGAGATGGCCCAATCTGAAACGTTGGCGGCGCTTGAAGAACAGCACCAAAAGCTAAAACATGCCTACGAGCAGTTGCGCTCGGCCCAAATTCAGCTGATTCAATCTTCGAAAATGGCCGCGCTGGGTGAGCTGGTGGCGGGTGTTGCCCACGAGCTGAACAACCCGCTGGCAATCATTCTGGGTAACGCCGAGCTGCTGCCCGAGTTTAGCAACGAAGATGATCGCCGCGCTGTCCAGCAGATTATTGCGGCAACCCAGCGCGGCCGTCGGGTCGTGCAGAGCCTGGTGACCTTCGCGCGCTACGACAAAGTTGAGTTCGATTGGCATAACCCTGCCGATCTAATCGAGCGAGTACTCGATTTGCGTCGCAGCACATTCCGCACCAGTGATATTGCCCTGCACGTCACCTACGATGCCGACGTTCCCCGCATCTGGGCCGATGGGCCACAGATTCAGCAAGTGCTGCTCAATCTCCTGATCAATGCCGAGCAGGCATTATGCGATCGTGCGGCTGCTATACTTCAGATCGATGTCTATAGCGCCGAGATGCCGATTGAAAAGCCGGGGGTGTTGCCACGCCTGCGCCGGGCCACGAAGCGTGGAACGGGCGATCTGCACGTTGTGATCGATGTGGCCGATAATGGCCCTGGCCTGGCCCCACCTGTTCTTGAGCGTCTGTTCGAGCCGTTTGTGACCACGCGGCCCGTCGGGCAGGGCAGCGGCATGAGCCTGGCAATTGCCAATGCTATTATCACACAGCACCAGGGCAGTATCTTGGTTGGCAGCCAGCCTAATCTGGGGGCTACATTCCGGCTGGTATTGCCGTTGCAGCCAGCACCAGCGAAAACAGTTGTGCTTCCAACCACACCCCAATCAGCAATACGCGTGCTGGTGATTGATGACGAACCTGCGATTGCCGATCTGATCCAGCGCTTATTAACACGCTCGGGCTACCAGGTCAATAGCGTACTTAGCGCGTCGGTGGGCCTAAACATGCTGCACACGCAGCCATTCGATGTCATTTTGTGCGATATGCGGATGCCCGACATTGATGGGCGTACATTCTACCATCAGCTGCGCAGTGAGCGGCCAGATCTATCCAAGCGCGTGGTCATTGTCACTGGCGATACCAGTAATATGTATACCGACGCTTTTCTCAAGGAATATGGCCTGCCCATGCTGCGCAAACCGTTTACACTGAGCGAATTGCTTCAAGCGGTGGAGGCAATCGCCGCGGCTACTCCCGCGCAGGTTGTTTCGCAGCTTTAAGCGCGCTATAGCCACCAACTTAGGCTATACCAACCAGACAATCGCTTTCTTCAGCGCATCGGAATGCGGCGCGAGGCGATTGTGAAAAATGTGGTATACTACGCCCGCAAACGCTGACAGCGCCGTCAGTGCGGAGGTATTTCGATGCAGTTTGATCTCAGCGACGAGCAGCAGATGTTTCGCCAGGCAGTGCGCGAATTTGCTGCTAAGGAAATTGCCCCCAACGCGCGGCATATAGATGAAACCGGCGAATTCCCAACCGAAACGTTTCGTAAAATGGGCGAACTCGGGTTAATGGGCATTCCATTTCCCGAAGAGTACGGCGGGGCGGGCGGCGATACCGTAAGTGCAGCTGTAGCGATCGAAGAGGTTGCACGGGCTTGTGGCTCAACTGCCTTGGCCTATGCCGCTCATATGGGTTTGGGGAGCGCGCCGATATTTATGTTCGGCACGGAAGAGCAGAAACAGCGCTTTCTCAAGCCCGCCGCCGCAGGCAAATATATTGCGGCATTTGGCCTTACCGAGCCGCATGCTGGTTCGGATGCAGGGGCGACGCGCACGACCGCCCGGCTTGAGGGCAATGAGTGGGTGTTAAACGGCGCGAAGATGTGGATCACAAACGCGCCGATTGCCGGGCACATTATTTTCACCGCCGTTACCGATGCCAGTAAGGGCAAGAATGGCATCAGCGCGATCATTGTTCCGGGGGGGACGCCTGGCCTCTCGTTTGGCAAGCACGAGCCGAAAATGGGATTGCGCGGTTCAGTCAGTACCGCAATTATGCTGGAAGACGTGCGCGTCCCGCGCGAAAACTTGCTTGGCGATCCTGGTCGTGGGTTCAACCAGTTTTTGAAGGTGCTCGACGGCGGGCGCATTGGCATTGGTGCGATGGCAATTGGCCTTGCGCAAGCCGCATTCGAGGCGGCTTCGGCCTATGCAAAAGACCGCACCGCGTTTGGTAAGCCGATTGGCGCATTCGAGTCGATCTCGAATATGATTGCTGATATGGCTACGGGCATTGCCGCCGCGCGGCTCATGATCTATCAGGCAGCGTGGCTTAAGGATCAGGGGCGGCCATTTAGTCAGCAAGCGGCCATGGCTAAGCTCTTCGCCTCGGAAGTGGCTGAAAAAACCTGCCGTGACGCGATTCAGGTATTTGGCGGGTATGGGTATAGCCAGGAATACCCGGTTGAGCGGTTGTATCGCGACCAGCGGCTGCTCACGATTGGCGAGGGAACATCCGAAATTTTACGGGTAGTAATTGGTCGGCATATACTTGGCGGTTTTGTTGGAAACTAGGCGGTGCCTAAGCGAATAGTACCTAAAACCCGAGGCAATAGCTTGTAACTTCGGGAACGTATCATCTTTGTTGCATTCGCAATTCTGACGAGGTGTTGTACATGGCAGACGCTGATGACAAAAAAGCGCGGCTAGAAGCGATCCGCGCTGCGAACCGTGCCAAGGCAGCAGCCGAGGGCGCTGCGGCTGAGCCAGCCCCTGCCCCGGCACCGACTGCTGCACCAGCTGCGGCTGGGGCAAATATGTCGGATGAGAAGGCCGCGCGTTTGGCCGCCATTCGCGCAGCCAATGCGTCGAAGGCTGAACCAGCAGCACCGGCCCCGGCTGCGGCAGGCGGCAATATGTCCGATGATAAAGCGGCGCGCCTGGCGGCGATCCGGGCGGCGAATGCGGCAAAGGGCGGTACTGCCCCTGCAGCAGCCCCGACAACAACCGCTGCGCCAGCCGCCACTGCACCAAAGCCTGCTGCGCCTGCTGCTGCGGCAGCCCCGCGCCCGGCGGCGAAACCCGCTGAGCCTGCACGCAAGCCGCTTCCCCTGCTGGTGAAAGTGCTGGGCGGCGCGATCTTTATGATGATTGTGACCGGTTTACTGGCAACGACCACCCATAACTATGTGCCTGCGCTGATTTTTGGCGCTGTATTTGGCGCAATTATGGGCTGGATGCTTGGTAGCTGGCCGCCCGGCCCCGGCGATGAAGTAACCGGCGGCGAATAACCACAACCTGCGACGGAGGGCGAACAATGAAAGGCGAAGGAGCGGAGCGCGCCCTCCTTCGTCTTTTGTCATTCATTTTCGCAGAGGAGAACGACGATGTTCGAGTCGACAGACCAGATTGCTGAGGCATACGCTCGCTGGGAAACACAAACACTTCAGCCGGCCCTGAGCAAAGCGCCTGAGCGCGACGCTGCGTTTATTACCACCTCCAGTGCACCGATCAATCGGCTGTATACGCCGCTCGATCTAGGTGCTACTGAGGAGCAGCGGCGCGAAGATTACCTACACAATATTGCCTTGCCTGGCGAGTACCCCTTCACCCGTGGCATTCACCCAACCGGCTATCGTGGCAAGCTGTGGACCATGCGCATGTTCGCGGGTTTTGGCAGCGCGGAAGAGACCAACGCGCGCTTCAAATACCTGCTGGAACAGGGACAAACCGGCCTCTCAATCGCCTTCGACATGCCTACGCTGTATGGCCGCGATACAGACCACCCGCTGGTGGAAGGCGAGTTTGGCAAGTGCGGTGTGGCGATTTCGTCGCTGGCCGACATGGAGATTCTGCTCGATGGTCTGCCGCTCGATGTTGTCAGTACCTCAATGACGATTAACTCGCCAGCCGCAATCATCTGGGCGATGTACCTGGTGGTGGCTGAGCAGCGCGGCATCCCGTGGTCGAAGCTGCGTGGCACGACCCAGAACGACATTCTGAAAGAATATATCGCGCAGAATGAATATATCTTCCCGCCCGAGCCGAGCATGCGCCTGGTAGTCGATACGTTCGAGTTTGGCGCTGAGCACGTACCCCAGTGGAACCCAATTTCAGTTAGCGGCTACCACATTCGTGAGGCGGGCAGCACCGCTGCGCAAGAGCTGGCATTTACGCTGGCCGATGGGATTGCCTACATTCAGGCGGCGGTTGAGCGTGGCCTGGATGTGGATGCGATTGCGCCGCGCATCTCGTTCTTCTTTAATGCCCATAACGATTTCTTTGAGGAAATTGCGAAATACCGCGCAGCCCGGCGGGTGTGGGCGCGCACTATGCGTGAGCGCTTTGGTGCGAAGAACCCGCGCGCATGGTGGTTGCGCTTCCACTCGCAAACCGCAGGGGCCTCGTTAACTGCGCAGCAGCCCGAAATAAACGTCGTGCGCACAGCGATACAGGCGCTGGCCGCTGTGCTGGGCGGTACCCAGAGCCTGCATACCAATTCGCTCGATGAGGCGCTGGCGTTGCCAAGTGAAAAGGCCGTGACAATTGCGCTACGCACGCAGCAGATCATCGCCGAGGAAAGTGGTGTGACGAACACGGTCGATCCACTCGGTGGCGCGTATTTCGTTGAAGCGTTAACCGATGAGATGGAGCGGGTGTGCCTCGATTACTTTCACCAGATCGACGAGCAGGGCGGGGTGGTAGCGGCCATTCGCAATGGCTACTTCCAGCGCGAAATCGCCGACGCGGCCTATCGCTACCAGCAAGAGATCGACGGCGATGTGCGCGGGATTGTTGGTGTGAATAAGTATGTGGTCGACGCGCCACTGGAAATCCCCATCCTGGAGATGGATGTTGAGGGCGAAGCCCGCCACCTTGCCCGCCTGAACCGAGTGCGCACCACCCGCGACCAGGTGCTGGTGCAGCAGCGGCTTGCGGCCCTGCACGCAGCGGCGGCTGGCAATGCCAATATGATGCCCGCGCTGCTCGATTGCGTGCGCGCCTATGCCACCGTGGGTGAGATGTGCGATGTGTTGCGCGAGGTGTTTGGGGTGTACCAGGAGACGGTCGTGGTATAATAACCGTATTCGTAACCGAGAATTGACGCTGACAGTTCGAGTGCGTAGTGCGTGGGAAATCAACGTACTACGCATTCGCTATCATGGCTCGGGTGATGTTGGTCGTTTACTTGCTTGAAGCCTAAGGAACGCATGACAACCTTCGCTTTTCACCGCCGTTACCCGCCCGCCCAGCCTGCCGCTGGCCCGGCGCAGTGGCTGGTGTTCCACGCCACCGATGTGCTTGCCCGTGCTGATACGCCGCCCACGCTACTGCCAGGCACCACGCAGCAACCGCGCGACGTTGCGGTTGAGTCCGCGTTTTTTCTTGGTATGCGGGAAGACACGCCAGTAATGGTTGGCACGCTACCAGCTGAATATCCTTTGCCGCCTGGCTGGCGTGTGCTGAATCTGCGCGCGGCCCTGGGCCTGGCCGAGGCTGAGATTGCGAGCTTGCTCGGCTATGCCGCGCAGCTAATCTATTGGCAGCGTACCAGCCGTTTCTGCGCGAGCTGCGCCACGCCGATGCTTGCCAACGATAGCTGGGGGAAGAAGTGCCCCAACTGCGGCTACGCGATTTACCCGCCGGTTAGCCCAGCAACGATTGTGCTCATTCATGATGGCGAGCGTATTCTGCTTACCACGAAGGATGGCTGGGGCAAGCGCTATGGCCTGGTGGCGGGGTTTGTCGAGCCGGGCGAGAGCTTCGAGGCATGTGTAGCACGCGAGGTACATGAGGAAGTTGGGGTTGATCTGACCGATATTCGCTATATTGCCAGCCAGCCCTGGCCCTTCCCGCACCAGATTATGGTAGGGTTTATGGCGTGCTACGCTGGCGGTGAGATTGTTATCGACACGAACGAGCTGGTTGGCGCGGGCTGGTTCACGCGCGATGCCCTGCCCGAATTGCCGCCGCCATTTAGCATCGCGCGCCAGCTAATTGAGCGCTGGCTGCGGGATGGCGCACCCGAGCCGTAACTNNCCCTGGTGACAAAAAGGATTCTGAACAGTCTTTTTGAGTGTTGCAACATAGTTGGCCTGGCCAGCGTATGTTCTTGTGCAATTGCGATGTTCATTTCGCCAGATGGAGCGTGCCAATGGATGCAATAAGCAGTATTTTGTCGGCCCTCGGGCTTTCGACGGCGGCTGGCTTGAACGCGTACCTTCCGCTGCTGACAGTGGGCTTGCTGGCCCGCTACACCAACCTTATTCATTTGGGCGAGCCATATACACTACTAACGAACCCGGTGGTGCTGCTGGTGATTGCGGTGCTGGCGCTGCTCGACTTTATCGGTGATAAAATCCCGGCGGTTGATCATGCGCTGCATACGGTCGGCATGGTGATCGCGCCGGTGGCTGGCGCTATTCTGTTTCTCTCGGCCAATAGCACTACTGGCAGCATCAGCCCGCTGTTGGCGGCGATCTGCGGCATTCTGGTGGCTGGGGCAACCCACAGTGCGCGTGCAACCGCGCGCCCGCTGGCAACATTCACTACCGCTGGCGTCGCCAACCCTGTAATTAGTTTTATGGAAGATACCAGCTCGCTGGTGTTGTCGGTGCTCGCGATTATTCTGCCGGTGCTGGCCTTTGTACTGGTGCTGCTGTTTGCCTTCCTTATGTTCTGGTTGTATCGGCGGCTGGCAGGGCGGCAGCGCGAGCGCGCGTGAGCTGCAGCGTATTAGTTGACGTAACAAAAAGAGCACTGGCTGGCCGCGCTTGCGAAGTTACCAGCCAGTGCTCTTTGTTGTTGGCGGTGAGATATTCTGAAGAAGCTTATTCTTCTGGCGTCTCTTCAACTGGTGCTTCAGTCGCGGCAGGCTCAGGGGCAGGCGTAGCAGCAGCAGGCGCATCGACCTGATACAGCGCAACGATATTTGCTAGCGACAGCGCGGCAAACTTACGCGCAATTGGCGCAAAGCCACCGAGCATTGGGAAGATTTGCACATTGCTCAGCGGAACGAATTCGTCTGTGATGCGCTCAAGCGCTTCGGGCAGCGCAAGATCGGGCCGCTTGTGCATCGTGGCGCGCACCACAAACGCCTTGGTGAACAGCATGGCAGTAATGGGCACGACACCGCGCAGCTGTTCGTCGCGCGGATAATCGGCGGGCGGCGTGGCTTCGCTCACAGTCGCTACCAGCAGAGCGTCGCCCCGATCGACCAGTAGGTTTGGCACGGTCTGCACCTGTTGTATCCGCTCGAATGGCGCAATCGTCGCATCGCGGAGTGGCAGAAAGCGGCGCTGTTCGCCATTAATTGCATCGCTGACCCGGCGATAGATACTCAGATCATAAGCCCCGGCAATGACCAGGGTAGCGGTATAAATCTCGATACGGTGGGTAAATACGTCGCTCATAGTGTGCAGCAAGCAGGAAACAGCTACTTAATATAGCGATATGCCTTACATGTGGCGGCCCACGCTTGCCCGTGTCCTCTCTACTATTCGCCGGGCAGGGTAAGCTTGTAGCCGAACCCGCGCACAGTGACGAGATAGCGTGGGTTGCCGGGGTCGTCTTCGATGCGCTGGCGCAGGCGATAGACGAGCGCGTCGATGGCGTTGTAGTCGTACACTTCGTAGTCCCACACATTCTGGGCAATTTCATCTTTGCTGATGACCTGGCCCTTGTGCGAGTACAGCAGCTCAAGCAGCTGGAATTCCTTGACAGTGAGCGGTGGCACCAGCAGCTTGCCCAGGATGTACACCTCTTTGGCGCGGCTATCGATGCGCAGGCTTTCTTCGGCGGCGCGCACGCGCTTTAGAATTTCGAGTGGCAGCGGGCCTTTCTGTGTGGCCTCAGGGTCGTTGAAAATAATCTCGGTATCGGCGACCCAGACGCGATCCTGGTTGCGCAGAGGCCGGGTGCCTTCGATCCGATCGCCGTTGAGGTAGGTACCATTGGTGCTTTCGAGATCGCGCACTAGGTAACCGCTTTCATCATGCTCTAACCGGGCATGGCGGCGCGAGGCCAGCGGGTGATCAATAATAATATCATTGGCGTTATCGCGGCCCAGGGTGAGGATCGGTTTATTCCACTCGATTTCGGCTGGGCTAGCATCCTGACGCCGGATTACCAGGAGCGGTGCAGGGTTTGGCTGCATGGAGCACTCCTCGCATGGACAGTTGCGCGGCTTTGAATCCAGCGCGCAATATGGTACAATCGCTATAACTTGTCAAGGATTATACCATCAGGACGGCGAAAATACCAGACGTTTATTCCAGTCGGCAGGCAGCAGGCGGCAGTTGGCTAGGGGCGATCGTAGACTGCTTAGTGCTTACTGATTGCGGCTGATTGTTTGGAGCCCTCGTTGACACATCTGGTCGGCCAGCAACTGGGCCGCTATTTAGTTCAGGAAGAGATCGGGCGCGGGGGGATGGCGCGGGTATACCGTGCGCTCGATACCCAGCTCAAACGAACTGTGGCGCTGAAGGTGCTAGCGCCGCAGCTGGCAGTCGATCCCGAGTTTGCGCAGCGTTTTGAGCGCGAAGCGGTAACGGCTGCGAACTTGCGCCACCCCAATATTGTTACCATCTACGATGTTGGCGAGCATAATAACCTGCGCTATATTGCAATGGAATATGTGCGCGGGCGCACGCTGCACGCAATTATCGAAGAGCGTGGTGCGCTGGGCCTGGGCTACGCAATTGCGATTGTCGGGCCGGTAGCCGCTGCGCTGGATTATGCCCACAGCCAGGGCGCGGTGCATCGTGATGTGAAGCCGCAGAATGTGCTGATTGATATTGAAGGGCGGGTGCTGCTCACTGATTTTGGGATTGCCCAGGCCCCCGAGGGCGGCGGCGATAGTAAGCGCCTGACGCGCACCGGCATTTTCATGGGCACGCCCGAGTACATCTCGCCCGAGCAGGCTTCTGCCCAGCGCGTCGATGGCCGCAGCGACCTTTACTCATTGGGTATTGCCACCTATGAAATTATTACCGGTACCGTGCCGTTTTCCGGTGCCACTCCGCAGCTGATCGTTGCGCACGCTCAGAAGGCCCCACCCGCGCCCTCGTCGATCGACCCGCGCCAGCCGCCCGAGCTGGATATGGTGCTTGGCCGCATTCTTGCTAAGCGCCCGGAACATCGCTTTGCCACCGGCGCAGCATTTGTTGAGGGGCTGCGCGTGGTGGCGCGCAAGTATAATACGCCGCCGGTTGGCGTGGCCGATCTGGCCGATCTGGCGGTGCCGCACAATTCGTCGGCAGGCCAATCGACGGTAGCGCTTGGGCATGGGCAAACACCAGCAGGCGGGCAGCCGCCAGTATTGCCGCCGCGTCCTGCTGCGCCGATCGACCCGGCGGAACCGACCCATGTTGGTACGATGATGCCCGGGCAGCAGCAAGCTGCCGCCGATGCCCCCACCCGTGCAACGCCCGCTGCGCCGCCACCGCGCGCTGTGCCAGCTGCGGCGGTGCGTACTCCCGAAGTCCCAGCCTATGCTGCGCGCCCGGCCGCACCTAATGCAGCGGCGATCCCAGGCCGCCGTTCGGGCACTCCATCAAGCTCGTGGATTGTAGCTGGGGTGCTGGGTGGCTTGTTTCTCATCCTGATTGTGGTGTTATCGCGCACATTCAATCCATCGGCAAGCCCGCCGTTTGCGCCAACCGGTCAGCCGCCCGCAACATTGCAGCCAACTGTGGCACCAACCGAGCCGCCCTCGGAAACGCCTGTGCCAACTGATATTCCAACGACCGAGCCAGCTACCGAGCCAGCCGAGGCGACCGCGGCTCCGCGCCCGACCGAGCGCCCAGTGCCACCGACGGCTGTGCCCGAGCCACCGACCGATATACCGGAACCACCGACGGCTGTGCCCGAGCCACCCACTGATATACCGGAACCACCAACGGCTGTGCCCGAGCCACCGACCGAGGTCATATCGCCGACGATTGAGCCGCTTTCGCCAACGGCAACATCACCACCGGAGGCTACTGTACCCCCTGAGGCCACGGCAGCGCCAAGCGCAACCATCGCCGGGTCGCCGTCGCCGCTAGCAAGCGCGACGGCGACTGTGTCTCTGGCCCCTACTACAACCCTTACACCAACGCAGGTGCCTACAGCAGAAGCGAGCCCAACGACTGCGCCTACCCCACCGCCCGATACAGCTACACCAACGCCCGATCCAACCCCTGGGTAATTAACGATGAGTGATGAGTTGCCACAACCCTCAATGCTTGCGCTGCCAAATGAGCTGCGCGACGCGATTGCGCAGGCGCTGGCGGCGGTGCCCGCGCAGCGCTGGATACATGCAGCCCAGGAAGTAAGCGCACGCTACCGCGGGCCACGCTCGGCAAAGCATCAGGCGTTGGCAAGCGGCACCGAGCAGGCACTGGGCTATGCTGCACTGGTTCTGCCTGCCACCTATGCCCAGCTGGTTGGCGCATTTGCGGCGACGGCAGCGCGACTACCTGGCTGGCAGCCCAGCACACTGCTCGATCTTGGCAGCGGGCCGGGCACGGCGCTATGGGCCGCCAGCACGCAGTGGCCGAATATTGGGGCTATGTATGCGTATGAGCGCGAGCCAGCCCTTCTGAGCCTGGGTCGTACTCTGGCCAGTGCCAGCGCTCACCCGACAGTGCAGGCCGCACATTGGCAGCGTGGCGACCTAGCGCAGTTCGCACCCACCGAGTGCTACGACCTTGTCGTGCTGGGGCATGTGTTGAACGAGCTGGATCCGTCGTTGCGTCAGCAGGTAGTGGCGCGCGCCTGGGCCGCAACGGCTGGCGTGCTGCTGATTGTTGAGCCAGGCACGGCAGTGGCATTTGAGGTTGTGCGAGCCGCGCGCGAAGCTTTGTTAGTGGAAGGCGCCTACACAATCGCGCCGTGCGCGCATAATCTACCGTGCCCGCTGGCGAACGATTGGTGTCATTTCCCGCAACGGTTGCACCGCCCCGAGTTTCAGCGGCGCGCGCGCGGTGCGCCTTCGCAGTGGGAAGATAGCAAATTTGCCTATGCGGCGATGGCGCGCTTTGCGTCACCTGCACCGATCTGGGGCCGGGTTATTCGTGAGCCAGCATATAACAAAGCGTATGCCGAGGCGATCGTTTCGACCACGCACGGCGTGATCGAAGCTGTTCGGGCGCTCAAGCGCCACCGCGAGGCGTTTCGCCAGGTAAAGGGGCTGGAGTGGGGGCAGGCGCTGATTGCACCGCCTGAGGTAGAAGCAAGCGCAGAAGCAGATTAAGTATGCTCCGTAGGCTTTACACCAGGTTCGGGCGCATGAAATACAGCCGCATAAGAAATGAATATGGTATGATTATTCCTACTCCGTTTTATGCAAGGCGGCGACGAAGTAGGTAGGAGTTATGCAGTTGCGTTGTTCGGCAGCGCAATGGGCGGCCTTTTTGCCTTCGGCAGAGCGGTACGTGCCGAAGGCACAATCCGCCAACTGCGTAAGTCCCAGTAGTAACTGATCCAACAGGGAGTATGTATGAACGACCGTGCGATAACAACCTTTGAGACAGTGCGGCAGCTTGCATTTACACTCCCCGAGGTTACTGAAGGCACATCCTATGGGACACCGGCCTTTCATGTACACAAGAAGTTGCTTGCTCGCCTCCATGAAGATGGCGAAACGCTGGTTATTGCGATTGAGCAAGGGGAACGAGAGTTTTGGATATTGATGAATCCTATTACTTATTTCGTTACTGACCATTATGTTGCCTATCCTTATATGCTCGTTCGGCTTGCGAGCGCCCAACCTGGTGAGCTTGAAACCCTGCTGAAGCAAGCGTGGAGGTTGCGCGCGCCCAAACGCCTACGCGAACGAGTAGAGGTGTAAATAGTCAACAGAACAGCGTTTGTATAGCGATTTTGTTTGTTGGAAAGAATAGCTATGGCCGAAACCGCTTCATCCACACCGTCGCGGCTTGATACGGCGGTGCAGTGGGTTGGGCACCACTGGCTCTTATTGGTGAATACGGGCGCAGTGCTGTATGCGGGCCTACCCTGGCTTTCTCCATTGGCAAAGGCCGCCAACCATCCGCTGCTCGGCGAGCTTCTTTTTCGCTTGTACACGCCGCTGTGCCACCAGCTGCCAGCGCGCTCGTTCTTTTGCTATGGGCATCAGGTAGCGTTTTGCCACCGCTGTGCCGCTATGTACACTGCCATTGCGCTAGCGGGCCTACTCTTCGCCCTGGCGCGCCGCTGGGTGCGGCCCACCTCGCTGCGCATCGCTGGGCTGTTGCTGCTGCCGATCTTGCTCGATGGCGGCTCGCATTTGCTTGATGACGTGTTTGGGCTTGGGTTGCGGGGTGGCGGCGATGCGATTGGCACACTTAACTTCTGGCTGCGGATGATCACTGGCGCGCTTGTGGGCGTGGCTGCATTCGTAGCGATATTCCCGCGCCTGGAACGCGACATGAGCCGCGTGTTTGTGCACACCCCTCACTCTGTGCCCTCAGAATAATGCTGGGAATCACTTACCGGGCTGTAGGCGGCTTCATTCTTTAGCCCGAACCATACCCCACCGTTTGCCCGAACCCCTCTACCCCCAAATGTTGGAGCGACAATCGCTCGTTTGGCATATGCGCAACTATGCGCGCGCTGTTACACTCAGGCTTGCACGACCAGTCTGGTTGGTGCGAATGAGTGTAAGAGGAACGCCGCATGTTTGAGATGTATCGTAGTGTACATATCACAGCGCACGAATCAGATCATACTATTCCTGAAGCGCTATATCATACACAGGCGCGTGTGTTCAAAGTCTACGAGCGTGTGCTGCTGCGTGGATGGTTACGCGCGCTATGGGCAACAGTCGTGCGTCGTTCAACCGAATTGCGCCCGCTTCCTGCACAGTATTCTATTACTCCTGTCGTACATATGGGGCAGGTACACCCTATTTTAATCGCCCAGATTGTGGGTAGCGAAGATCGCGCCGATGATTTCGATAATGCGTTTCTGCCGTTGCAAGATCATACCCGTAATCGGTGGATGAGCATTGCTACTGCCTGGGTGCTGGGCCAGGCGCTTCCTCCGGTCGAACTTATTCAGCTGGGTGATGAATATTACGTGCGCGATGGGCATCACCGTATCTCGGTAGCGCGTGCGTTTGGGCAGCATACGATTGATGCAGTTGTGCTGGTGTGGCGGTTGGGGCCGCAGCCCGAGCAAGCGACTGAGCTGTGTGCTGTGGTATAGCACTGTGGCATATGCGTAACGTTTGAGCAGGTTGGGGAGGCATAGTTTGAGCGAACGCAGCGGGCATGATCTTGCGGTTTTTTGCTGCTAGCACAAAAGGCGGGCGATAATTGCCCGCAATAGTGGCTATACTTACGCCATCGGCCAGCGCATCGGTGCAGCTGGTCGCTCAAGGAGGCGTTATGAATAGCCAAAGCCATGGAAAGGTGGACTACCTAAATCCACCGACCTTGCATGCGAATCCGGCCTTCTCGCAGGTAGTGGTGGCGAGTGGCCCGGTAACAACCATCTATGTTGGCGGGCAAAATGCGGTCGATGCCAGCGGCGCCATTGTTGGTGTCGGCGACATTGCGCAACAGGTAGCGCAGATTATGGCGAATGTGGAAGCGGCCTTAGCCGCCGCCGGTGCCGGGCTTGAGCATGTGGTGAAGTGGACAGTGTATATACTGGCCGGGCAGCCGCTTGGTGTGGGGTTTGGCGCGTTCCAGCGCGCCTGGGCTGGCCGGCCTAACCCGCCCGCAGTGAGCGTGCTGTTTGTGGCGGGGTTGGCCAATCCCGCGTTCCTCGCCGAAGTTGATGCGGTGGCGGTGGTGCCTACATAGTCAGCGCTGGCCAGTATCCAGATCTACGTCACTAGCTACGAGGAATACTCGTAGCTTATTTTATCGAAAAGAGCTGTAAAACTATAAATTGACCTCTTGACAACTGTTTAGAACCGTGATACACTCCTGGCAATTGATAAGCGCAGGTGCCGAGCCTGCAGCATAAGAGAACAAACATGCGCCAGCATCTCCAGCATCTGATAAATAACCGAAGTACCCGGCACACCAGCCAAGGTATTGGTATGTGCATAGTGTTCACCTGCCCAGGGCGCGGTTATGCCGATACAACCCTGGCAGCCGGTGGTGGCGATTGACGGCGATGAGCTGCGCAGACAGTGCGCGCCGCGTCGGGCCTGCCACCAGGGCACCCGGCGCGGCGTTTTTATTGCGGGGCGTGGTGTAGCCTGGATGCATCCCGGCGTCGGAAGCCGGTGGTCGCACGTTCAAATCGTGCCGTCCCGACCAGTTTACGAGTGTAGCTCAACGGCCAAGAGCAGCGGTCTCCAAAACTGCCGGTTGGGGGTTCGAATCCCTCCGCTCGTGCCAGCGCGGCTGTGCCGCTCACCTTAACAAGTGCAGAATGAGGATTTTCGCTTACCCAAGCAACTTTTCTCTTTCCTAGGTCATTTTTTGCG
>JAFEAS010000185.1:0-13695 GCA_018266315.1 Chloroflexi bacterium SZAS-1 | reverse complement strand
GTACACGGGCGTGTCAGCTGCGCACGTCCATCCATTCCCCGATAGCCTAACTGGTAGAGCACCGCACTGTTAATGCGGGTTGTTCAGGTTCGAATCCTGATCGGGGAGCCATATGTCGTCCTAGCTCAATCAGAAAGAGCACCGCTCTGCGAAGGCGGAGGTTCCAGGGGCAGATCCTGGGGGCGATACCAGCGAAAGGCAAAAGGCTTTTATGTTGCGTCTTTCATCCTTTTGCCTTCATCCTTCTTCCTTCATCCTGTGCCCCGGTGGTGAAATGGGATCATAGCTGTCTGTCGAACAGCAGTACGGGGATCGAAACCCCGGCGGGGCGCCACTGCCGCTCAAGCACAAGCGGACGTGCGGCTGTCTTGTAAACAGCGGGCTGCCGGTTCGAGGCCGGCGAGCGGCTCCAATCGTTTCTTGTTCGGGTGTTGCGGAGTGGAGCAGCAGCACGCTCGGGGGCCTCATAAGCCTCAGACACCGGTGCAAATCCGGTCTCCGCCACCAGCCAGGTAGTAGCTCATTCAGCAGAGCGTCGGCGCGCCATGCCGAAGGCGGTGGGAGCAAAGCCCGCCTACCTGACCAGCTGCATCTGTAGCCCAACCGGCAGAGGCCGCCGGCTTAGACCCGGCGCAGTGCGAGTTCGAATCCCGCCAGATGCACCATTCGTTGCGGAGGAGTTTGTGCTGGTACAAACGCCGGTCTTTGGAACCGGAGTGCAAAGGTTCGATTCCTTTCTCCGCAGCCAGCGTGGGGATGTTCGTCCAGCGGCCAGGACACCTGACTGTGACACAGGCAACACCAGTTCGATTCTGGTACATCCCCCCAATATGTCGCACAGGCCGAACAGCGAGGCAAACGCCTGCAAAGCGTTGGGGTGCGGGTGCGAATCCCGCGTGCGACTCCAGATGGAAGGGCAAGCCGATGGGCGACGGCAGCGCACCGCTAACGCGCCGAGCATTATGCCTTGCGGGTTCAACTCCCGCCCCTTCCGCCAGCTAAGGTAGCAGAAGGAACGGGCCGTTCATTGTTCGTCCGTCTTCCTTCATTCGTTGCAAGGGGGTGATCTACCGTGACCGAGGTGCTGGTATTGAATGCCAGCTACGAGCCGCTGCGGATTGTGCCGGTGCGGCGCGCAATTGTACTGCTATTGCAGGAAAAGGCCGAGCTGGTTGAGGCGGCTGCCGAGCGCATGCGTGCGCCGGGCGTAGCCTACGCGGTGCCGCTCGTGGTGCGCCTGGTGCGGTATGTTGCCATCCCGCGCGGGCGCAAGCTGCCGTGCGCGCGCCGCCTGGTGATTACCCGCGACCGCGAAACTTGCCAGTACTGCGGCGCACAGCCGGGCCGCGCCCACCTCACGCTCGATCATGTCGTGCCGCGCGCCCAGGGTGGCGTAACCAGCTGGGAGAATGTGGTGGCGGCCTGTGCGGCCTGCAACCACCGCAAGGCCAACCGCACGCCCGCGCAGGCGGGGATGACCTTGCGCGCGCAGCCGCGCCAGCCGGTGTATGTTGCGTTTGCGCTGCTGGGTACGCTTGAGCGGCACGCCGTGTGGCAGAAATACGCCTATGGGTAGGGTGGAAGCATGAACGGTGAAGGATGAAAGAAGAAAAAATCGAGGAATGCTCGCTTTCATCCTTCATGCTTCTGCCTTCATCCTTCCAACTCGGGTCGCATCGTCTAACAGCAAGACACCCGCCCTGCAAGCGGGCAATCCGGGTGCAACTCCCGGTCGATCCACCACTGGCCCTGTCGTCTACCGGCCAGGACACCTGTCTCTCACACAGGCAAAGCGGGTTCAATTCCCGCCAGGGTCACCAATCTGGCGCTGTGACGAAGTAGCGAACGCAGCGGTTTCATACGCCGCCGATCGAAGGTGCAAATCCTTCCAGCGCTCCCATGGCCTCGTCGTCTACTGGTTAGGACACTTGTCTTTCACACAAGCAAAGCGGGTTCAATTCCCGCCGGGGCTACCAGTTTTTGCTGCCCTAGCTCAAATGGATAGAGCAGCGCGCTTCGAACGCGCAGGTTGGGGGATCATAGCCTCCGGGCGGCACCATTGTACCGGGATCGTCTAACGATAGGACAGCTGATTCTGAACCAGCCAATCGAGGTTTGAATCCTTGTCCCGGTGCCATATTCTCGCGTAGTGCAAAGGCACAGCGCGACCAGACGCGATCGTGGCGAAATGGTAAACGCGCCAGCCCGAGGCGCTGGCGGGCGCAACGCCCACTACGAGTTCAAGTCTCGTCGATCGCACCACTGCCGCTGTAGCTCAACGGCTAGAGCACGCGCCTTTTAAGCGAGGAGATAGGGGTTCAAATCCCTTCGGCGGCACCACCCGTTATAGCTCAACTGGCAGAGCAGCCGACTCTTAATCGGCAGGTTGCAGGTTCGATGCCTGCTAGCGGGACCAGAGCTGCTCTGGCGTAACGGTTCTAGCGTGCCTGCCTTCCAAGCAGGCGGTCAGGGTTCGATTCCCTGGAGCAGTACCACGGCTGTGATGGAAATTTGTAGCCTAGAACACATGGAGATGATGTATGGATCTCGACCTCCTCCGTAAGCATTTTGGGCGGATGGGCGCGCGGCTACAAGTGACCGAAGTAGCCGAACGCAGTCGGCGTGGCGTTGGCATTGATGTTGGCGCTGATCGGCATGGCGAATATTTCGATATCCGCCTGCGCCCAGCCAACACTGTGGAGTACGAAGTTGTTGATTTGCAGCCGAGCCTGCGGCACTTGCTGCTGCTTGCGCGACGTGACGACAGCGCGAAGGAAAAGTTTTTGTGTGGGCACGATGAGCGCCACTGGTTTGTGTGCGCGGTGCCAGAGCGCGGCGGCGTGACCGGGGTGGTGAAGGCCATGGAAGCGCTTCAGCCGATCGAAGTGCGCACGGTAGCGACGCGCACATTACGCCACCCGCACGATCGCCTGCGCCGCCACAACGCAGCGTTCATTCGGCAGGGCGAGTGGTTTTTCATCCCCAGCCCGGATGTGGTGGTGAACGAGCGGCTGGTACAGCGCAACGAGCAGATTAGCCGGGGCAGTGGCAGTACACCGCATCTGTGCCAGTTTCTGTATCGCCATGGTGGCGAGATGGTGATGGTTTGCACGCGCTACGCCAACGGTCTGACCCTCGAACAGTATCAAAAGTTCGTGAAATCGCGGCCCGCAGCGGCACAGTGGAACTGGCGCGCCATGCGCCGCAACGCGGCAGTGTATGTCTGTGGACGGGTTTCGCATCCCGATCATAAGACGATTGTGCTGGATGGTTGGCACCGCGTGCTGATGAATACTGAGAGTGAGGCACCGGGCAGCCGCAATGTCGTATTCCTGGATTGAAGGCATGTCGCGCCAGGGCAGGCCCGGATGCTCTGGCGCGATACGCGCCGTGATGGGTCGGCTGGGCATGAGCGAGCCCCGCGCTCTGTAAAAGCGCTGCAATGCTGTAGAGGTGCAACTCCTCTCCGGCCCACCGCCGACGGACGATAGCTCAACCCGGTGAGAGCACGAGTCTGATACACTCGCGATCATGGTTCAAATCCATGTCGTCCGACCAGCATACCAGCGTAGCTCAACCGGCAGAGCGCCGCGCTTACATCGCGGAGGTTGTGGGATCGTTGCCCGCCGCTGGTACCACTGGCGCGTAGCACAACGGTCAGTGCAGAAGCCTTATAAGCTTCCGACGCCGGTTCGAGTCCGGTCGCGCCAACATGCGCCCCTGTAGCCCAATTGGCAGAGGCGGCAGTTTCAAATGCTGTGTGGTGCAGGTTCAAATCCTGCCAGGGGTATATGCCCTCGTAGCCCAACTGGCAGAGGCAGCGGATTTAAACTCCGCTGAGTGCTGGTTCAAATCCAGCCGAGGGCATACGCATTATGTGCATCCATCTGTGGCGTAGAAGTCTGCGCGCCGGCCTGAAACACCGGAGGTGCAGGTGCGATACCTGCCGGGTGGGCCATACGGAAGAGCAAGCCGATCGGCGACGGCACCCGTCTCGAAAACGGGCGAGCGCAAGCCTTGGGCGTTCAACTCGCTCCTCTTCCGCCATTGATTCTTGCTCGGCGCGGGCTGCACGTCGCCCGGTGCCGCAGGTGGGGCGCGGGCGTGGGCCACAGGCATGCCCCTCGCGCCCCGGGCGTTCATGGTTTGCCCAGCACAACGGATTCAAGTGCTTCGGTGGCGAGCAGACACCCTGGCGATCAGCCGGGGCTTTTCTATTGGCCTGGCTGCTGGTTGTGCCACGCCCAATAACGGGTGGCAGAAAGCGTCCAGACGGTGTACTATTGGCAGGGCACTGCGGCAGCAGCACATCAATTGGCAGCATTGGCCTGGAACGTGGGCCACGCCGTAAGCCCGATAATAGTAGGACTTTCGCTTACTCAAGCAAATTCTTTATGTTCTTGGTGATGTTTTGCGCCCGCGCAAAACATCACCAAGAACAACGAAAAAAGTACCGTGCTGCCNNCACATACACAAGGAAGCGAACGTCTTAAATAGAACATTGCAGAGAGCGCAGGCATGGGCGAGCCAGGATTCCCCAATGGTGAGCAAAAGATAAAACCTCGCGGGCGCAGCCGGGCGCGCTTGCAGATTGCCCCGCAAAGGAGAACGATGATCATGACGATGCTGGTGATCGCCCTGGGGGCAGCGGTAGGCGCGAATCTGCGCTATAGCCTCTCGCTCTGGGCGGCGCGCCAGTGGGGGGCAGCCTTCCCCTATGGCACTATGCTGATCAATGTGCTGGGTAGCTTCCTGATTGGTGTAGTGATGGTGCTGCTTACCACGCGCCTGGCCGTGAGCGACCTCTGGCGCTTCCTGCTGGTGACGGGCCTGCTCGGCGGTTTTACTACCTTCTCAACTTTCAGCTACGAAACCTATGGCCTGATTATCAATGGGAGCTGGCTCGCTGCTGGCTTGAATGTCGTTGGCAGCGTGGGCTTAGGGATGATTGGCGTGTTTCTCGGTGCAGCTCTGGTGCGGTTGCTGCCATAAGCTGGTGCGCTGCAATGCGCAAGGAGGAGCCGATGAATCCACCCGATGCGGTTCAACAGGTATGGGTATTTGTGAAAGAAAGCGACCAGTGGCATCACCAGCCGCTGTTTCTGGCCTTGCTCGATGTACTGCGCCGCGAGGGCGTGGCCGGCGCGACGGTGCTGCGCGGTGTTGCGGGCTATGGCGCGCAGCGGCAAGTACATACCGCGACCCTGGTCGAGCTTGCGAGCGATCTGCCGCTGGTGCTAGTGTTTGTCGATCGGGCCGACCGGGTAGCGCGCGTGCTGCCGCAGCTCAGTGCGATGATGCAGGGCGGGCTGATCAGTATCGTGCCGGCACAGGTAGCCCACATGGCACCGCGCGCGCCAGGCCCGTTCCCGCCGCACCTGACGGTGGCCGATGTTATGACGCGCGACATTGCCCAGGTTTCGCCCGATGCGCCGGTGCAGGACATTGTTACCTTGCTGATTGACCGGGCATTGCGCGCGCTACCGGTTGTTGACGCCGATCGGCGCGTGGTTGGCATCATTACCGATGGCGATCTGCTCACGCGCGGCGCAATTGATCTGTCGGTTGAAATCCAGCGCGCGCTGCCGCTTGCCGAGCGCGCTGTGCAGGTGGCAAACCTCGCAGCGCAGCCGCACCGCGCTGCCGACCTGATGACACCGCATCCGGTGACATTGCCCGCCACCAGGCCACTGGCTCAGGCCGCTGCGATTATGGCCGAACGCAACCTCAAGCGCATGCCTGTGGTTGATGCTCAGGGCCGTCTGCTTGGCATGGTCAGCCGCTATGATTTGCTGAAAACGGTAGCCGAGGGTTTACGCCAGCACCCGGCAGCAGCGGTAGAACTGCCAGCCGGAACGCCTGCAACGGTGGGTGCCGTGATGCACGGCGGCGTTCCAATTGTTCGCGCCGATGCCCCGCTCGCCGAGGTGCTCGATCGGCTGCTCGCGACCGAGAAGCGGCGGGTTGTGGTGCTCGATGCTGCGAGCCGCGTGGTGGGTATCATTACCGATGGCGATCTTATTCAGCGGGCAGCCAAACGCGCGCGTCCTGGTGGCCTTCAGGCGCTGATTGGCTGGCTGGGTGGCGGCCCACGCCCCGCCGAGCTAGAAATGGCCGTGCAGGGTCGCACTGCCGCCGATATCATGACCAGCCCGGTAGTGACTGTAACCCCGAGCACGCCAGTTGCCGAGGCGATTCGCCTGATGATGGCGCACAAGATCAAGCGCCTGCCCGTGGTCGATGCCGATGGTCGGCTGATTGGCCTGGTCGGGCGTGCGGGTGTGCTCGCCGCGATTAGCCACGATACTGCCCCGCCACCGCCCGCTGAAGGCAACCCATAGGCGCATATGCAGCCAGGCGTACCAGGCAGCCAGAGTGATTCTGCTGTGCTGCTTGATACGCCTGGTGGACAAATCAGCTGCGGTGTGGGTCGCTATGCGATTGTTACCTCTTTCGTCAGGTACACATCCTGAATCGTATTCAGCAGCTTGGCACCTTCGGCCATGGGGCGCTGGAAGGCTTTGCGCCCGGAGATTAGGCCAGTACCGCCACCGCGCTTGTTGATGACTGCCGTGCGCACCGCTTCGCTCAGGTCGGTTGCGCCGCTTGATGCACCGCCCGAGTTGATCAGGCTGACCCGGCCCATGTAGCAGTTCGCCACCTGGTAGCGCACCAGGTCGATCGGGTGATCAGTCGTCAGGTCGGAATAGACCTTCTTGCTGGTCTTGCCGAAGGGCTTCTCGGGTGTGCTCACGGCATTGTAGCCGCCGTTATTCTCGGGCTGCTTCTGCTTCACAATATCGGCCTCGATCGTAACGCCCAGGTGGTTGGCCTGGCCGGTCAGGTCAGCCGACACATGGTAATCGATGTTGCCCACCTTGAACGCGCTGTTGCGCAGGTAGCACCACAGAATGGTCGCCATGCCGAGCTGGTGTGCCATTGCAAATGCTTCGGCGACCTCAACGATCTGGCGGCCTGATTCTGCCGAGCCAAAATAGATTGTTGCGCCGACAGCTGCTGCGCCGAGCTCGTAAGCCTGCTTAATTGTGCCGAACATGATCTGATCGTATTTGTTCGGGTACGACAGGAACTCGTTGTGGTTGATCTTCACGATGAACGGGATTTTGTGCGCATATTTGCGGGCTACTGCGCCTAACACGCCATAGGTCGAGGCAACCGCATTGCAGCCACCCTCAAGGGCGAGCTTCACAATATTCTCGGGGTCGAAATACTGCGGGTTGGGCGCGAACGATGCGCCAGCCGAGTGCTCGATACCCTGGTCGACGGGGAGAATCGACACGTAGCCGGTGTTGGCCAGGCGGCCCGTTCCGAACAGCGATTGTAAGTTGCGCAGCACGGGTACGGGTCGGTCGGATTGCGACCAGATGCGCTCGACGAAATCGGGGCCGGGCAGATGCAGCTGGTCGCGGTTAATCGTTTTGCTCTGATACTCAAGCAGGTTTGTGGCATCGCCACCTAATAGCTCGACAATACGGTCAATCATGGGTCTGCTCCTCGTGATGCTGCGCAGGTGCGTACACTGCTAGCCTGCGCACATATCAGTATTTGCAGCGCTCGCTCGCGCTAGTACAAGAACATCGGTTTGCCCAGCAGGTGACCAACGCGTGGCCGGTACTGCTCGGAATCGTACAGCTCGGCGACATCGACGCGCTTGACGCCCTGCGTGCAGGTATCGACGGGCACAGTGGTATATACGCCTTGCTGGAGTGCGACCATCAGGCCGGTGTGGCCCAGCTCTAGCTGCTGCACTGCCAGGCTGCCGTAGGATGTTGCCACCATGCGGTCAAGCGAGTCGGGGGCACCGGCGCGCATCAGGTAGGCCAGCTGCTGCTGAAGAATATCGACACCGGTGAGCTTCTTCAACGCTTCGCCCGCGATCTGCCCAATGCCACCCAGCTTCTTGTGGCCGTAGGCGTCTTCCTGCCCATATTCAACCACCTGGCCGCCAAGCATGCTCGCGCCTTCAGAAATCACGACAACGGCATAGCTGCTGGGGTTGCGCTGGCGATCTTCCTTCAGTAGCTCGGCCAGGCGCTCGATGTTGAATGGCACTTCGCTGATCAGCGCGCGATCAACATCGGCCAGGTAGGCCGCGATAAGCGCAGTTTCGCCCGAGTTGCGGCCAAACAGCTCGACAACGGCGATGCGCTCGTGCGAGCCAGCCGGAGTGCGCAGCAGGTTAATGAATTCAACCGAGCGCGTGACGGCGGTGCTGAAGCCGATACAGTAATCGGTGCCGAACACGTCGTTGTCCATGGTTTTGGGGATGGCAACAACCCGGAAGCCCTCCTGATGTAAACGCACCCCATAGGACAGTGTGTCGTCGCCACCGATCGGGATGAGCGCGTCGAGGCCGAGTTTATCGAGCACCCGCAGCACATGGGGCGTGCAATCAACGGTCTTTTTGTCGCCAAAAGGGTACGCTTCGTGCAGAAATACAGGGAGATCCTTCTGGCGCACCTTTTGCGGGTTGGTACGCGAGGTGTGCAGGTGTGTGCCACCATAACGATCGATCGTGCGAACAGTGCGGCTATCCAGCGGCTCAACCCATTCACTTGAGTCTTGCTTTGGATCATCGGGGTTGTAGTTGAGCAACCCAGCCCAGCCACAGCGAATACCGAGGACATCCCATCCGTTTTCTTCGGCGCGGTTCACCACTGCTTTAATACATGGATTAAGCCCTGGCACATCGCCGCCACCAGTAAGGATACCAATCCGCATGCTTCCTCCTTGCCGCTTGTTCCCGGCGGCTACCGAGGCGCACCAGACGCAAAGCCTAGCGGATGCGTCGCGCGCAAGTTGATACAGTGAAGCGCCCAGGCAGGGTGAAACGGGCGAGTGAACGATACAATATGCTGTCTACGCCAGCTGCATGGCGTAGACAGCAGTTCGCATTGATCACGAGGAAGATGTCATACGTTCATAGCGTGCCGTATGCCCAAGGCCACCCATTGTGTAACGCCGATATAGCCCACCTTCATGCGCTGTAGATGCTAGGCTGACGCAGCGAAGGGTATTGGTGAACGCTTAACGTTCGAGTGCTAGCTCAACATTGTGCTCTTGCATCCAGGTAACACGATGAATTAGTAAGCGCAGCACACTGTCGAGCTCATCAACAAGGAGTGTCACACGGCTGCTATCGCTCATGCCATGCTTTTCGGCATAATCGGCAGCGAGTGCGGTCACTTCCTCGCGGAGTTGCGGCCAGGCTTTAGCCCAACTGTCAAGTTCAGCAGCTAGATTCGTGCTCGTTGCAGGCGTGAGGCTCTTATATTCGGTGCTCATCGCTCAGTCCTTTCTGAACGCTACAGCATCACAACGTTGTGATGATCTGGTTGAGGATGATGCGTGATGCGTAAACTTGCGCATCATTATAGTCTTCGGTTTGCTCCATGTCGGTTGTATGTCGGTTGCATATTGTGAAGAAGCATTTACCCGCGCTCTTCGCGGCGGCTTAATTGGCGCGCTGCGTTGGGCGTGATAATTCGGCGGCGATTGGGCGTAACTCCATCCACCATTGTTCTTTCGGGCGCTGGTGTTCCATATCGACTAAGCGCGTGAATTCGTCGAGATTCACCATCTGGACATGGCCGCCCTGCAAGCCAATAAACACGCCGCGTGGCGCTGGCTGGCCCGCCTCGGCGATCAGAAAGTCGACGCAGCACTTGGAAAGCCGTGTGGCCTGAATCCGATCGAAGGGTGTTGGGTCGCCACCTTGCTGTAAATGGCCCAGGATCGACTGACGCACCGAGAAGAGCTCGCCGCCTTCTACCTCGAACAGTGCCGAGATAAAGGCCGTGGTGTATACCGGGTTGGCCTGCTCGTTGCGAATGATCAAACTAAGGCGCTTGCCTTGCTGAAAGTCGGCCAGCATCGCAGACAGATCTTCTTGCAATGCGTGAAGGGTGACACCTTCTTCGTTGAGGTAGACGCGTTCGGCACCGCTTGCCAGGCCACTGAGCAGTGCCAGGTAGCCGCAGTTGCGGCCCATCACTTCAACTACAAAGCAGCGCCCGGCGGCTACTGCCGAATGCTTGATCTTGTCAATGACTTCCCCAATGCTGTTGAGCGCGGTATCGGCACCGATACTGAATTCAGCACCTGGCAGGTTGTTATTGATAGTGGCGGGCAGGCAGATGATTGGGATGTTGAAGGCGGGGAAGTTTTCGCGCTCGCTGTACAATCGGTGCGCTGCCTGGTAGCCCGACCAGCCGCCAATCATCAATAGGCCATCGATCTGATGCCGCTCAATCGTGCGGGCTATTGCATATAGGTCGCGCCCACTGAGGTTTTTGCGGGTGATGCCAAGCTCGGAGCCGCCGATCGTGCCCCAGCCGCTCACACTCATCCAGTTCATCTCATCAATATGATCATCGATAAGGCCCTGGAAGCCATTGCGTACCCCAAGCATAGTATGGCCGTAATCTAGCCCCAGCCGCACGGCCACGCGCACTGCGGTGTTCATGCCTGGGGCAGGCGCGCCCGCATTGAGTACGGCAAGCCGTAGCTGGCGTTGCCCTGGCTGCGGGGCCGAGGGTTTTACCTGTACCAGTGTGCGTAATGTCTGGTACGATTCGAGGAAGCTGCCACCACGCAGCGCCATTGCGCGCTCGTAATCGTGGTTCGCAATCGCCGCACTCACGGCCCGCGTCTCTTCTACCGCGCGCATCAGTGGGATGCGAATAATGCGATTATTACGCATGCCCATCACTTGCGGCTCGTCTTCGGGTTTGGCCGAAAGCAGCTCAAGCACGGCGGCATGGCCGAGCAGCGTGCTCATGTAGCGATCAAACGCGCTGGGGTGACCGCCACGTTGGACATGGCCCAGGATGGTAACGCGCGCATCTTCGCCAAGCCGCTCTTCGAGCAGGGTGCGCACATATTCGCCAGTGATCGGGTTGCCCTCACTATCGCGCGCGCCTTCGGCCACAATCACAATGCTATCGCGCCGCCCTAATTCGCGCCCGCTGCGCATTGATTCGCACATTTCGTCTTGCCACACTTGGGCCTGTGGCGGAAGCTCGGGAATGAAGACCCAATCGGCACCCCCAGCGATCGCGCCCATGAGCGCCAGGTAGCCGCAATTGCGGCCCATCACCTCTACTACAAAGGTGCGCTGGTGGCTGGCCGCCGTGCTTGTGATGGCGTCAATCGCTTCGGTTATACGATGCAGCGCGGTGTCAGCGCCAATTGTCATATCGGTGCCAACGAAATCATTATCGATCGAGCCAACCAGGCCGGTAATATATAAAGTTCGGTGGCGCTCGGCCAGCTCGGTGCTGACCTTGCCAGTCTCGACAAGCTCTTGCACTAAGCCACTCCATTCCTGCCGGAACAGGTTCGCGCCAGTCAGGCTACCATCGCCACCAATAATCACAAGGCGGTCGATATCGCGCAGCAACAGGTTTTCGGCGGCGCGCAGCCGCCCCTCGCGGGTGCGGAAGGCTGGGCAGCGTGCCGTGCCAATGATGGTGCCACCGCGCTGTAAAATGCCACCAACCGAATTCCAATCCATCGCACGAATGCGGTCACCGCCATCGACCATGCCCTGGTAGCCTTCGTAAATCGCATATACCGCTACCCCACGGTTCAGAGCGGTGCGCACGACTGCGCGCACTGCCGCGTTCATACCCTGTGAATCGCCACCACTTGTCAATACCCCGATCCGTCCCTGGGATTGCATGCCAACCTCCCTATCGCCTTTGTGCGACGCGTAGGCGCGCTACACACACTGCATAGCGTATCCACCCAACAGCAGTGGGAACACATATTAATCGTAGACGTTTAGTACGAAAATACTTCGGAGAAATGTTCACCGATGAGGAAGAAGCCGCAACAGCCTGGGCGGTGCGGTGTTAAGTACCGAGTAGTGGAGCACTGGCTGTGGAACGCAGCCAACGGGAAGCGGTGAGCAACAAGGGTGCGCCGGGCGCGCGGAAGTGGCGTGTGTGGAGAGGGTGAGCGGATGTTTCGCGCGCCTGAACTACTATTTACGATGTCGCCGGGGGGCGTGGAGAACGCACGGTAGCTTCGAGCAAGGTACTGTTTGGCACCACCACTTCGCCATCGCGCGTGCGCAGCACCGTGTTAACGCTACCAACAGTACTAATTTCGCCGCTCACGTCGGCAAGTGCCACCGGCCTGCCGGTGGTGAAACGCTGGCGAATATAATACCCGGCCAAAACGTTATACACTAACCCCCGTGCGCCCAGGCCCAGCGCCAGGCCCAGTGCCAGGCCAAAGGCAGCGATTGCAATCGTAATCGCGGTAACCAGGATCGCCGTATCAACGCCCAGCTGCCCAAGCGCTAGCACAACCACGAACAGACTGATGATATATTGCACAACGCGCCCAACGCGTGCGGCGTAAGTCAACCCGCCCACGGCCCCCACATTACTGATCAGATTGCCAACAAACTGTGCTGCCACGCCCCCAAGCAAGAAGATGATCACGGCAGCAATAATATTGGGCAGGAAACCGAGTAAGCGCTCAAGCAGCTGCGCCACCGCCTCAAGTCCCATCAAACGGGTTGACGTAATGAGGAATGAGAGCAGCAAGAAGGTGAACACTGTTTGCGCGAGGACCCACGAAAGCGGCGTTTTGATACCTAGACCGCGCAACGACCCTGTGATGCCAGTGCGCTCAATGAGGGGGTCGAACTTGAGCTTTGAAAGGGCAGTACCTAAAATCCAGCGCACCAGCCGGGCAATTAAATACCCGATCATCAGGATAATAAGCCCATTTACCAGATTGGGGATGAAATGAATGATATCGGTGACAATCTTGGTCAACGAATCAATAACAACTTGAAAGTTCATAGCAACTCCCTCCGCTTAGCGCAGCGGGTTAGGCCAGGGCGGGTGAAGGCTCGGGGGCGCCGAACAGGCTGAATAGCAGGTTCAATAGCTCAATCAACCCACGGCCAAGACCCGAAAGCCCAAGATCGAGTAGATCCAGCAATGTTCGATCCTGGCGAATCCGATCCATCAGGCGCTGCTCAAACCCGGCAGGTAGTGCGACCTCGGCTGCCTGTAATTGTACCAGTAATCGGCGAACCCTTCGCGCAATTGCTACTTCGGCTGCTGCCTCGGGGTGTGCTGCAAGCCATGCATCCCACTCGGGGCCTTGCAGTAATCCGTCTGCTAGATCTGCTAAATTTACATCCGTATCGTCAGGCATCATATCGTATTCCAATCGTGCTATAAAGCTTATTACCGCGCGCCGCTAACCGAATCGGCACGTCGCAGCCCGGGGCAGATCTGCTCGAGCCGCTGTTGAAACGCCAGCCTTGCTCGGTGAATGCGCATTTTCACCGCGCTGAGCCCTACCGAAAGAATGTCGGCAATTTCCTGATAGGATCGATCCTCGATATCCCGCAAAATCAGTGCCGTGCGCCCCTGCGCATCGAGTTCGCGTAGAGTCTGCTCAAGACAATCCCACACCTCGCGGCGCAGCGCAGTTTGTTCCGGCCCGGGGGTTTGCGCATCGGCGTAGCGCGGTTCTTCATTGCCATTCTCATCGGGTGGATCAAGCGGTGTTGTTTGCGGTCGGCGCTTTTGTTTGCTTAGAGCATCGAAGCAGGTATTCGTTGTAATACGATAAACCCATGATGTAAACATACCCGGGTCTTCGAGCTGCCGGATTCCGCGATAGGACGGTGTAACATAGCTTCTG
>JAFEAS010000184.1 GCA_018266315.1 Chloroflexi bacterium SZAS-1 | reverse complement strand
CACCTCGGGCGGGCCGAAGCGCACCTCAAGCACACCGCCCTTGAACACCGCGCGCTTGGCCGGACGCTCGGCCAGCGTCAGCGGCAGAATCATATCGCGCTTGAAGTTGCCGATCGCAATGAACAGCTCGTCACCGCGCTTGGTCATGCTCACCTTGCCAATTTCGACATGCGGCAGCGGCAGGCGCATGACATACTCGTCGCCGTCCTTCACAATCTCCTGGGTCGCGCCCTTGAAAAACACCTTGGTCGGGTCGTCCTGCCCGAACAGCTCGCGGCCCACCATTGCCAGGTCAGTAACGCCCTTGATGTCGCGCGGGTAGTGCTGCGCCTCCCAGATCGGCAGCGGCGCGAAAATATCGTGGACTTCCTGGCGGTAACCAGCCTGCAAATCGGCCAGCTTGCGCATGAAATCGCCCTCGGCGGCGGTGCGCGGCAGCAGCCGGTTCAGCGCCACGCCGTCGATTGGGTAGCCAAACAGCGACAGGTAGGTTGCCGCGCGCTGGGCTTCTTTAATCACCATGCGCTCGGCATTCACCACCAGGCGGTACGAGCTAACCTCGGGGTCGGTGAGCGTTTCGCGCAGCGCCTCAACGCCCTTGGTCAGGCGGTTGAGCGTCTCGAAGGCGTTGGTGGCCGGAATGAGCGCGCGCACCAGCGGCTTGGCAACGCTGATCGTGCCGGGGTCCCAGTCCATCACGCGCGCGGCGTACCACTGGAAGGTTTCGGGCATGGTCAGCAGGCGGATGGTCTCGCCGGTGGGGGCCGCGTCTACCACCACCACATCGAAGTTGCCCTCTTTGGCCTGGCGGCGAATATGCAGCAGGCTCACGACCTCTTCCATGCCGGGGATGATCGCTAGCTCTTCCGAGGCGACATCATCGACGCCTTTGCGGCGCAGCAGGCCCGCCAGGTAGGTGCGCAGCTCGCCCCAATGCTGGCGCACTTCGTCGAGCACGTTAATTTCCTGCCCCCACAGCCGGTCGGTCAGCTGGGTGGGCAGCGCGCCCAGCGGGCTATCAAGCGCGTCGGCCAGGCTGTGCGCAACGTCGGTGCTCACCACTAGCGTGCGGTGGCCCAGCTCGGCGGCGCGCGCGGCGGTGGCGGCGGCGGTGGTGGTTTTGCCAACTCCGCCCTTGCCAAGGTACAGAATGAGTCGCATGGTTGTTGCCTTTATCTAGCACACGCATACTTGCGTGAGAATAGCACTATGTGGTATACGCTGCCGATATTGTAAAGGTTGCGGCTTGGGCGTGTCAAACCTGCGCCGTGCGTGCTCACCGCGATTGTGGTAGCGACGATGATTGTTTGCGCGCCGGGTTGGCAGGTCGGGTGCGCCCGGCCCCGCGCCAATGAGATACACTGTACCAGCGGCGGGGCAAAACGGCATGGCGTCGAATTCAAGATATGCTTCTTCTGCCAACACAAATACCAGCATCGCACCACATGGTGCGTTATAGGGCCGCGCGGGCCGTAGAAGCTGCGATTGACGGTTTTACGAGCGCCTAACGTACACAGCCGTGCGTAATCGTGCTACAATAGCAATGCCCGCATGTCTCGCGATAATTCTGAATGGAAGGAACGCAGCACATGCTCCGCCCCACTCCTGCCCCCCTGCCGCGTAGCGCGCGCGCGCTGCTGCTAGTCATGCTCGTGCTGGCGGCGGTTGCGCCCGCACCTGCAGTGCATGCCGCGCCGCTTAATCTGCTGGTCACGAAGTTCGTCGATACGGCCGATGGCGTGTGCAGCAGCTCGGATTGCTCGCTGCGCGAGGCGATTATTGCCGCGAATGCCAACCCAGGGCAGGATGTCATTACTATCCCGGGCGGCAGTTTCGAGCTGACCCTGACCGGCGCGGGTGAAGATGCTGCCGCCACCGGCGACCTGGATATTACCCAATCGGCGACGTTCATTATGTCGGGTACGACCACAATCGCGGCGAATGGGCTGTGGAACGACCGCATTTTTCATATTCTGCCCGGCGTCACCGCAACCCTGACCGGGCTGGCGCTTTCGGGCGGGAAGGCGGGTAACGCCAGCGGCGGCGCGATTCTCAACCAGGGCACGCTCACCCTGAATAACAGCACAATCAGCGGCAGCAGCGCGGCGGGCGGCGGCGGTATTGCCAACACCGGCACGCTTACCCTGAATACTACAACGGTGAATACTAACACTGCTACCGGCGCGACCAACGGCGGCGGCATTAGCAGCAGCGGCACACTTACACTTAACAATAGCACCGTCAACACCAACACGGCGGCGGGCGGTAGCGGCGGCGGACTGTCGCTTACGGGCTTTGCGACGCTGAATACCAGTACCATCAATGGCAATAGCGCGCTGGGTGGCGGCGGCATCGCCAGCAGCGCCACGCTTGACATGACCGACAGCACGGTTGGTGGGAATAGCGCAACGACACAGGGCGGCGGCGGTATTGCCAACAGCGCCACGCTCACGCTCAATCGTGCGGTGGTGTATGGCAACAGTGCCAGTGGCAGCGGGCGCGGCGGCGGCGTGCTTAATACCGGCGCGCTTGCGCTCACTAATAGCACGCTGAGTGGGAACAGCGCGGCGAGCGGCGGCGGCCTGGCGAATACCAGCAGCGCGACGCTCGCCAGCGCGACGATTGCGCGCAATAGTGCCAGCGGCGGCAGCGGCGGCGGCCTCGTGAATGATGCGGGGAAAACGCTGACGCTTAAGAATACGCTGGTGGGCGAAAATAGCGGCAGCGCCGCGCCCGATTGCGCCGGTACGCTCAGCTCGCAGGGCTACAACCTGGTGAGCACCGTGGCCGGGGCGTGCGTCGTCGCGCCTGCCACCGGCGATAAGCTCAACCAGGATGCCCAGCTGAGCGCGCTGAAAGATAACGGTGGGCCAACCCTCACTCATGGGCTGCTGCCCACCTCGCCCGCGCTCGATGCGGCCAGCCCGAGCGGCTGCCCGGGCACGGATCAGCGCGGGGTGGCACGCCCGCAGATGGGCCGCTGCGACATTGGCGCGTTCGAGCTGGTAGGCATTTCGATCGTCGATTACGCCTTCCAGCCGAAAACGCTGATTGTGAGCACAGGCACGACGGTACGCTGGAAAAACCTTGGCAGCGTTGCGCACGGCACGCGCAGCACGCCCAATGGCTTTGAAAACTGGAACGCGCCTGCGCTCAACCCTGGCGAAACCTTTCTGCACACCTTTAGCTTTAACGGCACCTATACCTATTATTGCCCCATCCACCAAAACATGTCGGCGCAGATTACGGTAGTAGGCCAGCCAACCACGGCGGCACCGCTGCTCACCAGCCTGAACCCGAACACCACACCTGCCGGTAGCCCCGCGCTATCGCTGGTGCTGCTGGGCCTGAATTTCGCGCAAAACGCAATCGTCACATGGAATGGCACACCGCTTCAGGTCACATCCTACGCAGCGAATCAGCTGATTGCCACCGTGCCAGCGGCGCTGCTGGCGAGCGCGGGTGTGGCGAATGTGCAGGTGGTCAACCCCGACGATCCCAGCAACCCCTCGAATATGCTGAAGTTTACGATTACAGCGGTGGCCGCGCCGGTGCTCGATACCCTCGTACCAGCCTCGGCCACGGCGGGTGGCCCGGCGTTTACCCTGACGCTGACAGGCAGCAATTTCGCGGTGGGGGCAACCGTGGATTGGAATGGCACCACGCTCACACCTACCAGCGTCAGTGCCACGCAGGTAGTGGTACAAATCCCGGCGAATCTGATTACCACGCCCGGCACCGCCAGCGTAAAGGTGGTTAACCCACCCGCCAGCGGCGGCGCATCGAACGCGCTAACCTTCACCATCACGGCTTTGGGCGAAAACCCGGTGCCTGCGCTCATCAGCCTGAACCCGAATAGCGCACAGGCAGGCAGTGGCGGGCTGACGCTGACCATTAATGGCACGGGCTTTGTAGCTGGCGCAACGGTGCAGTTTGGCGGCACCACCCTCGTTCCCAGCGCCACCAGCAGCGGCCAGATCACGGTGAGCATTCCGGCAAATTTGCTTGCAGCCGCCGGTAGCTTCACGGTAACGGTGACCAACCCCGCTCCGGGCGGCGGCGTGTCGAACGGGCTGCTGTTCCGGGTTGTGCAGCGCAGCCTGGTGTATGTGCCGCTCGCGCGTAAGTAGGAAAAAAACGATGAACTCTTCTTCCTCCGGCGCCCTGGCCTGGAACCATGATCGCACGATTGTGCGCTACCCCGACCCGGCGATTCAAGTGCTCGATCCGCGCTTTAGCCGCTACCGCCTGGGCAGCGCAGCAGTTGAGCGCCTGTGGACGGGCGCGCGCTGGACGGAAGGGCCAGTTTGGTTCGGCGACGGGCGCTTTCTGCTGTTTTCCGATATTCCCAATAACCGGATGTTGCGCTGGAGCGAGGAAACCGGCGCGGTAACCGTGTTTCGGGCGCCTTCGAACAATAGCAACGGCAACACGCGCGATCGGCACGGGCGGCTGATTACCTGCGAACATGGCACGCGCCGCGTGACGCGCACCGAGCACGATGGCCGCATTACGGTGCTGCTTGATCGCGTTCAGGGCAAGCGCCTGAATGCGCCAAATGATGTCGTGGTGCATTCCGATGGCTCGATCTGGTTTACCGACCCGGGCTATGGCATTATGGGGCATTATGAGGGCGAGAAAGCGCCATTCGAGCTGCCCTGCAATGTCTATCGGCTCGATCCTGATAGCGGCGCGGTGCGTGTAGTGGCCGACGATTTCGACAAGCCGAATGGGCTATGCTTCTCGCCCGATGAGCGGCTGCTGTATATTGTCGATACTGGCGCGCCATCGCATATTCGCGTGTGTGATGTGGCTGATGGGCAGCTCCACAACAGCCGCGTGTTTGTAACCATGCAGCCGGGCGGCTCGGATGGCATTCGCACCGACACCGACGGCAACCTGTGGTCGGCGGCAGGCTGGGGCGGCGCGGGCTTCGATGGCGTCCACTGCTTCGCGCTCGATGGCACGCTGATTGGGCAGATTCATTTGCCCGAGGCCTGCTCGAACCTGTGCTTCGGCGGCCTCAAGAAGAACCGATTGTTTATGACGGCCAGCCAATCGCTATATTCAGTGTATGTTGAGGCATTGGGCGCGCAGGTGCCGTAGCGTGCGATATGGTACTCTCCATGCAAGCACACTGCTTTGCTATATCAGGAGATTGAATAAATAACCGATCGCGATGATGCCTAGTGCGACAACCATAACAAATGTAGCGATCAGCCGTGGTTTGAGCACCCGCCGCAGAATAATAAGCTCTGGTAAACTCAACGCCACGACCGACATCATAAATGCCAATACTGTACCTAATGCTGCGCCCTTCGACATCAGCGCCTGTACTACTGGAATGATGCCAGCCGCGTTCGAGTAGAGCGGTACGCCGATAATGACTGCCGCTGGAACCGACCACCACGAGTCTTTACCCAGGATGTCGGCCAGTGCCTTTTCGGGCACGTAGCCATGGATGCCAGCACCAACAGCAATGCCGATCACAACATAGAGCCATACCTTGCCGACGATCTCGCGGGTGTTGCGCCAGGAATCGGTGAAACGTTTTGCCCAGGTAAGCGTATGATCGGCCACAGCGCCGCCGCCACCTTTGATCTTCCAAACGAAGTCTTCAACGTGATGTTCTAACCTCAGGCGACCGATAACAATACCAGCGATAACGGCAATACTGAGGCCAGCACCAAGATAGAGCGCAGCGATTTTCCAGCCGAACATGCCAAACAGCATCGCGAGCGCAACTTCATTGACCATGGGGGCAGCAATCAAGAACGAGAACGTTACCCCCAGTGGAATGCCGCTCTCAACAAAACCAATGAAGAGCGGTACTGCCGAGCAAGAGCAGAAAGGCGTCAGTACGCCTAATCCCGATGCCAGGACATTGCCAATGCCTTCGTGCTTACCTCCCAGTAGCTTGCGGGTGCGCTCCGGGCTAAAAAAGGAGCGCAATGTCGAAATCGCAAAGATCATGCCACTGAGCAGCAACAAGATCTTCGGTACATCATAGATAAAGAAAGCGACTGATTCGCCAAAATGCGAACCTTTGCTTATGCCAAACAGCTCATACGTCATCCAGTTGGCGAGAAACTGGATACTGTTGTAAGCACAAATCCATAGCAGTGTTGCGCCGCCAACGAGCAGCCATATGCGGCGATCACCAGCAGTCGGGCGCAAGCTGGGCTTGGTAAGCGTATGTGCCATGAGCCTCCTCCACCTATGTATGCAAAAAATTGAATATTTCTAACCCAAAAAAAGAGACGACCGCATCGCCCCTGCTATTGCTCATTGTGTGCTAGTTTTCAGCCAATTGGCAATTTCAGATTCGGTTGGAATGCGCCCAGATGACACCAGCGAATCATTTACCACCAGGCCAGGAGTTTGCATGAGATTCCATCGCATCATCTGAGCATAATCAGTCACTTTCTCGACTTCGGCATATAACCCGGTGTCATTCACTACTTTATGCACCAGGGCTTCCAGCCGCTTGCAGTTAGCACAACCGGAACCAAGTACTTTAATGTTCATCATAGTACTCTCCTTGTTATTCTTTTACCGACAGTGTATCCCTTCAAGGAAGCGCTGCCGCTGAAGGTACAAGCGAACCAGCACACTTAGGGCACGGGCAATCAACTGCCTTGGCGGCGCGCAGGTCAGCTGATACGCTACCACCTACCATGGCCCGGGTAATGTCAAGCAAGGTCAGAATATCCGGCCTAGCGATACGGTAGAATACATTCAGGCCATCACGTCGGTCTACGATCAGTTTGGCTTTGCGCAATACCGCAAGCTGCTGAGAAATATACGCTTGGCGATAGCCGAGGTGCGCCTCAAGATGGCAAACGCACTCTTCGCCATCCCGAAGAGCCTCCAGAATGGCGAGGCGCGCCGGATGCATTAAGGTGCGAAATAGGTGCGCCTGACGTATCAAATGATTATTGCTCATACGACTATACTATATTCAAATTCCTGCATAAATCAAGTAGCGAAAACACAATTCTAGTGATGATTTGCTTAAGGTAACAAGAGCACCTGGGCCTGGAAAGGCTACGCCACTGATGTACATGTGCTACATTACAGGCCCGCCCCTGGCACAAGCTGCTTCGCAGATGGGCCTGCGCCATACGAAAGCAAGCCGACTGGCACACCGAGCGCGCGCGCCAGCAGCGCGGGCAACCCGGCCACATCCACCGCTTCAAGCTGAGGCTGGCAGCGTAGAAGCTGTTGCGTCAGCGCCTCCTGATACTCAAGCGACGGCTCGCCCGCCAAAAATGCCAGCCGCTCGATCTGGGCATCGCCATCACGATAGTGGCGGCAGATCTGCGGTGCCGGTACTTCCGCCAGCCGATCCAGGCAGGTCAGCGCGAGCGTATCGAGCGGGCCAGCCGCAGCCAGCGCATAGCGCAGCAGCACCAGATCGAGCCAGCCGACCCGAAAACCCTGCTGCCATGCGCCAAAGACATTCCGCGCATCGGGCAGCGCAGCGCTTAGCACAAGCTCTTCGGTGGGCAGCGGGCCAGCGCCATGGCGCGTGGCATAGGCGCGCGTAATCCCCACCCGCGTTACGGCACCGTCGTACCCAGACTCACGCAGCAGCTGGTAGGCATTCGCTAGCGTGGTGGTGCTCCAGGTGGTGTAGGGGTGAAAGCCGCGCCATTCGTCGAGCAGCACGCCCTGCGCCGCCTCAAACACCACCGCGCCGGGTCGCTTCATAATGGTGTGAAGATAATCGCCCGGCACCACATGTGCCAGCTCACTCCATTCGGCGTACTCGTCGAGCAATGCGTCCGCCCAGGCAGCATCCTCAAGCACGGCGCGCTCCTGAGCAACCGCCGGAGTGTCGGGCAGTGCAGCGGCAAATTCGGCTAGCTTCGCCAGGTTCACCGCGCGCAGAAATGCCAGCTTGGCGCGCAGCCGCTCACGATCGGCGAAATCGCCCGCAAGCAGCGCGCGCTCGCCATGCGCCAGGAAATCGATCATGGTTTCGCCCACACCCATGCCGCAGCTGCCATGCCGCGCATCGCCGCGTGCCAGCTCGCGCAGCCGATTCACCGCCCGCGCAAATGGCGTTAGCACCAGCGCCCGCGCATCAATCGTGGCGCGCTCAAATGGTTCGCCCGCGCCGAGCGCACGCAGGTGGCGCGCTTCTTCCAGCATCGCCAGCGGCTCAACCAGCATAAAGCGCGAAAGGTGCGTGGCCGCGCCTGCCAGCGTGCCGCTGCCAAACTGCGAGAACACATGCTCGTGGCCGCCCGGTGCCACCACCCGGTGCCCGGCCTGCGCGCCGCCGTTGTAGCGCACAACCGTATGGGCCTGCGTGTGGCGCGTGAGAAAATCGACGACCGCGCCCTTGCCCGAGTCGCCAAAGCCAAGATCAATAGTGAGCAACGCACGATTCATCCAAGCCCTCCACGGCGCAGTACCATTGCGCCACAGCGCTACGATCAAACAGAAATAATCAGCATAGGCGTGGGCGAACGACGAGGTTAAAATGATGATATGTTCGTCGTTCGCCCTTCGTGGCGCGGCAAAACTATAGTCGCCCGTCGTCGAGCATTTCGCCGATGCTAGCGGGCAGCAGCCCAATCGCAGAACGCGGCTGCGGGCCACGCGCACTGGCATAAGGTGCCAGCGCAGTGGCAGCGGTGCTGGCGGCATTCGGATCATAGCCCGCCTGTATCAGATCTTCCGCGCCACTATCCACATCGCCGATCACGCCCTCGCACAGCCCCACCGCCAGCGCGATCGTCTCGCACACCGCCGACTCATCGTCAAGCAGTAGCACGCGTTCGCCCAGCAGTTCGTGCCAGCGCGCCTGCACCTCGGCGCTGCGGCCATGGGCCGTATTGGTTGGGATGATGTGGAAATATTCGTAGCGCTCCTGCACTTCGGCTACGATACGCGCTACCGGAATATCGCGCTCAATTTTGTCACCGATATGTGCCTGTACCTGCTGCTTGCTTACTACACCATAAGGCTTTTCGTCGCCGATCGTGAACAGGTAGCCGCGATGGCCGCGCTTTTCGTAGCAATCGATACTGGTGTGGCGCGCGAAGAAGTACATGGCTAGCTCGTAGGTTTCATGCACTTGGCCGCCGCCGCCGCCCTCAAGAAACAGCTTGCCCAGGTCGTCATCCATTTCCAGCCCCGATTCGAACTGGCCGATCTGCAACGGCACGCGATCGCAGTAGGCATCGCCAACCGCCCCGAACAGCACCTGCGGGTGAGCAACATAGCCCTTCTGAATGAGCACGCGCATCAGCTGGCCCAGCTTGGTTTGCAGCACACGCGGCACACTCCCCATTGAGCCAGTGACATCGAAGGCGACGGCTATTGCGACGGAATCGGGATGGGCGGCACTGTCGCGGCTTTCGCGCGTTGCTCGAAGCGGGTTCATGTCGGGGTGTACCTGCGCAATGCCATTATCGTGGGCGTACTTGTCGTAGGTAAAGGCGGTCTGGTTAGTGGCCTTGCGGTGGCCCTGCCGCGACTGATACGCGGCGTCGCTCCAATCGGAATAACCCATGATTGCGCTCCTTATGCTTCAGTTAATCGGTTACAAATAGTTGATGAACCAGTAGCCGCTCTAGTCTTAAAAGCTTACGTAGGTGGTGCGTTCAGCCTTCGGCAGAGCGGTATATTCTCTCTTTTTGTATGGTTTTTTCGCGCGTAGCGCGAAAAAACCATACATACGGTTGAAGTACCATTCATGCTCAGACTTTGCTGGATTGCGCTGGCATCGCAAACGGACGAAACTGCGGCGGGCCATATAGCTCGCCTAACAGCGTGTGAACATCATCGAACACGGCCCAGGCATCGCTAGGGCGGCGCTGGGGCGCTGGCAGCAGGCAGGCGCGCAGCAAATTCGCTAGTGGACGCGGTACGCTGCGCGGCAGAGTTGGGCCAGCCGGGTTGCCGCCGAGCAAGCGTACCATGCAGGCCGCTGCCATATACAGGTCGGTGGCAGGCGTGGCGGGCTGGCGGGCCGCCACCTCGGGCGGGTAATCGGCGGCGTAGGCCGGGCTACGCAGCTTCAGCGGCGTGCCAATTGGGCCGCTGGCACACCAGCCAACCAGAATACCATTATGATCGGATGGGCGCACCAGCATATGCGCAGGCGTAACCGC
>JAFEAS010000183.1:3053-47585 GCA_018266315.1 Chloroflexi bacterium SZAS-1 | reverse complement strand
GATGATCAGACTGGCGCGATTGATGTACTATCGGGCGGCAACTTCCACGGCGAGCCACTAGCGATTGCTATGGACTACCTAGCCTTCGCGGTGAGCGAGCTGGGGAATATTGCCGAGCGCCGCCTGATGCGCCTGACCGACGATAACTCGAATACGCATGTCCTACCGGCGTTCCTCACCAATGCGGGCGGTCTGAACTCGGGCTTTATGATCATGCAATACACTGCAGCGGCGCTCGCAACAGAAAATAAAGTGCTGGCTCATCCGGCCAGCGTCGATACCATCCCAACGTCGGCGAATGTGGAAGATCACGTCAGTATGGGCGTGACGGCGGCGCTAAAGCTGCGCGATGTGCTGACCAATGTCGAGGGCATTCTGGCGCTGGAGCTGATGGCTGCCGCGCAGGGCATCGACTTCCGCCAGCAGGCCGCAGGCCAGCCACAGGCACTGGGGCGCGGCACCGCTCCCGCCTACGCGCTGCTGCGTGGGCATATCCCCTTTATCGAGAGCGACCGGGTAATGAGTGACTTTATCGAGGCGGCACGCCAGCTTGTGGCCGATGGCTCGATCGTGGCGACAGTAAACCGCGCGGTGGGCGCGCCCTAGCTGAACGCGCCAAAACGATAACATTCTATAGGTTTACATAATAAATCGGGGCATTTTATTTTTCTTCCCTTGTAGGGAAATAAAGCAATTGTTCGAGTAAACGAACGCCCTACAGGGATATTCCCCTCCCATAGCAGCCATATCAAGTTCACTAGGCGTATGATGCAAATCACACGCGGTATTGGCTTTGTTATGCAGAGTGCATAGCACATACTCCAGGCGCATGTAGACGGGTTTGGTATTATGCGCAAATACTCAAAGCAACATTACATCACTAATGTTGCTTTGAGTATTTGCGCTCCAGGCTTGACAAGCTGTAGCTGCTTCGCTACTATGCCCTACGAGATTCACGAATAGGAGTATCGCTATTATGAAATCGCTGCGCATTATCTTCGCTATACTACTGATTGCGACTACGCTGGTAGCCTGTGATACAACCACCAATACACCAAGAACTGCGTTACCAAACTCGGTTATGACAAGCCAGCCTGCACCGGCAAGTACTCCTGCCGCGCCCGCCCCCGGTGGCGAGCCGGGCTACCCTGCTCCTACCGCGTACCCAGCCCCAAACAATGCTTACCCAGCGCCAACCAACGCGCCATAGCGGTTGCACGCACGGCATGGAAATGGTATACTAATAGCCGCACGAGACGGATTTCGCCGAAAAGTGGGTACCCCCCACTTTTCTTATTGTTCATTTTCGAACGAGCTAGCTGAAACGGCGGTCTGCGTCGACAGGGCATGGTGAGGAGACAATGAAACATGAGTTTTATGCCGCTATTTCGCAAATCGCTGCGGAGCGCGGTATTCCAAAAGAAGCAATTATTGAAGTGATGGAAAAGGCTCTAGTGACGGCATATCGCCGTACATTGGGGAATAATCCACCGCCGATTGAAGTATCGGTAAAGCTCGATCCGCAGACTGGGCAGGCGCGAGTGTTTGCTGAGAAGCAGGTAGTCGATGAGGTCTTCGATGATCGCTTTGAGATTGATTATGTCGATGCAAAGCGGGTGAAGTCGGATGTCGAGATCGGCGAAACGATTGTGGTTGAAAGTACGCCAAACGATTTTGGCCGAATTGCGGCACAAACTGCGAAGCAAGTCATTCTGCAAGGCATTAAAGAAGTTGAGCGTGAACATATCTACGGCGAATACCTTGATCGTGAAGGCGAGCTAGTGACGGCAACCGTTCAGCGCGTTTCAAAGGGGAATGTCATCCTTGAAATGGGCAAGGCCGAAGCTATTCTCCCACCAAAAGAGCAAGTCGATAGCGACCGCTATTACCATGGTCAGCGCCTGAAAGTGTACCTGATGGAGATTCGGCGCGAAGATCGTGGCCCACGCCTGATCGCATCGCGCACACATAAGCAGCTGATTATGCGGCTGTTCGAAATGGAAGTGCCCGAAATTTACAACGGCACGGTCGAAATAAAGTCGATTGCGCGTGAGCCGGGCCTGCGCACAAAAGTAGGCGTCACTGCTCGCCAGGAAGGCATCGACCCGGTCGGCTCGTGTGTTGGTATGCGCGGAGTGCGCATTCAAAACATCGTCAATGAGCTGAATGGTGAGAAGATCGATGTCGTCCAGTGGTCATCGGATCCAAAAGAATTCATTGCCAATGCGCTTTCGCCCGCACAGGTGGTTGAAGTGCAGCTGCGCGAAGACGAGCACGCCGCAACCGTGATCGTACCCGATAAGCAGCTCTCGCTAGCGATTGGTAAAGAAGGCCAGAATGTGCGGTTAGCCGCCAAGCTGAGCGGCTGGCGAATCGACATCAAGAGCGCAACCGCGCTGCTCGATGAAGAGCGCGCCGCTGCCGATGCCCGCGATGCTGCCGATGCCGACCTGCTTGCCAGCGAAGCAGCGCTTGCAACTGCCAAGGTAGAAACCCGTAAAGTCCGTGCCGATGCGACCGTCGTTTACCAGCATCATCGCTATGGGCCGCTTGGGGATGACCTGATCGGTGAAACTGTTCAGCTGCGGGCCACACCGCAAAAATTGAACATTTATAGCAATGACCGCTTGATTGCATCATATATGCTCGTCGAAGATGACGATACCGATGCTGCAGATGCGGAAGACGAGTAAGTACGGCTGGTTGCGCGCTTTGAGTATTCAAAGCGCGCAACCAGTCCATTCTGGATAATGGCACAGACAAAGAAAAAAACGAGTGGGCCGCGACCAAAGCCAGTCCCTACGCGCCTTTGTATCGCGTGCCGCCGTTCTGAAACAAAGCGCGGGCTCATCCGCCTGGTACGCACCGCCGAAGGCCGCGTTGCGATTGACACAACCGGCAAGCGCGCAGGGCGCGGCGCATACCTGTGTCACCAGCCCTCGTGCTGGGAACAGGCGCTTAAACGCCACGGATTAGAGCGGGCGCTGCGCATTGAAACAATAGAGCAGGAGGATCGCGACCACCTCAATTTGTTTGCGCTGCGGCTTACTCAACCGCAGGCTGTTAACACCAGCCCAAGCACACATGAGTAGCCGAAATCGGCATTGCTTGGCGATTCCGGCCAAGATGATGCTGAGGCGCAATACTTCTAGCCAACAACAGCGACCGCCGTAACTGTTTCGAGCCTCTGCTTTTTTTCCTAAAGAAGCGAATGGTTTTGTGAGTGGGTCGGCGGTAAGGAGATAATGAATGAATTCGATAATTGTACTGCCGGACACTTTCAATCAAAGCCAGCATGCCACTGGGTATTCTACCAGTGGTTTTGGTGGTGGCCGAAGCGGCGGCGGCGGTGGGCGGCCGGGTGGCGGTCGTCCGGCTGGCGGCGGTGGCGGTGGTGGTGGCGGTGGGCGACCGGGTGGCGGTGGTGGTGGCGGTGGGCGACCGGGTGGTGGACGACCCGGCGGTGGCGGTGGCGGTGGTGGGTTTGGCGGCGGCAGCTTTGGCGGTGGCAGTAATGGTGGTGGCGGTGGTGGTAACCGCAACCGAGGAAGCCGCGGTCGCAGCGGTGCATCGCGCAACGATGGTGCCCGTTCAGAAACCGATGGCCCACCAGCAACCCGTAGTGGCTCAGGCCGAGGTGGCCCGCAGGGGCGTGGTTCGGCGCCAGGGCGCGGCAGCCCACCTGGACGTGGTGGAGCCACGATGGGGCGGGCATCTGCTATACAAACCCGTGCACCTGTGCGCCCCAAAGGCCCAGTCGAGCTGCCAAGCCTGATGACGGTGCGCGAGCTTTCGGAAGCCACCAGCGTTGGCGCAGCAGAAATTATCAAGGCGCTGCTCAAGGCTGGCATGATGGCGAACATCAACCAGCAGATCGATTACGAGACCGCCGCCATTATCGCAGCCGATTTCAATATCGAAACGAAAGAATATGTGCTGCCGCAAATGGCCGGCGTGGTTGAAAACGTTAAAGAGGTGCTTTCGTCTGAAAAGAGCACTGATCTGCGGCCCCGGCCCCCAGTTGTCACGATCATGGGTCATGTCGACCATGGTAAAACGAAATTGCTCGATGCGATCCGTTCGGCGCGCGTGGCTGAGGGCGAGGCGGGCGGCATTACGCAACACATCGGTGCCTACCAAGTCGAAGTGCATGGCCGCAAGATTACCTTCCTCGACACACCAGGCCACGAAGCATTTACTGCGATGCGCGCGCGCGGTGCACAGGTCACCGACATCGTTATTCTCGTTGTTGCCGCCGACGATGGCGTGATGCCGCAAACGCAAGAGGCAATTTCGCACGTGCAGGCGGCGGGCGTGCCTATGATTGTAGCGATTAACAAGATCGATGCAATTAATGCCAACCCCGACCGCGTACGCCAGCAGCTTGCTACTGCCGGTGTGATCGTCGAGCAGTTTGGCGGTGATGTACCATCGGTTGAGGTTTCGGCCAAACAAAAACTGAACATTGATGGCCTGCTCGAAATGATCTTGCTGGTGGCTGATCTGCAAGAGTTCAAGGCGAACCCTAATGCGGCTGCCGTTGGAACAATTGTTGAAGCCGAAATGGATAAGAGCCGCGGCCCAATCGCTACGGCGCTGATTCAAAACGGTACACTGCGCCCCGAAGACAATGTACTGGTTGGTGGGGTCACCGGCACAATCCGGGCGATGTTTAGCGATGCAGGCAAGAAATTGCGCTTCGCCGATCCATCAACGCCGGTCGTTATCCTGGGCTTGAACGAGGTGCCACAAGCTGGTGATATTCTCCAGGCGATGAGCGATCTGACGATTGCGCGCGAGGTAGCAACCCAGCGCCAACGCCAGATGCGCCTGGAGGCGATGGCTAGCACGCGTGGTGTCAGTCTTGATGATTTGTTCAGCAATATTCAGCAGGGCAAGATCAAAGAGCTGAATATTATCTTGAAGGCCGACGTTAGCGGCTCGATTGGTGCGATTGAACACGCCCTTGGTCAGCTTAACACCAATGAGGTGCAGATCAAGATCATTCACCGCGGTACCGGCACCATTACCGAGAGCGACGTGAACCTGGCAATTGCGTCACGCGCAATTATCATCGGGTTCAACGCTCGGCCCGACCCGGCGGGTCGGCGGGCGGCTGAGCAGCATGGTATCGATATCCGCTTCTATAACATTATCTACCAGCTCACCGACGATCTTAAGAAAGCCATGATCGGTATGCTGGAGCCAGAGTGGAAGGAAGTAACCGAAGGCTTCGCCGAGGTTCGCAATACCTTCCGCCTGCCGTCGCGCGAAGTCGTGGCGGGCCTGTATGTCACCGATGGCAAGATTGTACGCAACCTGAGTGTGCGCGTGCTACGCAGCGGCGTAGTTATTCACGATGGCCGTATTGGTAGTCTGAAGCGCTTCAAAGACGATGTGCGCGAAGTACAGTCGGGCTACGAGTGTGGCCTGGTGGTTGAGGGCTTCACCGATGTGCAGGTAGGCGACCATATGGAATTCTATCGCAAAGAAAAGGTTGAGCGCACCGCCTAATGATTGCGGATTTGCGATTGACGATTGACGCTGGACAACGCTGGCGGATATCAATCGTCAATCGCAAACCCAATCGTGTACCTGATGCTATGAGCAAACGAACACAGCAAATCGGCGAAGAAATACAGCATATTCTGAGTGAAATTATTCAGTATGAGCTAAAAGATCCGCGCGTTGGGTTCGCAACCGTGGTTGGTGTTGATGTAAGTGCCGACCTGCAGCATGCGAAAGTGCGGATTTCAGTGCTGGACGCGGCGGAGCGCACCGAAACCATGGCCGCGCTTGAGCGCGCCAAGGGCTTTATGCGCCACCAGCTCGCCCAGCAGATGCGACACATGCGTAGCGTACCCGAGCTGCACCTGGTGTTAGACACCTCGCTAGACTACAGCATGCATATCGATGAAGTATTACGTCAAGTTGAGCTAGAGCGCCGCAATAACCCACCGCACCCAAGCGATGAACACTAGAGAGGGTTGCAAAGCTCAGCGTTATGGACGATGTGTATTTCAAGAAGCGGATTGATTACTACTGCCGCCAGCAATCGTTTTCTTTCGATGTTGCCCATACCTTGTTTTCCTCTTACCAGATTGACGAGGGAACCGACCTATTCCTGCGCACCATTGATACCCCTTTACCATGTACCATCCTCGATCTAGGCTGCGGATGTGGCGTCATCGGGATTGTGCTAGCGCGATTATTTCCCACTGCCCGAGTCTATTCGCTCGACCGCGATTTGCTAGCAGTACGCTACGCGGAGCACAATGCTGTGCTCAACGCCACGCCCAATGTCACTGCGATTGGGAGCGTGGGGCTTGAGCATGCCCCTAACGAACCCTTCGACCTGATTGTCGCAAATATTCCAGCTAAAATCGGCGATGAGGCCATCGAGCGCGAATTTGTGCTGGCCCCGTTTGCGCGGCTGCGGCCCGGCGGCAACTACTGGTTTGTCGTTGTGAGTGGTCTCAATCACCTCATCCCTGGTATTGGTACACGCCATCGCCTTAAGCTCAAGCAAGTTAAGAAACGGGCGGGTCACGCCGTATATCATTTGCATAAGCCAATCGATGAGATGATAAGTAGTGTGCTATGACTGTTTACACTGATCCAATCCTGGCGGCTCCAGCGCTAACCGACCAGATCAATCAGGCCAAGCGCATTCTTATTCTGACGCACATTAATCCTGATGGGGACGCAATAGGCTCATTACTCAGTGTCTGGCATGTCCTCAAAACCATGGGCAAAGAAGTCATTCCATTAGCTTCGTCGCCACTACCGGGCTACACAACCTGGCTGCCAGGTGCCGAACAGATTCAGGTTTATCGCGCAGGCATGAGCTTGCCAGAAGTCGATCTTGTCGTGATGGTGGATACTGCTACCTTGGGGCGCGTAGGCCGAATTTACGACGAGCATGTTCATGAGCTTACCACATTACCGATTGTGATCGTCGATCATCATGTAACGAACGAAGGCGCAGGCACCGTCAATCTCATCGACCCGGCGGCGGCCTCAACCTGCGAGCTATTGTGCGAACTGTTTCAGGCAATGGGTATTACCATCGATGCCGATCTGGCAACTTGCCTGCTTATGGGCATTACGACCGATACGCAAAGTTTCCAAACCAGCGCCACCACCGCCACTTCAATGCGTGTAGCCGCCGATCTGCTCGATCTGGGTGCTGACCAGCTGCGCGTAGTGCGCGAGGTGTACTTTGCGCTACCCGCCAGCAGTGCCGAACTAATCGGCCAGGCCCTGGCTGAAATGCGCCGCGATGGCCCGATCGCATGGGCACGAGTAACGCTCGCGATGATGCGTGATACCGGGGCCGAGGATGAGGCGGTTGACGAAGTCGTGCGCATGCTACAGCGCGTATCGGGTGTACGAGCACTGGTGGTGTTTAAAGAACGCCAGGATGGAACGACAAAAATTAGCTTGCGCTCAGTGCAGCCAATCAACGTGGCGCTGCTGGCAACCTATTGGGGCGGCGGTGGCCATGCCCAGGCAGCCGGGGCAACCCTGAATATGAGTCCTGAGCAAGCTGAACACGAAGTTCTACCCCGGCTGCAAGAATTGGTGTGGTAGCACGGGCATGCATGGCTTTCTTAATATCGATAAGCCAGCGGGCATTACATCGCACGACGCAGTGGCGCAGGTACGGCGGGCAGCGCGGCAAAAACGTGTGGGGCACGCGGGCACGCTCGATCCAGCCGCTACTGGTGTCCTGGTGCTTGCGCTGGGCACAGCCACCAGGCTCATCGAATACGTACAGGAATCTACCAGCAAACGCTACCTTGCGCATGTCCGTTTAGGTGTACGCACGGCCACCGATGATGCTGAGGGCGAGGTAATCGCAACACATAGCGTACCTACGCTCGATCGGCAGGCAATTGAAGCGCTGCTTACACAATTTCGTGGTGATATTTGGCAAGTGCCGCCGATGTATTCGGCGCTTCACCATCAGGGCCAGCGTCTACACGAGCTTGCACGCGCAGGCATTGTCGTTGAGCGCGAGGCACGTTTGGTTACAATTGAGCAGTTGACCTTGCATGATGCGATTGCGGATACCCTGGTACTCGATGTGCATTGTAGCAAAGGTACCTATATTCGGGCGCTTGCCCGCGATCTGGGCGAAGCAATTGGATGCGGCGCGCACCTTTTAGCACTTCGACGCACCGCCGTGGGCGACTTCACGCTTGACGATGCTCTACCCCTAGCAGCGCTAGTGGCAGGCACTGTATCGCTGGCCCAGGCACTGTTACCGGCTGAGCGCGCTGTACACGATTGGCCGGTTATGCAGGTCGATGCCGAGGTAGCCAAGCGTGTGCGTAATGGCATGCCGATACAGCTAGATGGAACCGCAGCTGCACGCGCACGCATCCATGCGCCTGATGGACAGCTGCTGGCACTGGTGCAGTATACTGGCAATGGCTGGCAGCCCACCAAAGTATTCGATTGGGGCTAGCCTTTACCGAGTGGAAGCGAGCCATGGAGATCGTTCAAGGGTTACCGGCAGCAATTAACGCGCGCCCAACAATTATGACCATCGGTGCTTTCGATGGTGTGCATCTTGGGCACCAACACCTGATCGAGAGCATTGTGCGCCGGGCGAATGACCTTGGCAGCCAGAGTGCAGTGCTTACATTCGATCCGCACCCCGATATGATTATCCACCCGGACCGTGGGCGGATGTACCTCACCAGCTTCGAGGAGCGCGCCGAATTGATCGAGGCGCTTGGGGTTGATCTCTTAATTGTGCTCGCGTTTACGCGGGAATTGATGCAAATATCTGCGCACGACTTTATGGCGCAGATTTGCCATGCTGTTGCGCTGCGCGAGCTGTGGGTTGGGTGGGACTTTGCTCTGGGGCGGCGGCGCGAAGGCACAATTACTCGCCTCGGCGAGATCGGCCATACCTTCGGGTACACGGTTCACTCGATGGCACCCTATAGCCTCAACGACGGTACGCCAATTAGCTCAACCCGCATCCGCAATGCGCTGCGCGATGGCGATGTTGCAACTGCCGCATGGCTACTGGGGCGTCCTTTTGGTGTACGCGGTACGGTCATGCGCGGCGACCAGCGCGGCCGCACGATTGGCTTCCCCACTGCCAATATCGATGTTGGAGCGCAGCACCTACTACCAGCAGATGGCGTCTATGTTTGCCGTGCCGAAGTTGAGGGCCAGCACTATGGTGCGGTAACGAACATCGGCTTGCGCCCAACCTTCAACAGTAATCGCCGTACTGTCGAAGCATACCTACTCGATTTTGCAGGCGACATTTATGGCGAGACGGTGCGGATTGAGCTATTACATCGGCTGCGTGGCGAGCAGAAATTTGCCGGTATTGCAGCCCTGGTAGCGCAAATCAATGCCGATGTGGCAGCGGCGCGGCGCTGGCTGGCCGAGACGCCGCGCTAACCTCGTACATCAGGGTTAACGCCCCCTGCACACTGCTCCACCCTCAATCGGCTACCCCTTACATAGCTAGAAGCTGCCGAGTGCGGCCTTACTAGTGTTTTGGGCTGCCACCGCCAGGATTCACGGCAATCTTCGTAATTCGTACATCTAATTTCGGTACGGTACGTATACACTAGAAAGTCCCTAGTCATACCAAGTTACTTTGACGGCATATTTTTTCAGATAGGTCGTGTGTCATACCCAAAGCTGAGAAATCGAGAGGTTTTTCACAATTTAAGGAACTCAATTGTAACTTCCCTGCGCTACGCTCCATATGCCTCATCATCGTAGCAGCAGCCGCGCGCGCTGCCAATTCTCATAGACGCAGGAGGTCGAAGCTATGTATGAGCGTTCAGTTAAAGATCTCATGAGCCGTGAGCTTATTACATGCGCGGTATCTACTCCTGTTGAGCAAGTAATGCAGCGCTTGATCGATCATACAATACACGCAATTGTAGTGGTGGACGAGGCCGGGTATGCAATCGGCGTGGTATCTCAAACCGATGTGCTTCAGGCTCAGCATCGTCTCCTCATGCCTCACGATGAAATCCTGACGGCGGGTGATATTATGTCGCCCCACGTAATTACCTGTGACGCCCATGCCACGCTACTTGAGGCGGTTACGCTTATGACACGTAACCATATTCATCGGCTTGTCGTGGCAAAAACGAATAGTTGTCCAGTTTACCCACTAGGTATTGTTTCAATGACAGATATTATTCGCTCGCTCATCAAAGATAAGACGACCGCTCCGCCGCCACTTTGCTGGCAGCGCATTTCCTGATAAAATCGAAACGGTATACCCAGGCACCACTGTAAGAATTCGGTGGTGCTTTTTATTGTGTGCTACAACCCACTGTGGTGCTTTTTATTGTGTGCTACAACCCACTATAGAACTTTTGCTCTAGTATTCGCGATCTAGCTAAGATGTATGGTAGTATGATGTGATCCATATTCCCAAACTAAGCGAGGTTATATGAATAACTTCTCTATCCATCCTGATACAACGGTCGGGCCAGTTGCGTTAACAGTCGCCGACCTCCAACGTTCGGAACAGTTTTATACGGCCATGCTTGGGCTGCGCGTGCGCGATCGTACTGCGTCACAGCGTACGCTTACCGCCGATGGTGCAACGCCGCTTATACTGCTGACTGAGGTGGCTGGTGCCCGCCCCCGCCCACCGCGAACTACTGGCTTATACCATTTTGCTATCCTTGTTCCGAGCCGCCTTGAGTTAGCGCGCTCACTGCGGCGGCTTGCCGAAATGCGCTACCCGCTTACCGGAGCGTCAGATCATCTGGTGAGCGAGGCGCTGTACCTTGATGATCCCGATGGCAATGGAATTGAGATTTACCGCGATCGCCCCCGCCAGGAATGGCCTTTCCGCAATGGGCAGCTGCAAATGGCCGTCGATCCGCTTGATGTTGATGGAATCTTAGCAGAGCTTGAACACGACACACGACCTTGGGAGGGTATTGCGCGCGAGACAACGCTGGGCCATATGCACCTGCATGTCGCTGATCTACGGGCTGCTGAGGCGTTTTATTGCAGTGTATTGGGATTTGATCTCGTAGTACGGTATGGCCCCAGCGCCTTGTTCATCTCGGCTGGTGGCTACCATCACCATATTGGGCTTAATATCTGGGCCGGCGTTGGTGCGCCCCCGCCCCCAGCCGACGCCGCCGGGCTACGCTATTTTGTGGTACAGCTGCCAAACCAGGATGCGCTGGGCGACGTGATTCAACGTGTGCAGGCGGCCCAGCTCTCCTTTGAAACTACGCCAGCAGGCATTTGCCTCCATGATCCTTCGAGTAATCAGGTGGTGCTAGCAGTGCAGCCACAGCATAGCTAGCGCACGGTATTCGCTTCCTGCCATATTGCTAGCCGAGCATAAGGAGATTCTATGCCGCGCCAACGCGTGATCGTGATAACACTCGGGGTGATGTTAAGCCTGTTTATGGCTTCGATGGAATCGACCGTTGTCGCGACGGCAATGCCAACAATTGTCAGCCAGCTGGGTGGTCTTAGCACATATAGCTGGGTGTTTTCGGTATACATGCTTACATCAACGACTACTGTGCCGCTCTATGGCAAATTATCGGACATTTATGGTCGCCGCCCGATTTATGCCATTGCAATGACACTCTTTCTGATTGGCTCGGCACTATGTGGTATGTCGCAGAGCATGGGGCAGCTAATTGCGGCGCGCGCAGTGCAGGGGCTGGGCGCGGGTGGTGTGCTACCACTAGCCTTTATTATTATTGGCGATCTGTTCACCTTCGAGCAGCGCGCGCGTATCCAGGGAGTATTTTCAGGGGTATGGGGCGTTTCCTCAGTGATTGGGCCACTGCTGGGCGGTTTTCTCGTCGATCAAGTTTCGTGGCATTGGGTATTTTATGTCAACATTATTCCCGGGCTACTTGCACTGGCGCTGGTATGGCGCGCCTGGCACGATCGGCCACGCCCTACCAGTACAGCGCGCCCTAAAATCGATTACCTTGGTGCTGTGCTGCTTACGGCCAGTGTCATTGCCCTGCTCATCGGCCTGGGCAGCCTTGGTACGAGTGTTGGCTGGGTTGCGCTGGCTGCTGCAGCGCTATTGTTCATTGTTCTTGCTTATGTCGAGCAGCGCGCGGCTGACCCGGTATTGCCGCTCACGTTGTTCCGCCAACGCCTATTTGCGGTAGCCTGTTTGCATGGATTGTTGGCCGGTTGGGGGATGTTCGGCAGCGCCTCGTATGTGCCGCTGTACGTACAGGCAGTGCTTGGCACCAGTGCTACCGTGGCCGGTGCCGCGATTATGCCGATGATGCTCGCGTGGGTGTTGGCGAGTATTGTGGGTAGCCGCCTGCTCTTGCGGGTTGGCTATCGCACGCTCTCCGTGATCGGAATGGTATTGTTCACGATTGGGGCATTGGCGCTGACACAATCGGGTGGGGCTTTTGGCGCACCATTGTTGCTGGGTAGTATGGCGCTTATGGGTGTGGGAATGGGCCTATCGATCCCATCGTTTTTGATTGCCGTACAAAGCACCGTACCGCGCGAAACACTTGGCACAGCGACATCAACATTGCAATTCAGCCGTAGTATTGGCGGAACGCTTGGCGTTAGCGTTATGGGTGCGCTCTTAAGCGCGCGGCTGGCGAGTGGCTTGCTTGCAGCCGGGCTTGATCCATCCAGCGTGTCACTGAATGATTTGATTGATCCAATTGCTCAAACCGCAGATGCGCCCGCATTTGATGGCATCTTACGTACAGTGCTGGCGAGTGCGATCCAGGGCGTGTTCTGGCTGGCATTTGGCGCAGCAGTGCTCGCCCTGATCGCCACTATCCTTGCTCCGGCTGGGCAGATCAGCCAGCTGGCAAAACAGCGTAGCCAGGCTGAAACAGAGCATGTGCCGCCACCGTTACCAATCGGCGATTAACTTCGCATGTAGTTTAACCTGTTATCACGGTTCGGGAGCGGTTTTACCGCTCCCGAACGTTTTTAGTAAGTGCATAGCGCCTTCTTATGGTTGCGTGATGCGTGGTAAGAAGAATACCTGCGCTGGCCCAAATGTCGCGGTGTAGGTCGCGGTACTGGCTGGCGTCGTGATGGTTCGCTGTGCAGGAGTCGCAACCGCACCATCGCTCCAGCCGGTTACAACGATCCAGTTACCGGCAGCATCGCGCTGGGCGGGCGACACGATGTGGAGCTCATAGCCTTCCCACGAAACCACAGTTTGTGGTGCGGTCATTAGCGTATCGTTGACGAGCAACTGCCGCCCGGCGGGAAGTGTATCAAAGGTTATGTTTACTAGATTTGGGCGCAGCTCGCGCGTGATGACCTGGCTAAGGCCAGTCGAATCAGTTGCGGTAAGCTGAACCTCCAGGTAGCTGGTTGTAGTGGCCGCCAGATCCTCGGGTGGCGGCGCAGTAATGCTAAGGCTTGCACCAGCCGCTGGCCCGGCATATGGGTGGGTATGCGTGTTATGGTGTAGTAGTACGCGCCAGCTTAGCTGGGTGGACGACAGCGTACCATCCTGGGCATCAGTCGCACTTCCCTGCAACGTGATTGATTGGCCGACCCGGAAGCGCAGATCGGCGGCAGGCGCAGTGATGACCGGCGTGGGCGGAGTATTGCCCGAATCGATACGCTGGGTGGCGGTAGCTGTGCCGCCCTTGCCATCGCTGACGGTAAGCGTGGCGGTATAGATGCCATTCGTGTACTGATGCACCGCGGCCACGCCACTCGCATGCGCCGTACCGTCGCCAAAGTTCCAATCGTAGCTCAGCGGGTCGCCGTCAGGATCGCTGCTAGACGCTGCACTGAAGCTCACGCTGAGCGGTGCTGACCCAAAGGTTGGGTTCGCGCTCAGCGCAGCGACGGGCGCGCGGTTGAGGCTGCTGGTAGATACGATGCGGCGAATCTGGCCGTTGCCTGCGTAGGTAGTGTAATACAGCGCCTGGGTGCCGTTATATGGCCCGAATGTCAGCGACGTGGCGCTATTTACACCCATATTTGTTGCAAAGCTGGTAGCGCTGAAGCTGCCGCTTTGATTTTTCAACACAAAGATTTTGCCACAGACATAATCGGCAAAGAGGTAGGTGCCAGTATAATCGGCAGGCCACACCCCATCGGGTACGAATGCGCCGCCGGTGATCGAACCGCATGAGCTGTGATCATAATCATAGATCGGGGCCACGAGATTGGGTGGCGTAGGGTTACATTTACCGCTGGTGCTGTTCGGATGTGTCCCCTCACGGCAGTTCCAGCCATAGTCGACACCAGCCTGGCCCAGGTCAATCTCTTCCCAGGCGTTCTGCCCTACATCATTGATGTAGAACTGGCTTGTGCCAGGCCGAAATGCAAAGCGGAATGGATTGCGCAGGCCCCAGGCAAATGTTTCCTGGCAGATCGTACCGGGAGCACTGCGCCCGGCGCTATTGCAGCGCGCGGTGCCTGCGCCCTGAAATGGGTTGCTCGCTGGAATTGCGCCATCGCGGGTGATGCGCAGAATCTTGCCGAGCAGAATAAACCGGTCGCGCGTGGCATCGTTCGCGCCACCGCCGCCGCTATCACCGGCATAATCGGAACCACCATCGCCAACGCTGATATACAGTAGCCCATCGGCCCCGAAGTGTAGATCGCCGCCGTTATGGTTGCCATTGGGCGAGGGGATGTTATCGATTAATACGACTTCCCCGCTCGCCACATTGGCATCCGAAAGCACAAAACGCGCGACGCGATTCATGGGTACTTGTGGGTTCGTCGGGTCGCCCAGCGGGCAAACGCCGAATTTCTTGTGGGTATAGTACAGGTAGATAAAATGGTTGCTGGCAAAGTCAGGATCCACTGCCACGCCAAGCAATCCGCGCTCTGAGTTTGTACAAACCTTATCGCCAAGTGTAAGGTCGAGCGCAGGCGTGCTTATCAGAGCGTTGTTCTGATATACCCACAGCTGCCCGAGCTGCGATGTGATGAGCATTCGTGTGGGCGATACGAACGCAATCGCCGTGGGGGCATCCACGCTCGTCACAAGGGTGTCGGTGAAACCGGGCGGTACGCTGGTAGCGGCCTGTGGCGCGGCATGCACGGCACCTATACTTAGAAGGGCAAGCAGCAGCGTCAGCAGCGGGTAGATCGCTCGTCGTGGCATTGTGCCTCACTTTCTTGTGAATGGCAGTATAGCCACGCTGCACGCAGCCCGCAAGCCACCTAGATGAATGATCTATCTCAAAATCACAACCTGTATCACAATCGCTTATACCGAATTTTGGTATTACTCAGGGTTCAGGGTCAAGTGCGCGGCAGCCGCGTCTTCTACGGCGGTACGTGTCCAGGGCATCGGGTGGTACTGCATGTGCAGGTATGGCTGCACGAAATCGGCATAGTGCTGGCTACCGGGATGGCCCGATTGCCCGCCGGGGTGGATACTCTGGCTGTGATCCCAATACCCCGGGTCGCAGATCTGGCGGTAGGAAGGGGCGACATACACCGATTGGGTGGCATACTGGCGCGGCGCATAGCCCATACGCACGGTATCGGCATCGCCGCCGGTGGCATATGGCCCCCGGTTTAATAGGCGCGCCAGCCCAGGGACAGCACCGAGGGGGTGGCGCAACGTGAGGGTGTGGAAGCGGCCATAGTGCCATGCGCGAACATCATCGCCAAGCTCGTGCTGAAGTTCGGCAATCGCCGCCGCCCAGGCATCGGCCAGCAGCGAATCGCAGGTGCGCCCAGGCGGCAGCCAGCTATCGTCGCGGGCTACCAGCCGTTGGAGCAGTCGGGGCAGTGCACGCCACAGGTAGGTATCACCCAGTAGCGCCGCAAATATGCCTAGGCCACCCTTGTCGTGGAGTGGCCCGGCAACATCGGCATACGCCGCTTCGAGCAGCTTTTCGCGCAGGCGGGTGTAGATCGTGCCGCCAACACTGTCGGCGGTGAGCGCGCCATCCCAGCGCGCCAGGGCGGCTTGGGCCGCCTGGGCTACTGCGCTTGCGGCAGGCAAGCGCCCGGCCAGCGCCGCAAGCTCAAGCCCGGGCAGGCTGCGTTGGTCGCCCTGAATCTGCGCAAACGAAGCTGCATCGTGCCGCGCGGTTTGCGCAAGCAGCTGCGTGATCCGCGCCGCGCGGTAGCCGGGCAAATATTCCGAGGGCATGGGGTAGGGGTAATCATCGCCGATGATCTTATTATTCGCAGTGACAAGGGTTCCTGCTTCGGGGTTGAGCATGTGGGGTAGTTCAGTGGTCGGGATTAGCCCGAGCCATTCGTGCTCGCCGGGCCAGCCGGGCACCGGTAGCCGCCCATCACCTTGCGCACGGATGGGCATATGCCCGCCAAACGCATAGCCGATCTGGCCGGTAACATCGGCATAAACAAAATTGAGGGTTGGTGAAGTCCAGTGTGCTACCGCTGCGCGGAAGCTATCCCAATCGTGCGCGCGGTTGAGGGCGAAGGCGGCATCAAATGCTTGGCTCGGGTCAAGGGCTGTCCAGCGCAGCGCTAACGCCTCGCCGAGCTGCTGGGCGGCAGCGGGCATCAATGCCGAAATGATCGGCCCATGGCGAGTGACGTGTACCTCTTCGATGTGCGGCTCGGCGCGCCCTTTCACCACAATCGCTTCATGGAGGGTGTCCGCAGTGAGCCACTCACCACGAAATTCGTAGCGCGAGGGGTCGGATGGGTCGAAATGCTCGATGAATAAATCTTGCACATCGTTTTCGCCATTCGTCAGCCCCCAGGCAATATGCTCGTTGTGCCCAATCACCACGCCTGGCGTGCCCGGTAGGCTGGCACCAGTAACGTGATAGTCGCCGCCGCTCAGGTGATTTTCATACCACAACGATGGTGTTTGGAGCAGAAGATGAACATCGTTCGCCAGCAAGGCTCGGCCACTGGTTGTATGCGCGCCATCGGCGACCCAGGCGTTGCTGCCCTGGCCCAGCTCACCATTCCCGAGAAATCGACTGGCCGTGCCTGCCAGGTTCAGCGCACTGGCACCCATAGTACGTGAATAATGTGCTCCGTTGGGTATGGTTAGCGGGTGCTGCGCAAGGTAGGTCGGTTCGAGCAAGGCCGCGCGCTCGGGGCCAACCGCAGCAACTATCTGCGCACGCAACAGCTCAGTGATCCAGCTGCGCGCCAGATTCTGGGCCAGCATTTTGCCCCACACCAATATATCGAGCGGCTGCCATAGCTCGGGCTTGAACCGCAGCAATGTGAATTCGATCGGCAAGCGCCGACGGTTCTGGCTCAGGTAGGCGTTCACCCCCTGCACATAGGCGTCGATGATCTGCCGGGTTTCATCGCCAAGGGTTGCAAGCTCGCGCCGAGCCACCCGGCTGAAGCCCATGATGCGCACAAAGCGATCGCTATCGAGGGCAATGTCGCCAAAAAGTTCGGCGAGGCGGCCATGCCCAGTGCGGCGCTGAAGTTCCATCTGCCACAGCCGATCCTGAGCATGAATATAGCCCTGGGCCATAAACAGATCGTGCGTGCTTTCGGCATAGATATGCGGTACGCCCCAGCGGTCGCGCACCACGCGCACTGGCGCGGCGAGGCCAGCAACCGATAACGTGCCCTGGGTTTGGGGCAAGGAACGGCGCAAGAAGGCAACCGCCGCACTACCTGCTAGGGCGGCGAGCCCGGCAGCTGCTACGCCTACCGTGCCACCCATGTTACGAACAGACGGCATACCGCTCCTTTACACAACAAAGCGCTTCAGACGACCAGCATACCCGGCGGTGTTCGCCAGATACACAGGGCATCGGAAGCGCATGACCGGCACATCTTGTTTATTGCTCGGGTGGCAGGGAAGTGGCAATATCGTACACTAACACTTGCACATCGAGCCCTTCTTCAGTCAGCAGGCGCAGAGTCTGCTCCTGAGTAGCAGCCTTAATCGCCTCTTCGTGCTCAACCGGGGCATACACCCGAATCGATGCTTCTTCGTCTGAGCGGCGTTTCACGCGAATAACCGCCTCTAGGCTTGCTGTCGAAATTCGCGCCGTTAAATCGGTAATAGCTTCATCAATACCCATCTATGTTTCCTCCTGACATATGCAAGTGTCGCCAACTGGCTAAATTGTAGGCATTAGCTAGCAGCCGCGCGCCGAATACGTGCGACGAATTCGCTTAATACAACCGCCGTTGCGCCCCATACCTTGTGTTCACCAATTGCAAAAAAAGGTACTGTCACATCAATACCGCGCAAGTTCCAGCGTTCGCGTATTACCAATGTTGGGTCAAGCAGTTCGCGTGCTGTCACGGTAAGCACCGAGCTGACTTCGGCATCGTTCGGGCGTAACACGGGCATGCGTTCGGTAAAGCCTACCACCGGTGTGACCTGAAAATTGCTTGGTTGAATATAGAAGGATGAGAGCAATCCCCATACCTCGATACTGAACGGATCGACGCCGAGCTCTTCGTAACATTCGCGGCGCGCGGCATCTTCGGGGCCAGCATCCTCTGGATCGATCGCCCCGCCCGGTAGCGAAACCTCACCACGGTGGCTTGGTAGCTTGTCGCTGCGCACCGTCAGCGGGAGCCGCAGATCGTCGCCATCGGGGTAGAGCAACACAAGCACCGCCCCAGGCCGGGGAACGGTGCCAGGCGGTGGCTCGAAGCGACGTGCCAGGCGCCCAGTGTCATCGCGCACCAAAAGAAGATCTTCCTGTGGTACGGGCGGGCCGGGCTGTACTGCAGCATAAATAAGTGAGCGCCAATGGGCTAAATTTGAAGGAGCGGATACCGGCACGCCATTGCCTTCCTGTTGCAAGCGCACGCCTGCGCCTATGTAGAACATAGCACAGACTATCGTCGTGCGCAAGCTCCATATAGGTATTTAATGGCTCGCATTTGCGGCAAAAGCAATCGAGCGCAGATCAACCGCGCTCGATGAAGCTTCATATACTGTGTTATCCCGACGTATAGCCTACGAATGCTAGCGTTCGTCGGGTATAGGCGTGGGGATGCTCGGAACTGTACAAGTAAGCTCTCGCACCACGCGCGAAGTACCGCGCACACGCACCGCTACCTGATATTCACCAGGCCGCTCACGACCAACCACGAGCTTGAGGGCAAACGACCCATTCGCGCTCGCGCTCCCCCCGCCCACTGGCCGCTGATCGAAGAACAGCAGCAATGGTGCATGGGCCGGGCCAGTACCAGTAATCATCACTGGTATCCCTGGCACACAGTTCAGATTCATTTCCGGGGTGGGTGTCGGTGGAGGTGTACCTGCTCCTGAAGCAATACCAGCCTCTGTAGTTGGTATAGTATCGGTCGAGGCATTCGGGGATGTATGCGTGGTAGTAGCCGTTACGCTTGAACCAGTTGGTGAGCCGGTCGTGGTTGTGGTTGTGGTTGGGCTGCCGCGCGTGGCAGTGACGCTTGCCTGCGTAGAAGTAGTGGTTACGCTTGGGGCATCGTATGGGTAGGCTTCCGCTGCAGCAGTAAGCGCATCTTCGGCATCGGCGGTCATAAAACTACGCTCGTCCTGGCAATCGAGCGCTGCATCGCTATCGTCATCAAGGCAGGGCGTTAACGTCGCTGTTGAAGCCAGATGGCTTGAAATAGCCCGGGTACTTGCGCTTGTGCTTGCCAGCAAGAGCAATATGACAAGCACACCAGCAAGCAAAATGCTAAGCGGGCTGCTGAGGTTAGGCCGGGGCATGGAAGTTCCTCATCTCACTGAGCATGCCGATGTTCAATCGTATACTTGGTGCGGCATACTACCTATCCGCCTGGCCGCAAGGCCAAGCTTCTCTGCTGAGTAAACTATACCACATTCCCCAGGCATCTTACCCGGTAAGAGCTGACAGCCCGCTCACAAACGCTATTTAGGTAGTGCAGCGTCGATCTGCTGCTGAAACACAGCTACTGGCTGTGCCCCAGTAATGCGCGTGCCATTAATATCGAACACTGGGCGATATTGCACACCGTCGCGCTTTGCGGCGTTATAATCGTCTTGAACGAACTGCAAGTGTGTGTGGCTCTGCATACAGCTGTCGAATGTGTTGGTATCCAGCCCGAGCTCGCGCGCGAAGCCGGTGAGCGTCGTATCCAGATTATCGGCAGCATATACTAGGTTTTGCTTAGCGTAGAGTGTGGCACGCATCTGCCAGAACTTGCTCTGGTCGGCAGCACATTCCGAAGCCTCGGCAGTACGCACCGAGCCGTCGCCAAGCTGCAATAAGTGCCGATAGATGAGTTTTACCTTGCCAGTGGCAATATACTGCTCGATGAGCTGAGGTTCAGTTTCCACAACGTGGAAAGCGCAGGCACTTCAGAGGAAATCGGAATACATTACCAGCGTTACTGGTGCAGCAGCCTGCCCACGAACATGGTATCCTTCCTGGGTTGTACCCTCGGGGATAGTGGCAGCAGTGGCAGCTGTACTCGCGGTAGCTACCGGGCTTGGTGCGCGCGTGGCCGCTGGCGCGACAGTACGTGCTGGCGGTGCCGCTGCGCTTTTCGTCGGCGAGCTGGCTTGTGGCGTTGTAGTATTGCCGCATGCCGCTAGTATGGCAACCGCTGCCAATGTCCATATACTGAGAATAATGCGCCGTAGCATGTGGCTCCTTTCCTAACTTTGCGCTGCAGAGCATATCGAGATTATACCAAGTATAACGGAGTTATTCGAACTTATGGATGCATTACCTGTTTCACTCGTCTGCACCGTGCGCGACGAGGCCGATAATATTGCCGAATTACTCGACTCCATGCTGGCGCAGAGTCGCCTGCCCGATGAAATTGTAATAAACGATTGTAATAGCCGCGATGCCACCCCCGCAATTGTGGAGCGCTATATTGCCGCTGGTCATCCCATCCGGCTCGTGCACGGCGGTCACAATATTCCTTCGGGGCGCAATAACGCCATTCGCCATGCGCGTGGCCCGCTGATTGCCTGCACCGATGCTGGCCTCACGCTTGATCGCGAATGGCTGGAGCGTATTACCGCGCCGTTGCAGCGCGGCGACGCCGATATGGTTGGCGGCTTTTTCACACCCGCGCCGCGCAGCCATTTCGAGCTTGCATTAGCCGCAACCAATTATCGCGATGCTGCGGAAATAGTACCAGCCAAATTCCTCCCATTCGGCCAATCGGTCGCATTTCGCAAACAGGTGTGGGAAGCAGTTGGTGACTACCCCGAATGGGCCAGCCATTGCGAAGACATTGTATTCGATTTGGCCGTACAGCAGGCTGGTGCGCGCTGTGCCTTCGAACCGGGGGCACTCGTCTCTTTTCGTCCACGCGCATCGCTTGGCGCATTTGCGCGGCAATATTTCCTCTATGCGCGCGGCGATGGGGTGGCTGGGCTATGGCCGCGCCGTCATGCTCTGCGCTATGGCGTATATGCGGTTGGTACCATGCTAACATTCGCGGCGCGCCGCAGGCCCTGGCTGGTGCTAGCGCTGCTTGCGGGCAGCCTGGCCTACACGCGCAAACCCGTGCAGCGCTTACGGCGGCGCGCCCCAGCACTCGATGCAGGCGAATTGATCCACACCGTCGCATATATTCCACTCATTCGTGTGGTTGGCGATATAGCAAAGATGCTAGGTTACCCGGTTGGTCGCTGGCGCTGGCTGCGCTCGCCCGCGCTACGCCGCGCGGTTGCGACCTATCGCAACCGTGCTAATTCCTCGCAACATGGATAGCAGTGTGCCATATAGTGTACTAATGGCTGCTGTGGGGCGGGCTTATGCGCTTTGCTGTTCTTGAAACAAAGCGGTTAATGCGACAATACTTAGCACAATGCTCGTAATTGTAAAAAACAGTGTTAGTTGAAGTCCACTGAGAAGGGCAATGAGCAAGAAGCTGAACAGCATTGTCAGCACCCAAAGCCATTTGGGAGAAAGAATGATAGGGATGCTTAAGGCAAACAGCAAATGCAGTACGAGCAACAGACAGCCGCACGCAAAAATACTCAAAACGATGATGGTGCCCAACGGTTTTTGCGATGACAGATCAGATAGGAAAAAGACTAAAAGATAGCAGCTAAGGCAGCTCATCCCGAGGTTGATGAGCACAAGAAAGAACGAGAGTTTGCGTACGAGGCTATCTGGTGGGAGTGGCTTCATCTCAGCAGTTATTCGGCAGCCGCGCGGTTACTGTGCGAATACCCGCCCAATTGGTGTGATACCAGCGCCAGCCCGGCTGCCAACAGCGGGCAGTTGCTCAAGAATATCATAGGGCAGTAGCAGATCAACCCGCGCGCCAAACCGTACCACGCTCACGCGCTCGCCTGCGCGCACTTGCTGGCCCATAACCACCTGCGTCGTCAAGCGCCGCGCGAGCGGGCCGCTGGTCAGCTGGATCAGCACTGGCCCCCAGGCGCTTTTAATCCCAATATACTGCCGCTCATTCTGCTCGGCGGCGCGGCTATCGTGAACCGGGTGGTAGCTGCCAGCCACATGTTCAAGATACGCGATGGTGCCCGCCACCGGGCTGCGCTGCACCGGCACATCGAATGGCGCGGTGACGATTGCGATGCGCACGGCGTCGGTATGGAGAAACCGATGCTCGTAGAACTCTTCCGTGCTAATTACCGTTCCATCTGCCGGGGCGAATAGCACATGTGGCTCTGCTGGGGTGGTGCGCTCAGGATCACGGTAGAGCAGCGCCGCTGCGGCGGTGAGCGCCAGCGGCCATGCCGCCAGGCGTGGCTTCACGCCAAGCAGCAGCCCGGTAAGTCCTAGCCCAATACCCAGGACAGGCGTGATTTCCGAATCGAAACCCGGTAATTTGGCTTTGCGTGGCGATGAAGCGGTGTGCTGAGGCATTGGCGTTCTCGTGTGCGGTTCTACGGCGATGTGATTACATATTGGTGGGACTGTGTAGGCAACAGGAGCAGCGCACCTACACACTGATTCTAGCACGCGCACACCTAAAAAGCAACCAAAGCCGCGTAGGTTATAATGCCTACACATATGGTTGGCAGCCTTCGCAGCGCGCCAGCCGCACCAACAGAAGAGGAAGTATGCGACGTATTTTTTTGCTTCTATGCTTTATGAGTATTACGTTGAGCGCTGCGCCGCCAGCACATGCGCAGGGGCCAACATTTACCAAAGCGACCTGTATGGTCAATATTAGTCAGTATGGCGCAGTTGAGGGCCGCGATGTCGATTGTGGATACCTGACCGTGCCAGAGCTGCACGCCAAGCCCGACGGGCCGACGATTCAGCTCGCAGTAATGATTATTCATAGCACAGGCTCGAATCCTGTGGCTACGCCGCTCGTGATGTTACAGGGTGGGCCAGGCGGCTCAACCATCGATACCTACTCACAGCTTTTATTTACCACGAATGCCGATTTGCGGTCGCAGCGCACGATTGTCCTGTTCGATCAGCGCGGTACCTTGTATTCTAAACCTGCGCTTGCTTGCACCGAAGAGCGCGATTTGCTCAACCAAACGCTTGAGCAGCGCCTGAGCCGCGAAGAGAATTACCGGCTGAGCCTTGAGGCGCTCAATGCCTGCCACGATCGGCTGCAGCGCGCAGGGGTCAACCTGGCTGCCTACAACAGTATCGAAAATGCTGCCGATGTCGAGGATTTGCGTGTAGCTCTGGGCTATGCTCAGATCGACCTGTATGGCGTATCATATGGAACGTTGCTCGCCCAGCATGTGATGAAAGAACATCCGCAAGGCTTGCGCAGCGTGCTGATTGATGCAGTTGTGCCAACCAGCCAGAATTTCGTTCCCGATGTGTCACGCTCGGGCAATCGTGCGTTCGGCGAGCTATTTGCCGCCTGCGCTGCCGATGCGGCGTGTAATGCCAGCTACCCTAACCTCGAACAAACGCTCAATGCCCAGATCTCGCGCCTGAATACAACCCCCGCCCGCATTCCCCTCACCGACCCAAAGACGGGCAAAACCTACAATGCCGTGTTCGATGGCGATACCTTCCAGGGCACGCTGTTCCAGATGTTTTATGCGACTGAGTTGCTCCCGCTTTTACCCGCAGCGATCGATGCCGTCCAGCATGATAACTATACGTTTTTCTCGAAAATTATGCCGGTTTTCATCTTCGACCAGACCGTGAGCACCGGCATGTATTATTCCGTCATCTGTGCCGAAGAAGCAGATTACGATGTCAATGCTATCAAAACTAACGACCTGCGCCCGATATTTGCCAAAAATGCGAAGGAAGATGCCGCATTCATCCAGCAGGTTTGCAGCCGCTGGGGTGTGCGCGATCTCGGGCCATCGGTTGATGCGCCGGTTAGCAGCACGATTCCTACGCTCGTGTTCTCGGGCCGCTTCGACCCGATCACACCGCCATATTATGCCGCCGAGGCCGCACAACCACTTGCCAACAGCTACAGCTTTACGTTCCCGAACACCGGCCATGGCGCGCTCAACTCAAATGACTGCGCGCGCAGTATTGCTGAGTCGTTCTGGCGCGACCCCAGCCGTGCGCCTGATTCGGGCTGTATCGCCACACTTACCCCGCCTACCTTTATCACGCGCGAAAATACCCTGCTAAGTAGCGCCGCCGCGAACATCGTCGAATGGCTGAATGGGCGCGCACTCCTATGGCCGGGTATTATGGGTGCGGCGCTGGTCGTTTTGTTGTCGCTCTTCCTGGTCTGGCCGCTGATCTGGCTCATTCGCCTGTTAATGGGGCGCAAAGCCGCACCGCGCCCTGGTATGGCACGGCTGGCAAGCATTACGGCGTTGCTCGTCGCATTACTCGGGGTGGTATTCATTGTCGGGCTGGGGGTGGTTGTGTTCGCGAAGGGTTTGGATGGTCTGGTGGTATTGTTCCTTGGCTTCCCGCGCACGGCGGTGCCGGTGCTGGCGCTCGCGCCGCTCATTGCCCTATTGGCATTGGTTATGTTAATTGGTGCAATTCTAGCCTGGGTGCGCGGCTACTGGTCAGTCGGTGAGCGTATCTACTATTTGCTGCTGACGATTGCTGCGCTTGCCTTAACGGCTGGGCTAGGCGGCACAGGCCTGCTCACCGCGCTAATTCGCTAAGCTGTAGCATGCAGAAAGGTGCCTGCTACGCTCTGCAAGAAAACAGAGCAACAGCGGGCACCTTCTGTGAATAATAAAAATTATTATGTAAATCTAGTCTAACAAGCCAGGGAGCACATGAACCACGACACGGCCACTCGTCGTGTCTAACTCTTGCACAACATCATGAATCATGGGAATCAAGCCATCGGTCTTGCCCGGGCGCTTCACCACCAGCACATCGTTTGCACCAGTCTCAAGCACCTCGCGCACGGTTCCAATATCCTCGCCAGTATCGCTTACCACCTTCAGGCCGTACAGCTGGTGAATAAAATACTCACCTTCTTCCAGTGGGGCAGCCTGGTTTTCAAGAATTGAAACATCCTGGCCGCGGAGTTCCTCAGCCTGCTCGCGCGTGGTTACACCTGCCAGGGTTAGGATCAGCAACCCAGGCTTATGCTCGATCAAACCCTTCAAAGCATATTCCTGGAATTTCGGGCCAAGGTAAATCGTGCGAATGCGCCGCCGGAGATGTTCGATCTGGTCAGTGATGGCCCGCATTTTAACCTGGCCGCGCACACCAAATGCGGCCACAATCTGGCCGATCAGCATAGTATTTTCAGGAGAGGGGGATATTTGTGTCATAGTGATTTACGATTGGCGATTTACGATTTACGATTTGATTGAACGCAACCGTAAATCGTAAATCAGTAAATCGTAAATTACTCGATATCAACATGCACGCGCTTGTTCTGGCGTGCTGCCGCAACGCTCATCAGGTCGCGAATCGACTTAGCGACGCGCCCGCTGCGGCCAATTACTTTGCCAGTTTCATCGGGCGCAACCGTCAACTCGTAGGTGACCGTATAGCGCCCGACACGCTCTTTGATCTGCACAGCCTCGGGATTATCGACGAGGTTGCGGGCCAGGTATTCCAGCAGTGCCTTCATAGTTCCTCAGAAAGCGGCAGGCCAGTACAGCCCGCAGCACACAGCTACGCTTCGGCGCTGGCAGCCTCGGCGATGACTTTGCCAGCGCTATCGAGCACGTTTACCTGCTTGAGCAGGCGCACTACCGTATCGGAGGGCTGCGCGCCAACGCCGAGCCAGTAGCGCACGCGGTCGTTTTTCACTACCAGCTCTTTGGGCTGGCGAATCGGGTTATAGTGGCCGACGATTTCAATAAACTTACCGTCGCGTGGCGAGCGCTTGTCGCTGACAACCAGGCGATAGCTGGGCTGCTTGGTTTTGCCGGTGCGCCGAAGACGAATAACTACCATATCCTGTGAGTTCCTCCGTGTCAATAACGATACACTACGATAGAGACAGTTTAACGCATGCGCCGCATGAGCTCGCGCGGATCGAGACCTTTGCCGCCGCCGCCCATTTTCTTCATCATGCGCTGCATTTGCTTGAATTGGCTGACCAGTGCGGTTACATCTTGTAATTGGGTACCGCTGCCCTTAGCAATGCGCTCTTTGCGGCGGCCCTTAATTAAATCGGGGTTGCGCCGCTCTTGCTTGGTCATCGAGAAGATGATTGCCTCAATCTTCTTCATGTCTTTCTCGCTCACCAGCTCTTCGTCGCGCGAAATCTGGCTCATGCCAGGGATCATCGCGAGAATTTGCTGAAGCGGGCCAAGCTTCCGCATCTGCTGCATCGCATTGAGGAAATCCTCGAAGTCGAAGGAGCCCTTCACGAGCTTCTTCTGCATCTTCTTGGCTTGTTCCTCATCGTATATCTGCTCGGCGCGCTCGATAAGCGAGAGAACATCGCCCATGCCCAGGATGCGCGAAGCCAGGCGCTCGGGATGGAAGGGTTCGAGCGTGTTAGCATCGACCTTCTCGCCCGTACCTAAGAACTTGATTGGCACACCCGTCACCGCACGCACCGAAAGCGCCGCGCCACCGCGGGCATCGCCATCAACCTTAGTCATAACCACGCCGGTGAGGCTCACGCGCCGATTGAATTCCTCAGCAACGCGCACTGCCTCCTGGCCGATCATCGCATCGACCACCAGCAGCTTTTCAGTTGGGTTCACCGCCGCAACAATCTGCTCAAGCTCGGCCATCAAGGTTTCGTCGATCTGCAGGCGGCCCGCCGTATCGACAATCACATAGTTCAGGCCCTCGGCGCGGGCGCGCTGCAGTGCGTTGCGCGCAATCGCCGGTGGCTTGGCGCTGGTGCCCTCGGAATGAACCGGGATGTTGAGCTGCTTGCCAAGCGATTCAAGCTGGGTAATGGCAGCAGGGCGATACACGTCGGCGGCCACCAGCAGCGGGCGCTTGCCCTTTTTGCGCAGATACAGCGCCAGCTTGGCCGAAAGCGTCGTTTTACCCGAGCCTTGCAAGCCAACCATCATCAGCACGGTTGGGCCAGGCTTCGCCTCAAGCAGCGGAACATTAGCGTTACCCAGTAGCTCAATCAGCTCCTGGTTGACAATCTTGACCACCTGCTGCGCGGGCGTAAGGCTCTTGGTAACTTCCTCGCCAATCGCTTGCTCGGTAACCTTGGCGACAAATTCCTTGACAACCTTGAAGTTAACGTCGGCTTCAAGCAGTGCCAGGCGAACCTGCTTCATGCCCTCACGAACGTCGTCTTCGGTGAGCTTGCCTTTGCCGCTTAATTTTTGAAAAACCGTCTGTAAACGGTCAGAAAGACTCTCAAACATAGTTGTTCTTTGCGATACACACAAAAACGCGGCAATCGCGCGCTTGAACCTGCATATTGTAGCGGTAAACAGGCCCTGCGTCAAATCTTATTGGCAATAAACCGAAAAGACGTTCTTGCGTTTGCCCAATAAACCGCCTTAGCTTAGCGGCACACGCACTTCAACGGTTGTGCCCTCGCCATCGACCGAGCGGATCCGGCATTCGCCGCCGATGAGCTGGGCGCGCTCGCGCATATTGAGCAGGCCAAGCGAGCCGCGCGTATTGTAGCTCGATTCAACTGCCGCCAGGTTGAAGCCGTTCCCACGGTCGCGCACGCTTGCCACGAGCTGGCCTTCCTCCACATAGAGGTAGATCACAATCTCGGGCGAGCGCGAGTGCTTACGCGCGTTGTTCACCGCCTCTTGCACAATGATGAAGATTGCGCCTTCGACCTCGACTGGCAGGCGCGGGATGCTGGCCGGTGCCTCTATTCGCAGCCGAGTTTGGCTGCTGGGGTCGCGGAAGCGGCCAACATACTGTTGAAGCGTCGCGAGCAAGCCCTGAGTTTCCAGGCCGAGTGGTCGCAGCTCGAACAGCAGTGTGCGAATATCTTGCGAGGTTTTCTGCACCAAGTCGGCGAGCACATTCAGTTCGCTTTCAACGCGCTCGGGCATCGCCCGCATGAGCTTCTTAATGAACTCAATATTCATGGCAATAGCAGCAACGCTCTGGGTCGGGCCATCGTGCAAATCGCGGGCAATTGCGGCGCGCACCTCGGCCTCTTTTTGCAGCAGGCGGTCGCGCTCTTCCTTCAGGCTGCGCACCAGGCTGGCGTTTTCTACGGCGATGGCGGCCTGGCTAGCAAGCGTGGTGAGTAAGCGCAAATCTTGCTCGTTGAATGGCTCGCCGGTGCGCTTATTGAGCACTTGCATTACCCCAACCACGCGTTCGCCATGGCGCATGGGCGCGCACAGAATCGAGCGCGTCACGAAATCGATATCGCGTGCGACACCGTCGAACCAGCGCGGGTCGGCCTCGACATCATTGACGATCTGGCCGATGCCGTTGGTTGCGACCCAGCCCGCAATGCCGCGATCGGTCGGAATGCGGAATTCGCGCGGCTCGCCAGTGTGCGTGTCGGTCGTATGCAGCACCAGCTCGCGCGATGTTTCATCGAGCAACATAATCGAGCAGCGCTCGGCATCCATTACCTCGGGCACATGGCGGCGAATATCTTCGAGCAGGCTGGGCAGATCGAGGTTGGTCGCCAGCGACTGGCTCACTTCGTATAGCAGGTGCAGCTCACGCAGATCGTGCTCGGCGTGGCGCAGCATTGCCAGCTTATCGGCCTCGCCGCCCAGCGCGCGCACCAGCAATACCGCCATATCTTCGCCCGCGCGCTCGGCCTCTGAGCGCTCGACATCGCTTTCGCGCACAACCAAGTGTAGCAGCCCGACCGTCTGGTTACCGCTGCGCAACGAAATCTCCATCAGCTGGCGGTCGGCGTCGAGCGCATAGTAGCCAATTGCTGGTTCCGAGCCTTCGTCGCGGCGGGCAAAACCCTCACGCGCTTCGCCGATCATCCGCGCCGCTTCAGTATCGAGCTGGCCGTGATCAAGTACAATTTGCTCATTCGATGGCGATTGATACAGCAATGCACCGGCCTGCGCCGGCCAGAAGGTTACCAGCCGATCGAGCGAGCTGCGGAGCATGGTTGGCACATCCTGATGCCCCCCCGCCGAAAGAAGCTGGCCGAGGGTTTGCAGCTGGCGTTGTTCGATTGTGATCGGCATATACACCTCTTTATGATGTTGTGTCGTGCGTGACGATATGATTATATCGCGGGGAATCCACTGTACCGCATTGGTGAAGGGATGTCAACGGAAATGCGCACGTTTTCTTGCTTCGCCGCTCTTGACGCCCCTCTGGCGAGTCGTTATAATGTTCTTAACACATCCGAATGGTTTACCTCGCGGTGCGACGGCAAGGATGCACAGTTATGCGAATGGTGAAGCCAACAGAATATCGGGGAACCTGAGGGCGGCACAGACGTGTTCTGATGCCGCCCTTTATGTTTATGTCGATGAGTAGTTACTGTGCAGCTACCAGGCACCGGCGAGGCACCCGAATGTCGTTTCTCGGCCGAAATTTGTGTGAAATTGGTTGCACTAGCCATCCGGCCATATGACAAGAGGAGGCGTGTATGCACTCGGATTTGATCGGAAAGATCGAAAAAGCCCGGCGCTATGCCCAAGAGCCCGAGCGAATTACTATTAACGAACTCAAAGCGACATTTCATGGTGGTAACAGCGATCATACAATTAGCCTTAATGATAACCATTGGACCTGCGATTGCAGCTTTTTCCGCATGTGGCACACCTGCGCCCATGTGATGGCGTTCCAAAAAATCTTTGACCCAATGCTTGCGCCTGAAGCACGTGAAGCCACCAGCCCAATTACCTCGACGGAGGAAATGGCTGGCTCGATGAGCTAGCACCCCCAAACGTGACTATTCAGCCCCCTTCATACGAAGGGGGCTTTTCCATGGCGCTGATGTTTACGCTATACTCTTGTAGGGCGTTCGCTTGACGGGTTTGTATCTGCGGCAACATGCCTGTTTGTCTCTTCTGGTGGATTGATGCAGCCTGAAAGGAATGGTATGACGCTGGTTATTGCGCACCGGGGTGCATCGGCATACGCCCCCGAAAATACGATGCCCGCGTTTGAGCTGGCATTGCGCCAGGGCGCCGATATGCTTGAGCTCGATGTGCTGCGTACCGCCGATGGCGTGCTCGCCGTATTTCACGACGATACGACCGAGCGCTGGGATGGAAGCCAGCGCCTAGCGGCAAGCTGCACCCTCGCCGAATTGCAAGCGCTGAACATTGGTGGCGCGCGGGTAGCAACGCTGGCGGAAGTATGTGTCTTCGCGCGCACTCACCAGATGCGCCTGAATGTTGAGCTGAAAGGCGAAGGGTTTAGCGCCGATGTCGCGCACATGCTTGAAACCGAGGGTGTTGCGAATCTTGTGCTTGTTTCTTCGTTTAGCGAAATGGTGCTGCACGCGTTCGCTGCTGCTAGCCCACAGCTACCGCGTGCCTTCCTGATCGATACCGATGCCGAGCCAGCAGACGATGACATTAGCTGGCCGTTTGCGGCATTGCAGCGCATTGGCGCGCGCGCCTGGCACCCATCGAGTGAGCTGCGGCAATTGCACCGGCTTATTCCACATGTCCAGGCAGCGGGCTATGCGGTAAATGTGTGGACGGTGGACAACAGACAAACGATGCGCGCGCTGATCGCCGCTGGGGTCGACGGCATTATTACGAATACGCCCGATGTGTTGCGCCAGATGCTAGCTGAAGTGTAACGGCAGCGGTGATTATTTCGAGGTCGTTGCCTTCACCACACGGCGCTGAGAATCAACGGTGATGCGCGCGATACGCGGCATGGTGTAGCCTTCGGGGGTGTGAGTATGGCCGGTAAATGTGAAGGTATACTCTGCGCTAGCCGATGCTGCTGGTGCCAGCCCAATCGCCCCCGCCCGTTCAAGCTCGGCGGCTGAAAGCACTGCCCGCGCGCGCGGTGCGACGGTTGGCTCAACGCCTGCCAGTTCGGGCCAGCGGCGCGCAACTTCGGCCCGCGCCACATCCCGCGCCGCCGCAACCGGGTCAGCTGATGTGCGTGGTCGTCTGCCCATGATGCCCTTCCTTACGAATGACACGTTATTCCCCTGCCGCGCTTATGATCAGTATAGCACTTGCCAACACCACAAGCGTGATTATTGCATTGCTGTGCGTAGCGATCTCGTACTATTTGCCCAGGCGCTGGACGATGATATATCAACTCCGTTTGAAAAGGTAATCGCTATACTATCACAAGCGTCGGGTCGCCGTAAAGTACGAATTCGAGCAAGGTCTTCTGATCGTCTTCATCGAGAGTCGACTGGCGCGCCATCGTGTCGCGCAACATCCCGACCCGCGCCGCAGTAAATGCTTCCCCTACGGTAATACCTGGCTGCTTGATGGCGCGCAAAAAGTGTAGTGCAATCAGGTCGGCCTCGCCGGGTGGGGGCGCAATCGGGCCATACGACATAGCAGTAGCCCCAATGAATGCCGCCGCGCCCTGCGCCAGGAAAGCCAGCGCCAGCGCACTATCGGCGTCGCGCCCGTCAATCAGCGCGCCATAGCACGCCTCGCTCACCACAATTGCGCCACGCAGATCAAGTCCTGCCAGGTTAGCAGGGCGGAGTGCGGCTACGAGCGCGGGCTGTACCACCGATTGCCCATACCATGGTGGCCCTTCGGAAATACCATGGAGATTACAGTACACCAGCCGCGCCCGATCGAGCCGCGCCCGATTAAAGGTTGACGCGAGATTGGGCGGCGAAATCAGTAAGTGCTCGGGAGCATCGACCTCGGCATATACTGCTGCAGCCGCAGTATGCCATAGCGCTGTGGCATAGCCAAAAATCTTTTCAAATGGGTGTAACACCCCAAAACTGGCAGCCGCCTCAATCAGCTGCACGAGCAGCGCCGGGTCGGGGCCGGTCGCGCCGGGAAGGCGACCAACTGACCAATCGGGCAGCCGCGCATACGGGTTGGCCGAGCCATAAAAGCAGTCGGCGGGCACAACCGCATCGCCATCGTAAGGCGTAGGGTTTTCGGCGGGGTAGAATGGCACAATTTCGGGGCCGCCAAGCAAGAGCACACTGCTCAATGGCTGGCCCTGCCGGTCGAGTTCTGCCGAAATGGACGCAATCTGGCGGGCAATTGTGTCGGGAGTGACAAGCGCAGGCCCGATGCCAAGATCGGGCAATCCTCGCTCGATCAGCAGCAGCCGCGAGAGCACGCCGCGCGCATGCCGAGCCGTAAGCAGCTGATCAATAGCTGCAAACACACGATCGGCACCAGCACGACCGTAGATTGCCCGCAGCCGCTCGCCTGAGGTTATCAGCAGGTTCAAGCACGGCCCTCGCGCATATGCAGAAATAGGCCAACCGCCCCCAGAATTCCAACTCGATCGCCAAGTGCGGCTAACTCAATCGGCACATCCTGGTAGATTGCATGGCCCCGGCGACGAACAACTGCGCGGGCGCGCTCGATGAGGTAAGGGTTGTGAATAACCACGCTGCCACCAAGCAGAATTTGCTCGGGCGCAAACAGGTGAAGCATGTTCACCAGGCCGATGCCGAGCAGCTCGCCTTCACGCTCCATAAGCTGCATAGCCAGGGCGTCACCGGCGGCAGCGGCGCGCGACACATCGGCAGCCGTGACGGTTTCGGGCGTGGCAAGGCCATGCAGCAGGCTTGCCGGATCATCGGGCATGGCATCGGCGGCGGCCCGGCCTAATGCAGTACCCGAGGCTAATTCTTCCCAATACTGCAACCCAACCTGGTCGACGATATGCAGCCCGACTTCGGCAGCTGAGCCGCGGTACCCGAGGAGCAGCCGCCCGTCGGCAATCACTCCGCCACCAATACCCGTACTAACAGTTATGTACACAAGGTTACGCCGCCCGCGCCCAGCGCCAAACATCCACTCGCCCAGTGCCGCAGCATTCGCATCGTTGCCAAGCTCAACCGGCAATCCCGTGCGTTCAGTTAGCAAGGCCCGCAGCGGCACATTGTCCCAGCCAGGAATATTCGGCGGGTTTAACACCACGCCATCGAATGGATCGAGCGGGCCGGGCGACCCTACGCCAATGCCCAGCAGTGTGCCATTAGTGGGCAGGGCAGTACGCACCTGCGTAATGCACGCAACCATCTGGTTAAGCACGGCAGGTGGGCCGCCAGCCGTATCGGTAAGCACACGCACTTCATTAAGAATCTGGCCGTGCTCGTCGGCCAATGCCGCGCGCAGCTGTGTGCCGCCTAAATCGACGCCGATGATGTAGGGCATGCAGTCGTGTTTCCTTGAGCTCGTTGCGGATTCGGCAAATTATAGCACGCAGCTGCGCGCCACTTGATAATAGGACTTTCGCAGTGCTTGCGTAGCGAACTGATCGTGCCTGCGGCAGCAAGGTGTCGAACTGCTTTGGTGTGCTGCTGTTGGCGCTTCGCGTTAACAGCAGCACACCAGCGATAAAAAAGTACCACTCTGCCGAAAGCGAAAGCGCCGACCATGTACGCCCTGTTAATGACCAGCAACGGCAAGAACATAAGCATTAAGCATACGGTCAGCTTGTGGGAAGTGCAGTCTGGCTAAGCGCCAATATGTCGTTCGTAATCTTCCAGGCGTTGGCAGAACGGGCAGAAATGTGTGCCGCGCTGACCAACAACCATCTTTTCGATCGGCGTACCGCAGCGTGCGCATGGTTTACCCGTCTGGTCGTAAACATTGAAGTGATCCTGGTTGCTGCCAGCTTCACCGTAGCCATTGCGGTAATTGCGCAGCGTACTGCCGCCATACTCGATGCCCTGGAGCAGCGCGAGGCGAATGCCCGAATGCAAGCGAGCCACTTCGTCGTCGGTCAGGCTATTCGCCAGGCGAAGTGGGTGCAGCTGCGCATTCCACAGCGCTTCGTCGGCGTAGATATTGCCAATCCCGGCAATGACCGTTTGGTTGAGCAATAGCGGCTTAATGCGGGTTGAGCGCCGCCGCAGCAGTGTGCCAAGCACTTCAGGTGTAAATGCGTCGGTCAGCGGCTCGATGCCGTGGGCAGTATCGAGCGCAGCTAGACCCTGGGCATCGAGCAGGCGCGCGCGCCCAAACTTGCGGGTATCGTGGAAGAACACCTGGCGACCATCATCAAGCAGCAGCACCAGGTGCGTATACTGATCCGGCTGCGACCCGGAGTTGTGTACGGTTACCGACCCCGACATGCGCAAGTGCAGCGCCAATGTCCATCCATCGTCGAGAGTAAGTACGATCCACTTGGCACGGCGGCTAGCCGCCCGAATCTCGCGCCCTCGAATGAGATCGAGGAATTGGTCGATCGTTGGCGTTTCGACCATGCGCTCCCAATCGAGCTTGGTAACCGCAACAATGCGGCGTCCAATGATCTGCGCACCAAGGCTGCGCGCGGCGTGTTCAACTTCGGGAAGCTCGGGCATTGCGGTAGGCCAATCTTGCTAGAAACCGGATCGGCTCATTGTACCGCAAAGCTGTGGTCTACCCAATAACAAGCTCGTGTAGCCCTGAGCTGGCTTGCTTGGCCCAGCGATAGAACTGGCGGTCACGATGAATATCGCGCACGCGGGCATACAGATGCTCACGCGCGAGCGGATCGTTAAACGCCTCGACAAGCTGCTGGAGCAGGTAGCTATGTTCCTGCTCTTCGGTAAGTGTATACCGTGCCGGTCCATCATTATTGCAGCGTACCAGTAAGCCCATCTCGGCCATTTCGTTAAGTGCCTCGGCCACATCCCAGGGATTTTCCCGCAACCGTTCGCTCAAGGCAGCCGCACTAATACATAGGCGCGAGTGCGCCAGGTAGTGCAAAAGCAGGTGCAATTTCAGGCGTGAATCGAGCAGATGAGGGGCGATAAGTTCATCATAGCTGGCATCCATAGCGATCCTCGTTGAATGCAGTGGGTGCGCTGAGGGCAATCAGCCCGGAAGATTGATTTTGAGTATACCTAGCAAGTGCAGCATGAAACAGGGGAGAATCTCATCATTTTGGTAGAGATTCATTCACTTTGAGGAATGGGTGGTTTTACTACACTAATAAGTAGGGTGCGTAGCGGCACCAGCAGCGGTTCGGATGCGCTTGTAATCTGGGCGCGCAGGTCGGCCATCAACGATTCGCGCACTGTTTCGGGCTGGGTGAGAAACCAGGAATAGGTACTGAGCAGGGTAAGAAACTGCTCGTGCGAATAGCTGCGTAACGACGGCACAATCGTTTCAAATACCAGATCGAGGCCGGGGACGGCCCCCACTGATGTGCGCCACTGGTTGGCAAAGGCCAGCAGGCGCGCCGTGCCAGCATCGGGCCAACCTGCAAACAACGGCACGCGCGCAACACAGGTATTGCGCAGCTGGCGCAAAATTGGTGTCGAATCGTAGTGTAAGAAATTCCAGAAAAGCGCTACCGCGCCACCGGGTGCCAGCAAGCGGTACACCTGCGCCAGGCCAGTAGTCGCATCAATCCAATGAAACGCCTGGGCCGAAATAACCAGGTCGAACGCGCCCTCAGGGACGGCCAAATCCTCAAACGCGCACACTTCAAGGCGCACATTCGGCAGATCGGCAAGCTGGCGCGCCGCCACTGCTACAAGCTCAGGGCTGATATCGATCGCAAGGACATGGTGCCCGCGCTCAGCAAACATCCGCGTAGCACGGCCAGTGCCGCAACCAATTTCGAGGATATTGAGCGGCGCGGATTTCGCTACTCGGCGCAATGCGGTCGTAATAATATCGGGCGGGTAGGGTGGGCGAATTTCATCATAGCGCTCGGCAATTTGCCCAAAGCTATATTTCAGCGTATCGCGCGAATATTCCATTCCAACCTCTAAATAGTGTTACGCATTGGGGATAATGATGCCCGGCACTTGCTGTAGTACCGGGCATATTCACGTCGCCGAGTGCAAGAAAATCAACGCAAGCGTAAGCCTACTGGGTGGATCAAGCTTGCCCTTCCATCTTTTTGCGCAGGCTCAGCGGGCGCATATCAGTCCAAACTTCTCTTATATATTCCAGGCACTCCGATTTCGTACCGGTTTTGCCAACATCGCGCCAGCCCATCGCGTTTTCGCGGTCGGCAGGCCAGATCGAATATTGCTCTTCATGATTCATCACGACTTTGTAGATCGTTTTGTCTTCCTGCTCGTCGCGGTTCATGCACATGCTCCTCTGGTTGGGTGTGGAGTAAAGATTAGTGGGTAGTAGGGCCGTTGCAAACCTTGCTATAAGTATAGCGGCTTCCCAGCGTAAACACAAGGGTACCGCACGACGACAAACGACAGAACGTGCTATACTGCCGACTATGGCACGCACCAGCCGCCACCAAGTATATTCACGCCGCCCGGCTCTACCCTTGCGCGTATTAGGGTTTGCCGGGCGCTTGCTGCTTGCCTTTGCGAAATTATCCTTACTGGCGGTTGAGCTGGTGGTGTTGGCCGGGCTGTGTCTGTACTACTACTATGGCCGCGAGCTCGATGGCCTGGAGGCGGGCATTGGCCGCCATCGCCCCGCCGAAACGACCCAGATCTACGCCCGCGATGGCCAGACACTGCTGTACGAATTGGTCGATCCACAGAGCGGGCGGCGCACGGTGGTTGAGCTGGGTCGCATGCCCAAGGCACTGCGCGACGCAACCATTTCGGTCGAAGACGCTAACTTTTACGAAAACCCGGGCGTCGATCTACGCGGCATTGTGCGCGCCATGCTGCAGAACTACCAGTCGCAAGAAGTCGTGAGCGGCGCATCAACGATCACCCAGCAGCTGGTGCGCAATGTCCTGCTGCCGCCTGAAGAGCGGACGGCGGTGTCGTTCGAGCGGAAGCTGCGCGAGGCGATTTTAGCCTTCAAGGTATCGCAGAAATACAGCAAAGACCAGATTCTCGGACTATACTTGAACGAGGTGTACTACGGTGCGCAGGCGTATGGCGTTGAAGCCGCGGCCCAAACCTATTTTGGCAAGCATGTCTGGGAGCTAAACACTGCCGAGGCGACGCTGATCGCGGGACTGCCGCAATCGCCTACCATGCTTAACCCGCTGACCAACTTGGAAGCCGCGAAGGCCCGCCAGAAGGTAACGTTGGGCCTGATGGTGAAATTTGGCTACCTCACGACTGCCGAAGCGCGCGCGACGTATGCTGCACCGCTCAATTTTGTGCCGCAGCAGCCCAGCTTAATTGCCCCACACTTTGTGTTCTATGTGCGCCAATTGCTTGAACAGCGCTACGGCCCGGATGTGTTGTACCGCGGTGGCCTGCGCGTGGTCACCTCGCTCGATCTGCACTGGCAGGCCGAAGCCGAGCGCGTTGTGCGCGCCCGTATCGCCGAGCTGCGCGCGCGTAATGCGACCAACGCGGGCGTGATTATGCTCTCGCCCGAGGGCCAGGTATTAGCCATGGTCGGTAGCGTCGATTACAAAGACACCTCGATTGACGGCGAGGTAAATGTAACCCTTGCGCCGCGCCAGCCCGGGTCGGCGCTGAAGCCTGTGGTGTATGCTGCCGCGATGCGCCGCGGCTGGACGCCCGCCACGGTGCTGTGGGACACGCCTACCGAGTTTAAGCTGGCCGATGGCACGGTGTATGCGCCGCACAACTACGACGATAGCTGGCACGGCCCGCAGCGGCTGCGTATGGCGCTGGCAAACTCGCTCAACATCCCGGCAGTGCGCGCCATGGAGTTTGTCGGCGTCAATGCGTTTGTTGAGCAGGCCCACGCCCTGGGCATTACCACGCTCAACGATACCTCGGCCTATGGCCTGGCGCTGGTGCTGGGCGCGGGGGAAGTACGGCTGCTTGATTTGACGAATGTGTACAACACGCTTCGGAACGCGGGCTACCGGCGCGACCCAACACCAATTCTGAAGGTGACAAACTCGCGCGGTGAGGTGCTCGAAAACATTACCGAAGCGCCAGGCCACCAGGAACTCGGCGACCATGGCGAGCAAATTGCCTACCTGCTGACCGACATCCTGAGCGACAATGTGGCGCGACAGTATATGTTCGGCCCGGGCAATGTGATGGAGTTGCCCGATGGCCGCCCGGCCGCTGTGAAAACCGGCACCAGCAACGATTGGCGCGATTCGTGGGCACTGGGCTACACCCGCGATGTGACGATTGGCGTGTGGGTGGGCAATAGCGATGGCGCGCCCATGCAAGAGGTGGCTGGTGTGAATGGCGCAGGCACGATCTGGCGCGACTTGATGGACAATTACCACGCCGGGCGGCCAATTCTGCCCTTCCCCGAGCCGCCGGGCATCACCGATGTTGCGATCTGCACCGATACAGGCGCGCTAGCCAGCGATGCCTGCGCGAACCAGCTGAAAGAACATTTCGTAGCCGGTACTGAGCCACAGAATAGCGATGTGTTCTTCAAAACGGTGAAAGTTGCGGGCGATGGCAGCTGCCTGGCCGCGTCCTACAGCCCGCCTGCCGAAGTGCGTGAGCAACGCTTCCCGGTGTACCCGGCACAATTTCAGGAATGGGCGGTTGCACAGGGCGTGCCGCAAGCTCCGACCCAATACTGCCCACCACCCAGCAATACACCCAATGCGACGCTAGCTCAAATTAGCAGCCCGGCATCTGGCGCAGCGATTACCGACACGCAGGTGCTGGTGCGCGGCACGGCGCGCGGCGGCTACACCCTCGATTGGGCCAGCGCCGCCAAGCCCGATGCCTGGCAGCCGCTTGGCGAAGGGGCGCTAGGCGTGCTCGATGGTATCCTTGGCGTATGGCGCACCACCGGGCTGCCCGCTGGCGAGTATATCCTACGCCTGCGCATCATGACGCCCGAGGGATTGCCAATCGAGACAAAAACTGCGGTGCGCATCGTTCATTGATCAGCCAACGCCACAGAATCGTCTTTTGACAGAATCGCCCCCAGTCCGTACCATACATCTACACAATGCTACCGCCAGGCGGAAGGAGCCGCACATGCCTTCCAGCATCCTCTACAATGGCACGATTTACACTCTTGATCCAGCGCTCCCGCGTGCCCAAGCGCTAGGTATCCGTGATGGGCGGGTGGTGGTGGTTGGTAGCGAGGGCAAGGTGCAGGCCGCAATGGACAGCCGCGCCGAGCCGATCAACTTGCGTGGCCGCGCAGTGGTGCCGGCGCTGACTGACGCGCATGTGCATTTTGTTGGCTATGCGCTGGGTCGGCACGAGCTTCGCCTGGAAGGCGTGAGCGATTACGAGCTTGCCTTGCAGCGCGCGGCCGAGGCGAGCGCCGCACTGCCCAATGGCGCGTGGTTGCTAGGTGGCGGCTGGGATCACTCGCTGTGGGGTGGGCACTGGCCGCGCGCCGCCGATCTCGATGCTATCATCCCCGAGCGGCCGGTGCTGCTGTTACGCAAAGATGGGCACTCGGCCTGGGCGAACAGCCGCGCACTTCAGCTGGCGGATATCGATGACAGCACGCCCGACCCGGCAGGCGGCACGATTCAGCGCGAAAAGCAGCAAGCCACGGGCATATTGCTGGAAAATGCGATCGATCTGGTGCGGGCACACATTCCACCTGCCACGCTTGCCGAGCGGCTACACGCCCTGCGCGCCGCCACGGTTGAGGCGCATTCCTACGGCATGGCGGGTATCCACATTCCGCCCGGCCTCACCGCTGGCGACGGCGCGCACGTGCTGCGCGATATACAGGCGCTGCGCGAATCGGGCAACCTTGGGCTGCGCTGCCTGGTGCACATCGGCCTCGATACCCTCGATGACGCGCTGCGTATCGGGCTGCGCAGCGGCCTTGGCGACCGCTGGCTGCGAATTGGCGGCGTGAAAATGTTCGCCGATGGCTCGCTTGGCTCGGAAACCGCCGAGATGCTAGTGCATTACGAAGGACGCCGCCATTTTGGGGTTGCGACCATGGAGACGGATGCGCTGAACGAAGCGGTTGAGCGCGCGCTGGCGGGCGGCATCGCCGTCACAATTCATGCGATTGGCGATGCCGCGAATCGCCGTGTACTCGACGCGATTGAGCGCGCGACACAGCTTCAAGCCGCCCACGCCGAGCAAACCGGGCACGCTACGCCGCCCCCGAATGCCCAGCCGCTGGCACCTGGCGCGCTGGCGCTGCCCAACCGCATTGAGCACTGCCAGATCGTTCACCCGCACGATGTGCCGCGCTTTGCTCAGCTTGGTGTCGTCGCCTCGATGCAGCCGATTCATGCGACTGCCGATATGGAGATCGCCGACCGACTATGGGGCGAGCGCAGCGCACACTCTTACCCCTGGCGCGCGCTCCACGCGGCAGGCGCGACGCTGGCGTTTGGTTCGGATGCGCCGGTTGAGTCGCTCAACCCCTGGCTGAGCATTCATGCCGCCGTGACGCGCCAGCGCGTGAACGGTACGCCAGCGGGCGGATGGTACCCGGAGCAATGTATTGGGCTTGACGATGCGCTGCGCGGCTTCACCATCGGCGCAGCGATTGCGGCGGGCGCACGCCACGAACAAGGCACGCTCGCCCCGGGCATGCTGGCCGATCTCGCCGTCCTTTCCGCCGACCCGTTCGCTATTCATCCGACCGAACTCCATGCTGTGAACGCCGAGCTGACCATGATCGAGGGGGAAATCGTATGGATCAGGCCATAACGACGCTGCTCACGCAGGGCATCGCCGCCGCGCGGGCCGGAAAGCGCGCCGAAGCCCATGCCCTACTTACGCGCGTAGTCGCTGCCGACGTGCACAGCGAACAGGGCTGGCTGTGGCTCGCGGGTGTGAGCGACGACCCTGCTGAGGTGCGCAGCTGCCTGCATCAGGTACTAGCCCTCAATCCCGATAGTGTGCCAGCCAAGCAGGGCCTGGCCTGGGCCGAGCAGCGCTTCGGCCCCGAGCCACTGCTTGAGCAAGCGGTTGGTGCGCCGCCCATCCAGCCTATGCCCAAACCTGCGGCGCCCGAGCGCCCGGCGATTACCACCACCACGGTAAGCCTCTCGCGCGATGACTTCGAGCAGGCGGCGGCCAAACACCCAGCGGCGCGCCCGCCAACCACGCGCCTGCGCGAGCCAGTATTCGACCCGCTTAGCCCGTTGTTGGCAGGGAATGCTCCGGCTGCACCGCGCCCACCAACGATGCGCCTGCCAGCCGCTGAAGCACCGAGCGCGGCCACAGCTAGCAATGCCGCGCCGCCAACGCCAATGGTACGTTCGACCCGGCCAGCCGCCCCGACCGTTCTCATGGAAGCGGTAGCGCCTGCGCCCGCTGCTGCGCCGCCAAAGCCCACCCCGGCTGAAGCGCCCACTCGCGCGCCAATTGCTCCCGCCGACATCGCGCCAAGCGCGCCACCTGAAAACCCATGCCCATTCTGCGGCGCACCAACGATGGTGAAGCAGCAGCGCTGTACGCAATGTAGCCACAGCCTGATGGTGCGCGCACCGCTACCCGCTCAGCGCTCGGCGACTCTCACCGCACTTGGCGCTACCTGGACGATCAATGGCGTAATTGCGCTTGCTGGGGCCGCACTCCTAGGCTTGCTGCTGCTGTTCCAGCGCCAGTCGCCTGCGGCGGCAAACCTGGTACCCAGCGGCCTGCTGGCGATCGTGCTGGCTGCGGTACTCCTGTTTGGGCTACTGTGTTTTGGCGTAGCGCGCGGGCTGTGGGCGCGGGTGCGCGAATTTTACTGGATGAATATTGGCCTGATTGCGATTGTGGTGATTGTGTGGCTCGGCTTACTGCTGCGCGGCGCGGGCCTGCTGGCGGGCCTGACCAAATTGGTTGGGCAGGTTAGCCCGTGGCCCGGCGTGGTTGGCGCGCTCGGTGTAGCGCTGCCGATTGTGCTGGGCGTGCTGCTGGTGCTTCTGCCTGCAATCCTCAGCGTACCGAGCTACCGCGATTTCTTTGGCCCGCTCATCCGCTTCATGCCGCCGACAGAGAAAGCCGACCATGCCGAGCACTATAATCGTGGCATTAGCTACCGCAACCAGGACATGTGGTATATGGCGGTGCAGGAATGGTTCATGGCTGCGCGTATGCGCCCCCACGAGCGTACCTATTTGCAGGCGCTGGGCCTGGCGTATGCGCAGATCAAGCAGCTTTACCCCAACGCCAAAGCGTATTTGAGCGACGTTGAGACGCTGCTGCGCGGGCGCAAAGCCGATCTCTACGCCGTCGCGCCCGAGCTGGAACGCTTGAAACTACTCGATTGATTGACCAATAAACGGGAGAACCGATGCCAGGGAATACCTTTGGGCAAGCATTTCGATTAACGACATGGGGCGAATCGCATGGGCCAAGCGTGGGCTGCGTGGTCGATGGCTGCCCCGCCGGGCTAGAGCTAGCGGTTGAGGCGATTCAGCGCGAGCTGGATCGGCGGCGGGTGGGGCAGAGCAAGGTGTCGTCGGCGCGCCAGGAACCCGACCAGGTTGAGATTATGTCGGGGGTGTTTGAAGGGCGAACTACCGGCACGCCGATCGCCATGATGGTGCGCAACACCGACGCCAAATCGTCGCACTATACGAATATCAAAGACCTGTATCGGCCCGGCCATGCCGATTACACCTGGGACGTGAAATATGGCTTCCGCGATTGGCGCGGCGGCGGGCGTTCAAGCGCGCGCGAGACGATTGGCCGGGTGGCGGGTGGCGCGGTCGCTAAGCTGCTGCTGGCGCGCTATGGTGTGTCGATTGTTGCCTGGACGGCGCAGCTCGGCGATCTGGTGGCGCAAACCTTCGATGAGGATGAAATCGAGCGCAATATTATGCGCTGCCCCGATGCCGCCGTCGCTGCGCAAATGGTCGAGCGGGTGGATGCCGCGCGCCGCTCGCTCGATTCGCTGGGCGGGATTGTGGAAGTGCGCGCGCGCGGCGTGCCGCCCGGCCTGGGCGAGCCAGTGTTCGATAAGCTCCAGGCCGATATTGGCAAAGCGATGTTCAGCATTCCCGCGATCAAAGGCGTGGAGATGGGCGAAGGCTTTGGCGTGGCACATTTGCGCGGCTCGGAGAATAACGACCCATTCGTGCGCCGCGCCGATGGCAGTATTGGCACCACAAGCAACCACCACGGCGGCATCCTGGGCGGGATCAGCACTGGCGAAGAAATTACTGTGCGCCTGGCGGCCAAGCCACCGGCTTCTATTGCTCAGCGCCAGCAGACGGTTGACCGCGCCGGGAATCCGAGCGACATCGAGATTCACGGGCGGCACGACCCGACAGTGCTGCCGCGCCTGGTGCCAATTGCCGAGGCCATGCTCGCACTGGTGCTGGCCGACCACCTGCTGCGCCAGCGGCTGGCGCGGGCCGACTTCTGAGCAATTGCTGAGCGCTATGGATAAGGAATGGCAGCAGGCCAACCTGCACGCAATTGCCGAGCGACTGGCACCACTACGCTACCTGCCCGATGGCGTGGTGTACGACGCGCGGGCGGGCCTGCACCACATCCGCATTCTGAAGCAGCAAAGCCAGCTGCTGCTCTATTTCGTCACCGCCACCGGCGCGCTCGATGGCCCTATGTCGCGGATAGACCTTGACCACCCGCTGCGGCTGCTCGCCCCCTACACCCAGGCGCTCCTGCTGGCGCTGCTGTGGCGGCCCGCGCCCGAACGCATCTGCGTGCTGGGCTTCGGCGGCGGGCGTATGTCGTTGGTATTACACCACGGCCTGCCACACGCAATCATCGACAATGTCGAAATTGACCCGGCGTTTGCGACGATTGCCCCGCACTTCTTCGGCATCGCCTTCGATGCGCGGCAGCAGCTCCACATCGCCGACGCGCGCGCCTTCCTCGCCAGCACCGCCCGGCAGTACGATATGCTGCTGATGGATGCCTTCACCGACGATAGCGACGCGCTCGATCACCTGGCGACGGCGCAGTTCTATGCGCTTTGTGCGCAGCGGCTGGCGCGCGGCGGCGTCCTGGGCGTGAACCTGCTGCGCTCCGACCCGCGCCTGGCCGAAAAATTGCGCGGGCTACGCAGCCGGTTCCCCGGCACCTGGGTGCTTGAGCTCAAACATTCGCTGGTGGTGTTTGGCCTGGCGGCACAGCGGCGCGACACCGATCTAGCGCGCCATGCCGCCGAGCTGGCAGCCCGCTACGGCTTCGATTTCCCATTTGCGGCCCACGCCGCTGCGCTACGCCTGGCCCGCGCCATGAGCGATGCGCTGTTGCAGCAGCTGCGTCGCGCCGCTCGATGATGCCTGGCTGGTGGAGGATTGAGCAGGATTACGACGAGGGAGGCTCAAGCCGTGGCGGCCCCTGCTCCAGGCGCGCGCGCACCGGTTCGAGGCTTGCCGCGCCCCAGATCGCCTCAAGCCACCAGTTCGCGCCAGCCTCGGCGAAAGGCTGGACAATCGCAGCGGTCGCTGCCGGGTCGCCGCCGGGCGTCTCGCCTTCCACAACAATATCAAAGGGGCTACCCTG
>JAFEAS010000183.1:0-2927 GCA_018266315.1 Chloroflexi bacterium SZAS-1 | reverse complement strand
CGCGGCTGCTGCACGGGCGGCGGTGGCGGCGGGAACTCGGTCGCTTTGACCTGGTAGTGCTTGCCATCGAAGTTGAACGGCTGGCCCTGCCACAGCCCGGCGATAATCGCCAGCCCCTCATCCAGCAATTCGGCGCGCGCCTTGCGGTCGGTTTCCTCGCCGAATTCAGCAAACCCGGTGTTTGGCGCGCCCAGCCCCACCGCCAGGATCACGCGCCCATGAGAAAGCTGGTCAACAGTAGCAGTTTCACCCGCCAGCTTCCAGGGCCGCCGCCGCGACACCGGGGTAAGCATGGTGCCCAGCCGGATGCGCGTGGTCTGAACGGCGATTGCGGCGAGCGTGGCCCACGGGTCAACGCCCCACACGGTATCCCACACGAAAAAGCCGTCCCACCCGGCGCGCTCGGCGGCAATACCGTATTCCACCGCCAGGTTCGCGTCGTTGCCGGGAAACACGAAGCCATACTTCATCGCGCTGCTCCTTTCGCTTTTCGCTCGTGCTTCGGCATTATAGCGCGCACCAACGACAGCTAGCGTCGTTGGGTTTGTTTGACCTCACCCCGCTTCGCTGCGCTCAGCACCCCTCTCCGAACTGCGGAGAGGGGATGGGGGCGAGGTCAAGCCACATCGACGGAGGCATGATCACGGGCGATTCATACGCCGCAGGCACTCTTTGCCGGAAGGGTTTTAGGGAAACCGGCTAGGGTTTCCCTAATCGGGAGCGCGAGGGCGAAGCGCCTCGCAGGCCAACACTCAACACAGCGAAATCGGGAGCGCGCGGGCGAAGCGCCGCGCAAACCACCACCCAGCACAGCCGCTGTCAAAAAAAGGGAGCGCGCGGGCGAAGCGCCGCACATGCCAACATTGTGAGCGCGAAAGCACATTTCCTCATCAAATTGTCATCCCAAAAACGCCGCGAGCCACGTTTATTAGGCAAAACCCAAACCCGCCGCCAAACGCACTGAATTCTGCAACCGGGAGCCGCCCATGACAACCGATCAGCCGCTCGACCTGGTGATTACCCTGAGCGCCGCGCCCGCCGACGCCGCGCCCGACACTGTGGCGCTGTTCACGCTCACCTACGGCGCGCTTGGCCCAACCCCACCCGCGCCGCTCGCCAGCCCGCTGAGCGACGCCGAGCGCGCCGAGCTGCGCTGGTACCTCGAAGAATACTGGCAGTGGCCCTACGAAGGCTTCCGCCAGCGCGCCGCGCGCGTCGAGGAGTCGCTGGCCGCGATTGGCCGCCGCCTGTACGCGGCGCTCACCAGCAGCGTGGCGGCGGTGCGCGTCGTCGATGCCTGGCGCGCGCTGGCGGAGCGTGACCGGCGCATCAGCATTGTGAGCGGGGTGCCCGCCGCGCTGAGCCTGCCCTGGGAGCTGCTGCACGACGAGCAGGGCTTCCTGCTGCTGCGCGCGCGCCATCCGGTGTCACTGGTGCGCCGCCTGCCCCAGCAGGAAGGCGTGCCCGAACCCGCCGCGCTGGTGCTGCCACTGCGCGTGCTGCTGGTCACCGCGCGCCCCGACGACGCGGGCTTTGTCGATCCGCGCGGCATTGCGCGCGAGCTGCTCGATGAGGTTGAGCGCGGCGACCAGGCCAGCGGCGCGCCGCCGATTGCGGTGGAATTTCTGCGCCCGCCCACGCTGCCCGCGCTCACCGAGCGGCTCGCCAACACCGCGCTGCCGCCCATCCACATTCTGCACTTCGACGGCCACGGCGTCTTCGCGGCAGCCACACCCGCCGCCGACGGCCTGGTGCTGGGCGAAGCGGGCGGGCGCGGCATGCTGGCCTTCGAAACCGCCGACGGCCTGCTCGACCTGGTGCCCGCCGACCGGCTGGCCGAGGTGCTAAACGGCAGCGGCGTGCGCCTGGCGATGCTCACCGCCTGCCAGAGCGCCATGACCGGCGGCGACGACCCGTTCAGCAGTGTGGCCGGTCGCCTGATTCGCGGCGGCGTCGATGCGGTGGTGGCAATGAGCGCCAGCGTGCTGGTAGCCAGCGCCGCCCGCTACGTCGAGGCGTTCTACCGCAAGGTGGCCGCAGGCCAGCCCGTGCCCGCCGCACACGAGCGCGCGCGCCAGGCGCTGCACGCCGACCCGCGCCGCCACACCCACCGCCGCTATGCCGACGCGCCCGGCGAGGCGGTGCAGCTGCGCGACTGGTGGCTGCCGCACTTCTACCAGCAGCGCGCGCTCGATTTCCAGCCCGCCGCTGCGGGAACGACGGGAAAAAAGCAGGTGGCAGCCCGGGGTCAGGCCGCCAGCGTGGCCCCCGCCCTGCCCGCCGAAATTGCCGCCCAGGTGCGCCTGCCCGACCCGCCGCGCTATGGCTTTAGCGGGCGCGCTGCCGAGCTGCTGCGCGCCGAGCGCTGGCTGAGCGCGGGCAAGCTGGTGGCGGTGCTGGGCTTTGGCGGCGTGGGCAAAACCGCATTCGCAGGCGAGCTGGCCGCCTGGCTTACGCGCACTGGCATGTACCGGCACGCGCTGTTCGTCACCTTCGAGGGCGGCGGCGACGCCAGCAGCCTGCTGAGCACGCTCGGCCACGCGCTGGGGGTGTACCGCAGCGGCTACGACCCGGCCAACCTCGCGGGCTGCATCAAGGCGCTGCGCCCGGCGCTGGCCCGCAGCCGCACGCTGCTCATCGCCGACAACCTCGAAAGCATCCTGGATGAGGGCGAGGCCGCGCTGCCGGTGGGCGAGCGCACGCGGCTGTGGGATGCCCTGCTGGCGCTGCGCGATGCGGGCGTAGGCGTGCTGCTTACCAGCCGCAGCGCGGCGTTTGGCGATGCCCGGCTTGAGCCGGGGCGCGGCGCGGCGCAGCTGCCACTAAGCGGGCTGCATCCCGAAGATGCCTATGCGCTGGCCAGCAACCTGCTGCGCGACCTGGACATCCCGGCGGCGCGCGCACCCTACGCCGCGCTGCGCGATCTG
>JAFEAS010000182.1 GCA_018266315.1 Chloroflexi bacterium SZAS-1 | reverse complement strand
CAGAAGAGATGTTGACTAATCATAATGCGTCGCCACCGATATATGATAGTTATAATCAACAGGCTGGCCGATTGACGCAACAGAGCACGTGGGCGCTACCAAATCTGGTAGCAGCGGTAATGTGCCCGCACGCCGCTACCATAACGACGCACTGTGAAAGCCACCCGGTAATGCCACACCAATGTATTGTGCTTTAGCAAATGACAAGCGACTAGTTTTGGTACCATAGAGCAATTTGCCGTTGGTAGTAGCTAGCTAGTAGGGGGTTATGCTTCGCATGCCTTCGCTATCGTTGCAAAAGGGCACTACCATGCTGCAAACCGCTGTACTTCATAACTCACAGAGGGTGAGGTTTTGTTTAACTCGTTATCTGTGGCATTCTCCGCCTCCTATCGCGTTTAGCGCATAGCTCTGCTACCAATATCGGCTCTGCCATCCTGTTGCAATGGTTATGCAGTAAGGAGGGTATGATGCGACGAAAAGTCTTTTTCGTCGGGGCAATTGTGCTAGCATACGCTGCCATCGTATTGCTGGCTATTATGATTGCCCCACCGCCAACCGCCGATGCGCATAGCTCGGGCGCACGGAAGGAACGTTTAGGCAAGTACTTATTCTTCGACACCAACCTCTCAACGCCACCCGGGCAATCGTGTGCCACCTGCCACAGCCCGACGGCTGGCTGGGTTGGGGCACAGCTCAATCTCAATGTAGCCGGTTCGGTGTACGAAGGAGCGGTAGCAGGCCGCTTCGGCAACCGCAAACCGCCAGCGTCGGCATATGCTGGCAACAGCCCGGTATTGCACTATGATCAGAGTGTGCCGCCTGGATCGGCGGTATGTTCTGGGATGGCCGTGCCACCGGCGCGCGGCTAGGCGACCCGCTGGCCGAGCAGGCGGGTGGCCCCTTCCTCAACCCGCTTGAGCAAAACAACCCCTCACCCACCGATGTGTGCGTAAAAGTGCAGGCCTCGAAATACGCCAAGTTGTTCGAGCAGGTGTGGGGAAAGAATTCGCTCGATTGCAGCGCTGCCAAGATCGACCAGACCTACGAGCGCATTGCCCGCTCGATCGCGGCCTATGAGCGCTCGGATGAGGTGACGGCCTTTACCTCGAAGTACGATTACTATCTCAAGGGCAAAGCCAAGCTTACCCAGCAAGAAAATCGTGGCCGCCTGCTGTTCGAGGGCAAAGCCAAGTGCGCGAACTGCCATACCAGCCAGCCAGGACCACAGGGCCAGCCACCGCAGTTTACTGATTATAGCTACGATAACCTGGGAGTGCCGAGGAATCCAGCCAACCCATTCTACTATCAGACCGACTGGAATCCCGATGGGCTGACCTGGGTTGATACTGGACTGGGCGGCTACTTGAAGAGCGCTGGCTACGATGCGCAAGTGTATGAGCTTGAGCTAGGCAAACACAAGGTGCCAACACTGCGCAATGTCGATCTGCGGCCCAGCCCAGATTTTGTGAAGGCATATGGACACAATGGCTACTTCAAGTCGTTGGAAGAGATCGTTCATTTCTATAACACTCGCGATCTCCCCGGCGCGCGATGGCTGGGCATTCCCTGGCCTCCAGCAGAAGTAAGTGCGAATGTGAATACTGCCGAGGTGGGGAACCTGGGCCTCACTGCCGATGAAGAGTCGGCAATCGTTGCCTTCTTGCGCACCCTCACCGATGGCTACAAGCCAAAATAAAAGACTTGGTTCGAGCGACGCAGTATGCACCAGGCTCGCCTGGTGCATACTGCGTCGTTATAGTAACAATCATTCACACGAGTTAAGCGGTCGGCGCTTTTCGCCTTCGGCAGAGCGGTCAGCCACGCGGGTGGCCACATAAATCGTGCCATTCATTGGTGTAAAGCGCTAACTACTCTCGCGCTCTAACGGCAATCGCTGCAATGTCGTGCAGGTTACACAACTACGAATTCTTTCGAGAGCAGAACGAGAGTATGGCTGTATATTCACACTGGGCGGCAGGAGTAGGGGCGAGGATGCTGGGAATGAATGGGATATACCCTGCCGCCCACCCAGTCTCATCGTTTGCTCATCAAAACCAAACGTAGTATCATAGCCCCTACCACTGAGTGCGCGCAGACGCCTAGAAAGAGGTAGCGATGGCTTTGAGAACGCCGTTCGCACAGGCCGCTAAGCTCCTACTAGGGCTATGGATGGCAGGCGTTGTTGTCGCCATGTTTCTCGTTGTGCCGCAATATATTGGCCTGGGCGATGCGGGCCGCATCATTATTATGCATGTGCCCACCGCCTGGGTTACCTCGCTCGCGTTTGCCATCTCCGGTATCTATAGCCTGCTCTACCTCTGGCGCCGCCAGCCCGCGCACGATGCCAGCGCAGTTGCTGCCGCCGAAGTAGGCTTTATTTTCTGCATCCTTGCCACAATCACCGGCGCTATTTTCGCCCAGATTGTTTGGGGTGTATTCTGGAACTGGGATCCGCGTGAAACCTCAATTCTGGTGCTACTGCTGATCTACGGTGCCTATTTCGCGTTGCGCTCAGCGATTGACGATATTGACCGGCGGCGCAGATTGGCGGCAGTTTATAATGTGTTCGCCGCCGTCACCATGCCCTTCCTGCTCTTTGTGGCCCCGCGCGTGGCCGAAAGCACGCTTCACCCGAACTGCGCATTTATTCAGGGTAGCAAGTGCGATGGCATTACGCTCACTACGCAGGCGGGCGGTGCCAGGCTTGGGCAACTCGGTAATTCGGATATTGTGCTTGAGCTGAAAAGCCTTGAGCAGCGTGGCGATCTGGCGGTGGCCACTGTGAATGTACGCGGCATGGGTGGGCGCTCGCTGGGCGAACTACAGCCCAGCTTTGAGCTGCGCTCGGGGAAGCCGGCTGATCGGCCTAGCTTTGAGGGCCAGCGCTTTACCCTGGTGCTCGAAAACGCCGACCTGGCAAGCGGCACAGCGCTGCTGAATATGGAAGCCCCAGGCACCGGCTTATTGAGTAATGGCCGCACACTCTGGACATTTTTGGCCTCAATATTTGGGTTCACCGGCTTGTTCTTCTGGATGTATCGCTTGCGCGCCGATATGCTTGATCTCGCTGATCGGCTGGCGCAGCGGGAGGGCAGCTATGCCGAATTTCCTGCTTGACCCGGGTGTAGCGATTTATGCGGCACTGGCGGTAGCCCTGGTGGTATGGCTAGGGGTTTTTGCCTTTTTGTGGCGGCTTGATCGGCAGGCGCGCGAGTTGCGTCGCCGCCTCGATGCGCCAACCCGCCCCGATACCACCGCCCCGCGTGCCATCCTCGAACCGCGTAACCCGCATCCACCAGCACGTGTCGCCACGAATGATAAATAGACTGCATATATGACGACTGACACTGCGCTCGGCATGCTAATAGCACGCTGATCGAAGGAGTACCTATGGCAACCGCATCTAGCGATTTTGGTCGGCGCGGCTTTGCATTAAAGCCCCTCCATATTATTGGCATTGCAATTATTGTACTGGCGATTGTGCTGGGCTACTATGGCCTCACCAGCGCACTGCGGCCTTATACCACCAGCGTGTCGGAGGCAATGAGCACCGGGCGCGGCGTACAGCTAGCAGGCTACCTCGTACCCGGCGAGCAAGGCCATTACGACGCGGCGAATAACTTCACCTTCCAGATGCAGGATAACACCGGCAAGATCGTGCAGGTGATCTACCCCAAGGTGAAACCCGCCAACTTCGAGCAGGCGATCAGTATCGTGGCGATCGGCCACTACGATAGCGCCAAAGGCGTGTTCCAGGCCGATGATATGCTGGTGAAATGCCCCTCGAAATACCAAGAACAGATGAACCAATCGCAGGGTTAGGGAGCGGGGCGGAATTGCCTTGTGAACCGCGCCTGACGACCGACAACCGAAAACTGACCGTGCACTCGTTGCCAATAGTCGGCAGTTGGTGGTCATAAGCGGCAAACCCGGCCCACGTAAACAACCCATCTGGAGCAGCGTATGTATCTTTTCGGCACCATCCTGATCATCTGCGGTATTGTGGCGGCGGCTGTGTCCACCGTCAGCTATACCCTGGTGACGCGCGGCAACACCGCCGCACTGGCCTATGGGCGGGTTGGCACCCGCGCCGCGCTCAGCGCTGTGCTGGCTGTGGTTGCGCTGATTATGTACCTGTTCCTCGCTCGCCGCTACGATTTCCAGTATGTGTACGATTACAGCTCGGCTGACCTCGAGTTTGGGTTCCGCATGGCGGCGATGTGGGCCGGGCAACCTGGCTCGTTTGTCGTGTGGGCACTATGGGGGCTGCTGGCGGCCCAGCTGCTGGTACGCCGCACGCGCCATAACGAACCCTATGTGCTGAGCGTGCTCATGCTTATTCAGGCGGCGCTGCTGGTATTTATGCTGGTGCGTAATCCGTTCGTACCCTACACCGACCCTGCGACTGGCGCGGCAACTATGCCCACCGATGGTAAGGGCCTGAACGAGCTGCTACATAACCCCTGGATGATTATTCACCCACCGATTTTGTTTATTGGCTATGCGCTGATGGCCGTGCCCTTCGCCTTTGCGATTGGCGGGCTGTGGCGGCGCGATTACGACGGCTGGGCGCGCGCCGCGCTGCCATGGGCGCTGGCAGCCTGGGCCTTCCTCGGGCTGGCGCTGCTGCTCGGCGCATACTGGGCCTACGAAACGTTGAACTGGGGCGGCTACTGGGGCTGGGATCCAGTCGAGAATTCCTCGCTGGTGCCCTGGCTTACGGCTACCGCGCTTATTCACACGCTGCTGATTCAGCGCACCAGCGGGGGTATGCGTCGGGCAAATTTCGTGCTGGCTATTCTCACGTATGTGCTGGTGTTTTACGCCACCTTCCTTACCCGCACCGGCGTATTGTCGTCGTTCTCGGTACACTCGTTTGTGGCCGAGGGCTTGAAGTGGATCATGACCGGCTTCCTGGCAGTGCTAGCAATCGGCAGCGTGCTCTTGCTGGTGGTGCGCTGGCGCGACATCCCGAGCCGCCCGATTTCGGAAAAACTGCTTTCGCGCGATAGCTTCTTCGTGCTGCTGACGCTCGGGCTGCTGGTCATCGCCACCGTCATCGCGGTTGGCACCTCAATGCCGGTTATTTCGGCCATTCCTGGCGTTGGCAATGCGCTGCAAAGCTTCTTTGGCGCGGCCTTCGAGCTTGATCGCGGCCAGGGGGTTAACCCAAATGCGCCTGCATTCAGCGATGGCCGCTTTGGGCTGGTCGCTAGCTTCTATCACGCCACCGTACCGCCGCTGGCGATTATCCTGGTGGTGTTAATGATTGTAGGGCCGCTGCTCGGCTGGCGCGATACCAATGTGCGCCACCTATTGCGGGCCTTGCGCTGGCCTACGGTGGCTGCCGTACTGGTAGCATGCCTGGGCCTGGTGCTTGGTGCGCGCGACCCGCTGCCGCTCGCGTATTTGGGCCTCGGCGCATTCGCCGCTGGCACCAATATTTTGATGATCATCCGCACGCTCAAGGGCGGCTGGCTGCGTATTGGCGGCTACCTGGCGCACGTGGGGGTGGCGGTATTGCTGGCGGGTGTGGTCGGCTCAAGCTTCTACGCTACCCCCGAGCTGCGCCTTTCGCTGCCCCAGGGTGAGACGATCAACGCCTACGGGTACGATTTCAAATTTAACGACTGGAAGGTGAACGAGCAGGGGCGCGGCGTGCTTGATCTGAGCATGACACGCAATACTAGCACCTGGAATGCCCAGCCAAACCTGTACTTCAACCCACGTATGGGCGCAACCATGGCTACCCCGGCGATCAAGAGCGAATTTTTCCAGGATGTGTATATTTCGCCGCAGGAATACCAGCCGCCGATCGACCGCAACACGGCCCAGCTAACAGTGAACGATACGCGCGAGGTTGGGCCATACACCGTGACGTTCAAGGGCTTTGATGCGATGGAAGCTCATGGCGATAACGCCAGCGGCGATATTGGGGCCAAGCTGGTGGTGCAATACCAGGGCAAGGATATTGAGGTGACGCCGGTTCTACGGCTAGTAGCCAACGAAACCGACCCGGCCAAAGCGCTTCAGCGCCTGCCCGCCGACCTGCCCGGCGGCAAGACAATTATGTTCGAGGATTTCAACCCGATTCAGCGCTGGGTGGTGGTGCGAATCAATGGCCTGAGCCTGCCAGTCGATTCGGCCAAAGCGGTCATTACGGTGAGTGTTAAGCCCGGCATTCTGCTGGTGTGGCTGGGCGTCATCATCGGCGTGATTGGCGGGCTTATTGCGCTGCTACGCCGCACGCTTGAGGGCCGCTGGCAGCCGAATGGTGTACGCACCCGCCTGCCACGCGGGCTAGGCCTGTTGCGCGGCTCGCGCTCGTAGCATTTGTTTGTTCGTTGCTGGGCAATTTTCACAGATAGTACCGAATAATGCCGGTCTTTTTTCAACAGCACGCATGAGCATCTGCGCTATTTAAGCAATCTGTGAATTATTAGCCCAGGCATTCATTATATAGCATCATGATCACCCTCCCCGACCACTACGAGACCCTGCAAGTTCACCCGAAGGCCGATGAAACGGCGATCGACGCGGCGTATGCGCGCTTGAGTGAGCGCTACGACCCGGCCAAGCTCGAAGGAGCCGCCGACGAACTGATTGAGCTGGCACGCACCAAGCGCGATGCGATTGAGCATGCCTATGCGGTACTGCGCGACCCGGTGCGGCGCGCGGCGTATGACCGCGAGCAGGCGGCCAGCGCAACAAACGGCCAGAAGCCAGGCGCCGCACCGGCCAGCAAAAGCCGCGCGCCAGCTACTAAACCCCAGGCAATAGCGGCAGATGTGCACACCCAAACAGCCGATACTGCTGAAGAGCTGTTCGATTACCGGCCACTGCCACCTGCACACCGCCAGGAACGCCCCAAGGGCTTCGAAGATCGGATGGTGCGCTCGGGCCAGGCGGCACCGCATGGTCGCACTGCCAAACCGAAGCTCGCCAATCGGCTCACCATACCCATAACCCTGGCAGGCGTGCTGGTGCTCATCGTTGCATCAAGCCTGTTGCTCACAAATGGCGGCGGCCCGGCACCAGCAGCGCCGACGCCCACCGCCTCGCAGTTCGATCTATACGAATCGAGTATTCCGCAAGCGCAGGCATTTGCCGAGCAAAACCCACAGAATGCGCAGGCGTGGATCGACCTGGGGAATGTACTGTACGATAGCGCGCAGATCGTGCGTGAGCAAGCGCCCGAAAGCCCGCTCTATCAGCAGCGGCTGGGGCGCTGGCTGCAAGCTACCAACGCCTACAGCCAGGCGCTGGCGCTCGAACCAAACAATGCGCCAACCCGCGCCGACATGGGTGCCAGCGCGTGCTTCTATGGTGCGGGCACAGGCGACCAGACCTTTGTGCAGCGTGGACTCGCCGACGTGCAGCGCGCCGCTGCGATTGCCCCTGACGACGCGCGCGTGCTCCTGAGCATGGGGCAATGCCTGGTGAGCACCCAGCCGCCTAAGCTCGATGCGGCGCTCGCCAGCTGGCAGCGTATCATTGATCGCAATCCCTCTTCGCCGCTGGTAAGCCAGGCGCAGCTGCTGATTGCTAAATACAAACCAAAGAGTCAGTAGCTATAGCTATCCAACCCGATTGTAAAACCTGTCAGATAGTGCTCTTGATGCAGCAGAACGCAGTCACTGTATTGCTAGCCTTATCTGACAGGTTTATGACTCTGTCATTCGGCCTTCGTGCATGCAGCTAAGAACCTAACCCGAGGCTTTGCCGCGCCCTTCCGGATCGACCTGTATGACGCACGTCTGTGCCGCTGTGCCCTGCTTAATACACGTCAGGTAGCGCTCTGTCAGCTCCTGTGCGTGCGCGAGTGCCCGCACCAAATCCTTCCCCTGTAGCGATTGGTCGATGGCATCAAGCAGCCAGTACGGGTCAAATCGTGGATCGAGCGCCGTTTCATCTGGCGACGCAGCGCTGGCGGCTGTTCGGTAGGCATCGAACACACTCAATGCACCAGCGGGTGCGCGATTGTGAAATCTGGACGACTGCGCCAACGAACTACGCGCCGGGAAGCCACCAGCCAGAATGGTTGCATTTTGGCTCAGGTATTTTAGCCAGCCCCAACACGCCTCGGCGTGCTTCGTCCTGGCGGAAATATACAGACCGATTGGCGCCACAGGGCCAGCGTTGGCGAGCGCGCCGCCAGGCGTTGGCGCGAGTGCGGCAGTAAATGCCGACTGGGCCTGTACCTCCGAAAGATCAGTGCTGAACCACATCCCAACCTGCCCAAGGTCTAGCAAGTTCGCCACCTCGGCCTGGTAGGCCAAATCTGTGCTGCGAGCTGATTGCCGTGGCAAGGCAGTGCGCAGCAGCTCAGCATAGAAACGCGCCGCACGCACAACATTCGGATCGGTCAGATTCGCATGGAGTACGCCGTTCGCATTGATGGTCGCCTTCGCGTCATAAAAGCTAAGAATAAATGCCAGTGTTGTTTGTGGGGTCGTGTCGGCAAAGCCATAGCGCATCACCGTACCGCGCGTGTCGGTCAGCTGTTGTGCTGCGCGCAGCATGTCGTCCAGCGTCCACCCCGCGGCGGGGTATGCTATTCCGGCGGCATCGAAGGCGTCGCGGTTGTAGGCCAGCGCGCGCAGTGCCACCGTGTAAGGCAGCCCATACAGGCTCGCGCCCCGGCGGAACGGTGCCAGAAAACCGGATGGATAGTCCTGAAGATTGAAGGTGGCATCCGCGTCAATCAGCGGCTGAAGATCGAGCGTTCCAAAGTCGGGCGATTGGCCGGGCAGCAACGGCGTCGCGAAACAATCGATTGTGTCGGGCAGTTTATCCAGTTGCGTTGCACTATTGTTATCGGTCGGCTCGCTGATCTGAACGAACGTATCGGGATTGGCCTGATTAAAAGCCTGCCCGAGTCGGCGCAGCCCTTCCTGATCAAAACCCCAGGCGCTAAATGTTAGCGCGTTTACGCCGGGAGGCGCATGTTCCGGCACGGGCGATGCGACCGGCGGCGGGATGTTCGTAGCCACGGGCGATGGCATCTGGGCAAGCTGCTCGCTCAGCCGCGCCTGGGCGCTTTGCAAAGCCTGCTCTACTGGCTCGTGGTCGTCAATCACTGCATGAAGCGCCAGGCTAAGCGCCTCGAAAACCTCGGGCTGTTGCTGGCCAATCGGGATCAGCAATGATCGGCGGCGCAGCGATGCCTCAATCACCTGGCGGGTTTCCGCGTCAAAATTCTTCCAGTAGCCAGAGCTTTCGGCAAGCGACCGGCGCGGCGGCACGGGCGCAGCGGCAAGCACGGCATACTGAACACCGAGCGTCTGGTGGCTAAGAAACGACAGCCAGCGCCACGCCTGCTGTGGGTAGCGCGTGCCGCTGCTCATGATGTAACCGCCGGGCGCGAACATCACATCAGAATACGGGAGCGGCAACGCTGGCATCGGTACAATGCCAACGTCGAATGGCGGTGCGGGCGCGTTCGACGAGTTCGGGCTAAAATATTGCGGCCACCAGATCGCCACATGCTGCTCGAAGATCAGCTGGTATGGATTATCTGTCGCAACCGTTCCACGCGCCGAAGGGCTTGTGAGCGCGACTGCCCCGCTCTCAACCAGCGCGCGAACGCGCTCGATCGCTTGCCCAACCTTCGGTTGATCCAGCCGAAACTGCCCCGCTGGCGTCGCAAATGGCAGAATCCCGGCGCTCGCTAACTCGCCAAGCAGCGCATATCGCCCATCGCCGCCGTCGTAAAGACCATACACGTCGATCTTATTGCCTTGCTTGCGCGCCAACTGCGTGGCCGCTGCGGCAAGATCTTCCCATGTCCAATCTGGTTGTGGTGGCGGCAAGCCGCGGCTGACCCACAGTTGCTTGTTATACGCAAGCAGCGGCAGCGGCGCGCTGCGTGGCAGCATAAACAGGCGATTTTCCAGCGTCAACATATCCAGCGTGCCAGGATACCAATCGTCGCGCGCAAACGTGGCGTCGGCGTCGGCGAGCGGCGCAAGATCGAACAAGCGCCCGCTTGTCATGTCGGCGCGGCTGACGGAATCCACAGCGGCCGTGTCGGCAGCGCGCGTCGCCCGCCCAACTACTTCGTTGGAATCGCCATCTGTGCTAATCCCAACCATTTGCACGCGCATGTCGGAGTTTTGCTCGTTGAACGCTGCGATCAGCGGCTGATAGAGGGCGCGCTCTGCTGGCTGCACGCCAAAGCCAATTGTCACCACGCCGTCCGAGCGCGTCAGATCGGGCGGCCGCTCGTCGCTTGTACAGGCCGCGAGCAGGCTAGCAAGCAGCAAAATCGCTAGCATCAGACGGTAACCGCTTGCTAGACACGGATGAGCACGATTCATGAAGATACCTTGATGAACAAAATATTTTTACGGCATCTTGATACTGCTAATCCACAGTGATGTTAGGTAGCGCTTTCGAGAAAAAATTGTTTGCGCGCCTGAGCAGATCAAGTATAGCAAGTTCAACAATGAGTATTTTGCATCGTTATATTTCGGCAAACACGCGCTGCGCTGAATAAATTGATCATTCAGCTTAGCCAGTTGCGCGCACAACCACTCCAAACTAACAGCGGCGGCGCGTTGATATCGGGCTGCCTTCCCCCTGCGTATTGGTTAAAATCCCCCCTACACACACTGGTTTGAATATGTTAAAATGGCGAATGGCAACGTTTTCTTAAGTGAATGATGGAAACATTTTACACACTGCTTGATATACCTATGCAGGCGACTGTCGATGAGATCGAGGCAGCCTACCAGCGTCAGCGCGCCCGGTATAGCCCCGAGCGGGTTGCCGAGCTAGGCGACGACTTTCGGCAGGTGGCGGAGGCCCGCAGCGCTGAGCTAGAGCGCGCCCACGCCGTGCTTACCGACCCGACCCGCCGCCAGGCCTACGATGTAAGCCTGGGCAATCGGCCACCGACGAGCGTGCAAACTGCCCAGCGCAGTGGGCTCAGCCGCCGCGAAGTGCTAATGGCGCTGGGTGGCGCAGTGCTAGGCCTACTAGTGATTGCCGTCGTATGGGTTGTTTCGGGCCGACAGGCCGCGACCACACTGCCACCCGCCGCCGAGGTTAATCGCCCAGCTATCGATTTCACACTCCCGACCATCGATGGCAAACCATTGCGCCTGAGCGACTACCGGGGCAACGTGGTGCTGGTGAACTTTTGGTATACCAACTGCGCGCCCTGCCGCGAAGAAACACCTGCGCTGCAGGCTGCCTATGCGCAACTCAACGGCCAGGGCCTACAAATTATTGGCGTAAATGTGCGCGATAACGAGCGCAATGGTGCCGACGGCGACCAGGATATTCGCAAATTCATGGCTGATCATGGCGTCACATACCCGATCGTGCTTGATGCTGGCAGCAAGGTCAACCGCGATTACCAGGTGTACGTGCTGCCAACCAGCGCAATGATTGATCGAGCTGGCAATATTCGCTACCTGCTGTTTAGCGCAGTAACAACGAGCGAAGTTGAAGCGCTCTTCAAAAAACTGCAACAAGAAACATCAGCGCAGCGCTGATAGCCGAGTGAGGGGTGCATGCAACAACGAAGAATTCTCATCGTCGATGATGAAGCAGGCTTACGCGAGCTTGTGCGCATCAACCTGGAACACGAGGGTTTTGCCGTGCTGCAGGCCGAAAACGGCGCGCAGGGCGTGGCTATAGCCCACGAACAACAGCCCGACCTGGTGCTTCTCGATGTGATGATGCCCGAGATGGATGGCTGGGAAGCCTGCCGACGGCTGCGCGAGTTTTCGCAGGTGCCGGTGCTGATGCTCACCGCCCGCGTACAGAGCCAGGATGTCGTTAGCGGCCTCGATAGCGGTGCCGATGATTATCTGGGCAAGCCATTCAATATGGATGAGCTAATGGCCCGCGTGCGCGCATTATTGCGGCGGGTGCCATCGCCCAACCGGCCAATTGTCGCTGGCAATGGCGATATTCAGATCGAAAAGCAGAAGCGCGAAGTGCGCGTGCGCAACGAGCTGGTTGATCTCACACCAACCGAGTATGATCTGCTCCTGCTGCTGGCCGAGAATGCTGGCGTAGTGATGGAGCATGAAACACTCTTGCGTGGGGTGTGGGGCCAGGAATATACCAAGGATAACGATTATCTGAAAGTGTACATCTGGCACCTGCGCCGCAAGATCGAGCTTGACCCGCGCGAGCCTAAGATTCTACTCACCGAGTGGGGGGTTGGCTACCGGCTCGTTCCGTAACTGCTACAAGAACCGGGAACCAGATGCCACCGAGCAACCGTTATGGTGAGCGTTGCCGCTCAAGTGCGGTTTCTGGTTCTCGGTTTTTCTTTTGCCTATGACCGATATAACACTACAACCCGCCACGCCACGCCGCGTCGTGGTGAAGCTGGGCACCAATGTCCTCACCGCTGGCACCGACCACCTGCACCGCCCGCGCATGGTTGAGCTGGTGCGCCAGATCGCAGCGGCGCGCGCGCGCGGAACCGAGGTAGTGCTGGTAAGCTCGGGCGCGGTGGCAGCTGGGCGCGAGCGGCTACAATTTCCGCCCAAACGCAAAGACCTGCCACTCAAGCAATTGCTGGCAGCCGTGGGCCAAAGCCGCCTGATGCACATTTACGAGCAGATCTTCGATCTGTATAGCATCCCGGTGGCGCAAACCCTGCTGACGCGCGAAGATCTGCGCGACCGCCATCGCTACCTGAACGCGCGCAACACGCTGCTAGCCTGCCTGTTGCATGGCGTGCTGCCAATCATTAACGAGAATGATGTGGTGGCGGTGGATGAGATTCGCCTGGGCGATAACGATACCCTCTCGGCGCTGGTGGCGAACCTGGTGGATGCCGACCTGCTGCTCATCCTGAGCGACATCGACGGGCTGTATTCCGCCGACCCGCGCCGCGACCCACAGGCCACGCTTATCCCCGAGGTGCGCGCAATCGATGACACGATTTATGCGCTAGCAGGTGGCAGCAATACCCGCGGCACAGGCGGAATGCTCACCAAGATTCACGCCGCCGATTTAGCCACCCACAGCGGTACCTCGGTCGTGATTGCGAGCGGCGCGGTACCCGAAGTACTGGCGCGCGTGCTGGCGGGCGAAACCCTGGGCACACGCTTCCCGGCGATTGCTAATCGGCTCGAAAGCCGCAAGCGCTGGGTGCTGGCCGAAACGGCCCGCCGCAGCCGCGTGATCGCCGACGGCGGGGCAACGCGCGCGCTCACCGAGGGCGGCAAAAGCTTGCTGCCCGCCGGGGTGATTGGCGTGGAAGGCGATTTCGAGCGCGGGCAAACTATCCGCATCTTCAACGCCGACGGACAGGAGCTGGCGCGCGGGCTGGCGCAGTATGGCGCACGCGATTTACGGCTGATCAAAGGGCTGCGTTCGGCCCAGATCGCCGAGACCCTGGGCTACGATTATGGCCCCGAGGTCGTGCACCGCGATGATATGGTGCTGCTGTAGCGACTGCTTGCTGGGTGCTTGTTCTCTTTCGCCTACAGTGCACTACCAATTGCCAAATAGGAGTTGCTATGCTCGATGTAAACCTTATGGGCCAGCGCGCCCGCCGTGCCGCGCGCACCCTGGCGCTGGCGAGCACTGCAAAGAAGAATGCCGCGCTTGAAGCGCTTGCCACCGCGCTAACCGAGCATGCTACCGATGTGCTTGCGGCGAACGCACAAGATTTAGAACAGGCCCGCGCGGCTGGCACTTCGGCGGCACTGCTCGACCGCATGCTACTGACGAAAGCGCGCCTGGCGGCGATTGCCGCCGATGTTCGCGCGGTCGCGCAGCTGCCCAACCCGGTGGGCGAACAGTTCGACGCGAGCGTGCTACCGAATGGGCTACGTGTCCACCGCCGCCGCGTGCCGCTGGGCGTGGTTGGCGTCATCTACGAGGCGCGCCCAAACGTGACGATCGACATTGCCGCTTTATGCTTGAAATCGGGCAATGCGGCGATCTTACGTGGCGGCAAGGAAATCATTCGCTCGTGCGCGGCGCTAACAGCGGTTATTCGCGATGCGCTGTCCGCCGCCGGGCTGCCCGCCGATGCGATTCAGGTCGTCGACGACCCCGACCGGGCGCTGGTTGAGCAGTTGCTGCGGCTCGATAGCTATGTCGATGTGATCATTCCGCGTGGCGGGGCAGCGCTGCACCAGTTCTGTCGCGAGAAAGCAACCATCCCGGTGATTACTGGCGGCATTGGCGTGTGCCATGTCTATGTCGATTCCGCCGCCGACCTGGGCAAAGTTGTGCCGATCGTGCGGAATGCTAAGGTACAGCGCCCAAGCGTGTGTAATGCGCTCGATACGGTGCTGCTGCACCACACCATTGCAGCCCAGGCATTGCCCGCTATCGCGCGCGACTTGCTGGCCCACAACGTTGAGCTGCGGGTAGATGAGCAATCGCTGGCGATTTTGCAGGCGGCGGGTATTAGCAGCGAGCACGTGGTGCCAGCCCAACCCAGCGATTTCGGCACCGAATTTATGGCGCTCATCCTCTCGACACGCGTAGTGGATGATCTCGACGCAGCGCTTGAACATATTGCGCGCTATGGCGATCATTCCGACGCAATCATTACCGAAGATCGCACCGCCGCCGACACATTCGTGGCTGCCGTCGATTCGGCGGCAGTGTTCGTCAATGCCTCCACGCGCTTCAACGATGGCGGGCAGCTGGGGCTTGGGGCCGAAATTGCGGTGAGTACGCAGAAGCTGCATGTGCGTGGGCCAATGGCGCTACGCGAGCTAACGACCTACAAGTGGGTGGTTGAGGGCGACGGACATATCCGATCATAGCGATGAGGGCAAAACAAAACACCCCCGCGCCCAGGTTTGAGCGCGGGGGTGTTTGTGTGTACGGCTACGGAATGGTGCTGTCTTTCACATCGCCTTCGCTACGGTTGAAATCAGTGATTGTATCGGTGCCGGGGCCGCCACTAAAGCGATCTGGCCCTGTGCCGCCGGTAAGGGTATCGTTACCATGTCCACCTTCCAGGCGGTCTTTGCCATCCCCGCCATTCAGGATATCGTTGCCATCGTTGCCTTCTAGCGTATCGTCGCCATCGCCGCCGAACAGCCTGTCGTTGCCATTGCCGCCATCGACTTTGTCGTTGCCGATGCCGCCATCGATGTAATCGTCGCCGTTGTTGCCGCGCAGCGTGTCTTTGCCGCCCAGGCCGCAGATGACATCGTTACCATTGTTACCTTCGATGATGTCGTTGCCATCGGTGCCAACGATGACATCAGCGTTCTTGGAGCCTTCCAATTTGCCAGCGTAGGTCTTGCCATTGTCTGGCCCGCCCACGATCTTGCCATTCTTGACGTAGATCGTCGCGGTCAATCCATTACAGGTTGGCGTGGGAGTAACGCTCGGGTTTACCGTGTGCGGCGCGCCAGCCGAGGTGCTACCGTTATAGCTGCCATCGCCTGCATACGTTGCGGTAAGCGTGCGCGACCCAACCGTGGTGAGTGTAATACTGCACTGCCCGGCGGCAACCGTTCCGGTACAGCTATTTACACCATCGCTTACCGTGACATTCCCAGTGGGCGTGCCGCTCCCACTGGCCGGTACAACCGTGTAACTTACAGTAACAGCCTGGCCCGCCGTAGAAGGATCGGGCGTGTCGCTCGTAATCGTGGTGGTGGTATTAATCTTCGCTGCCGGGCCGATGGTAGTAGGGTCATTCGATGTGTTATCGGCAGCATTCCCATCACCGCTAATTGACACACTGGCGCTGTTGGTCACACTCGCAGGCGCATTTGCCGCAACATCGACCGTCAGCGTAATGTTCGGGTAGCTATTGCCCGCCGCCAGCGCATCGGAGCGGTCGCAAGTGAGCGTACTGAGCGTACAGTTCCAGCCCGAGCCAGTTATCGCTGTCGCCGTTAGCCCGCTTGGCAAATTATCGACAACTGTCACGGTGTCGTTCGCCGCCGCTGTGCCCACATTCGACACCGCAATGGTGTATTGTGCGCCGCTCTGGCCCTGGCTGAAATTGCCGCTATGGCTCTTCAGCACTGCCAGGTTGAGCACCAGCGGAATGTTGACCGTATGCGTTTCAGTGGCCGAAACGCTCCCATTGAAGTTGCTGTCGCCACTGTATGTTGCAGTAAGCGTCTTAGGCCCGGCGCTAGTAAACGTAATAGTACACTGTCCAGCCGCGACCGTGCCAGTGCAGCTATCGGTACCATCGCTCACCGTCACGTTACCGGTGGGCGTGCCCGCGCCCGGTGCATTCGCCACGACTGTGTAGCTCACCGTGACAGCCTGCCCAACGGTAGATGGATCGGGCGTATCACTCGTAATCGTGGTGGTCGTATCGGCCTTATCCACCTGATGTGATACACTCGCCGAGGTGCTGCCGCTGAAGTTGCTATCACCCGCGTAGGTCGCCGTCAGCGTTTTCGCACCTGCGCTGGTGAAGGTAAGGCTGCACGAGCCCGCCGCGACCGTGCCAGTGCACGAATTTGTGCCGTCGCTCACCGTCACATTGCCGGTGGGCGTTCCGGTACCGGGTGCACTTACTGCCACGCTATAGTTTACCGTAACAGCCTGGCCCACTACCGACGGATCGGGCGTATCGCTCGCAATTGTGGTAGTGGTGTTGGCCTTACCGACGGTGACGGTGTTACTACACGCGTTATTTGCCTCGTTACTTTCGGTTACCAGATTGTTAGGATCAACGTTGCATGTGCCGCTGGTGCGCGGCACGGCGTAGCTGCCCAGCGCGTTAGCAGTCGCGCTGAACGATACGGTAAACGAGGAGCCTACCGCCAGTGATAATGCCGCGCTGGCATTACAGACGAGATCTTTGGTGCCGTTGATGCTACAGGCAACATTTGGGTTGCTTGATGTGGGCGCACCGTAGCTAATGTTCGCGCTGTTCGGCAAGTTGGCGCTAAACACTGTTTGCCCTGTGCTAAAGTTCGCTGCGCCGCTGCCGCCATTCGCAATGGTTGCTGTCCATGTCCAGCTCTGACCCGACTGCACACTACCACTCACATTATTTGCAAGCGTGGCTGTGAGGTCAGACAAGCATTGGATCGTAATCGAGGCCGGAAGCGATTCATTATCGAATACGGCATTTGCCCCACCAGCGCCGCAGTCGGCAGCGGTTGTGCCAGCGGTGAATGTGGCGGTGGCAGTACCATTCGACTGAACCGTCGTCTGTATGTTCGACAAGGTGCCGCGCGTGGCACTATTAAAGGCGATCGATTTGCCAATGAGCGCGCTGAGGTTGGCTGCCGAAACCGCGCTGCCCGCCGAGTCGGTGAGGAAGCTGGCGGTAAACGTGGTGGAATTCCCTTGGAGAAGGGTAGACGCGGCAGGTGTATGGCTCAGTACCAGGCGCGGTGCCACCGTCACACCCGCAGTGTCGCCGCCCACGCTGTTGCAACCAGCATTGCCCGGCCCGGCGTTGCAGCCCCACCAGTTCTCGGTGGCATCGGTCACGCTGCCTGAGCCAGTTGGTTGGTACACGCCACTGCCCGCGCCTGAAGCGCTATTGTTGAAGAAGCGATTAAATCGCAATGTAACCGGGTGTGCGCTGTTCACCATTACCGCGCCGCCGTGACCGCTCGCCGCAGCATTGGCCACGTTGCTGGTGAAAGTGTTGTTGGTCACCGTCAGCGCACTAGGAACTTGCGTCGTCGCGATACGAATCGCGACCGCGCCACCAGCGCCACTGTTGATCGCCCCGGCGGTGTTGCTGGTAAATGTTGAGTTGGTGATAATCAGGCCGCCCTGGCCAGCCGCGCCGACATTATTGGCCAGGAAGTAATCGATCGCGCCGCCGACGCCGAGGTTGTTCGCGGCGGTGCCAGCTGCATTGTTCGAGAAGCTACAGTTGTTGACCGAGAGCACGCCGCCGCCCGAGTACTCGATACCACCGCCCTTGGGGGTGCTGCTGCTGGTGCTTGTGTTGCCGTTGACGGCGCAGTTGCTCAGGGTAAGCGCGTTGCCCGGCCCACCGGCGATAATCGCGCCGCCGCCAAAGCCATCGTTGCTACTGCCGCCGGTGACAGTCACACCAGTGATGGTAAAGCCGACATTGGCGATCAGTGCCGGGTTCACATTAAACACATGCCGTCCGGCGACGGTCTGCTGGATGATCGTTGCCCCTGGGCCAGCGCCCTGGATCGTGGTGCCGAGGGCAGTACCGTTGCCAACCTGCAGCTCGCCGGTGCCAACGTTGCCGAGAGAGTAGGTGCCAGCTGGAAGCGTGATGATATTCGGCCCACCGGCGGTGCTAGCGGTGCCGTTGGAGGCTAAAATGGCCTCGCGCAGGCTGATGCGGCCATCAGCACCCGGGGCACCTGCCAGGGTGGTCAGATTAGTGGTGGTGCCATCGACCACATCGCTGGTGGTAGAGACGGTAATTGAGCCAGCGGCGAAGGCGGCGCGCGGCACCGCCAGCAGTACGGCAAAAGCGAGCAACACTGCTAATGTCCCCGAACCGAGCGCCGAGCGCACACCATGCCGAAATGTTCGTTGATGTTCCATACCTACTCCTTTGTCAATTGTGCGCCAGGCCGGCAATTACGGGCAGGGGTGCATCACCCTAGCGCGATGATAGGCGGGGTGTTTGCCCCGCCCACTCTCTTAGCAGCTAGTGCCTCGATGCGGCATTGCCGCCATTATGGGCGCTGCGGAAAAATCCCCTGAAGTGCAATAATGAAGTTCAGCGTTAGGAAGGGCTGCCAATTATTGTGCGGCTGGCTCTGACCCGCGGGGGTGAGTGCGCCGTTGCTCATCACAGCAGCCGGGCTTAGCGTGTTGTTATACATCGGCTCACCACCACGCTGTGAACCCGGCACCGACCATACACCATTCGTTGGATCGGCGGTTGTTGACATATTGCCGCTGGCCTTCGCAATGTGATTATGCGCAGGAATTTCAGATTCAAGCAGGGTAACGGTTGGCTCGCCACCGGACTGGCCTTCGTCGTAGTAGCTTAAACCTGGCCCCTGGCCCCAAAACATCGGCGCGCGATCCCGCAGATCGGGCAGGGCAAAATTCGTGGTGCCATTGCCACCATACGTGGTGCCAATCAGCGCAAACAGGGCCGTATTCTGCGAGATTGGTAGCAATTGGCCATCGCAAAATGCCCAGCCAACCGGCGCAAAATTGAACCCCACCGCGCGAATTTCGGCGATAAATGGGTCGGACATGCAGGTACTCCTCTTATGCTCGCGCTACGCGCGATTAGCTGCGGCTTGGAAAAATGCCAACCAGCGCGATCATGAATGAGATCGTAAGAAACGGCCCCATATTCTCGTGGGGTTGGCTGTTGCCTGTGGTGGTAATGGTGCCAGGCCACATTTGCGTATCGGCAGTGCTGGAAAACGGCAATAGTTTGCTACCGTTCGCCCAGAACGTGTCCTGGGGGACGCCATTGTTGGCTGTATTCGCCGTACCACTGACACTATGCGAGTGCATTGGCATCTCGTTGTAGAGTAGCGTGTGGGTTTCTTCGCCCGCTACTACACCCTGCGCATGTTGTGGCCCGCGATGGATTGGCACCCGCCCGCGCAGATCGGGCAAGTTAAAGGTGGTTGTGCCGTTCCCACCATACATTGTGCCGAGCAGCGAGAACAGCGCCTGATTCTGATTGATTGCCATCGTCTGGCCGTTACACAACGCCCAACCCCGGGCTGCAAAACCCCAAGACGTTGCGCGGATTTCACCAATAAATGGGTCACCCATTGCATTCTCCTCCTACGCTGGTGTCGGGTATATGCCCTCGGTCGCAATAATGAACGAAATACACAGGAACGGTGACATGTTATCGTGCGGCTGGCTGCCACCAGTGGCAGAAATTGCGTTCACATTCATATTGGTATTCGCCTGGTCGCCGGGCACAAACTGTGTCGTTAACGACGAGCCAGCCCAGAAATTGCCAGCTGGCGTGTCCAGGCTCCCTGGCTCGCGCAACGCAACCGGGGTATGGTTGTGCGTCGGCAGTTGCGGTGTGATGATCGTCACTGCTTCTACCCCAGCCATCATGCCGATCACGCGTGGCGAAAGCCCCGGCCCCTGCCCCTGATGAATGGGCATACGCCCACGCAGATCGGGGAGGGCAAAAGTGGTTTGCCCATCGCCGCCATAGGTTGTGCCAATCAGGTTAAACAGCGTGTCATACTGCGCAATTGGTAGCAGCGAGCCATCGCAAAACAACCACCCCACTGGGGCAAAGTTCCCGCCAAACATGCGAATTTCGCCAACATACGGATCGGCCATACCTACCTTCCTTTCGTCCTATATCCGCCTTCATCGTCGCGCAACAACCGGATATAGCGCATAGCAAAGCTCCCGCTAGCCATCATTGCCGCGTGGTTGCCGCTGGAGTGGAAGAAATTTTGGGATTTACGTATACGCGAGCGCTTGACCTACCGAAACGGCCGGTGCCCATTCCATGAAGACATAGATACCACGATCTTCGATACTTACAAATCCAAAACGCTGGTAGAGCCGCAGCGCTGGATTGAACTTTTCGACATGAATGCGCACCGGCCGCCCGGCAACCAGCGCTTCGTCGAGTAGATCGTGCATCAAACGCGAACCAATGCCGCAATTCCGGTATTCCGGGAGCAGCGCAATATCAATGAGCCGAAGCTCGTGCGGCCACCGCGCAATATACAGCCGACCAATCGGCTCGCCCTGCAGGAGAATGACCTGAAAGCGGGCGTTGGGATAATAGGTTTGGTAGTGGCAATACTGGGCATCGAACTGTTGGTTCAGGAACAGCGCTTGTTGCTCAGCGCTCCAGCCAAGTGGCGCTAGCTCTTCGGTGCGGGTGCTGGCATACACGCGCCGCAGGAATGGCGTGTCGTGTGGCGCGATCGGGCGTAGGGTGATGGCGTCGATGTTCATGCAGGTACCTCGGCACATAATATGTTGAACGTTGCTTCGTAGTAGATGCCGTGCTGATCCTGGCGGATCGGTACGATAAATAGGTCGAATGGCGCGCCTTGCTGGGGTTCAAGGCTATAGTTTGCCTGGGGAATGTAGCAGCCAACCGGGCCACGCAGCACAATCGAAAATGCCTCGTAGCGGCTGAACCGGCGCACCTGTGATACCTCGATCAGATCGAGCGGAATAGCCGCCCCCTGGGGCGGTACGAGCCGCAAGGTTGTGTTGAGCTGTTGCGAGAAGCGTTGATGCGAATATGTGTCTGTCATCAAACCCTCGTGCGCCTCCATTGCGGCATTGCACCATGCGCGATGGGCGGCCTATAGCATTCTGGTCGGTGGCGGCTTTCTTTGTACAGGCTTGCACAATATATACCATAGGGTGCAGCGCCGGGCATCAGGTAAATTACGTATCTTTCGCAAGGCGTATTTTTGCGAGGTTATACTAAATTCGCCAGTAGTTTTACGCACAACGCACGGCAAAGCCAAACGCTCGTGCGTTGTG
>JAFEAS010000181.1 GCA_018266315.1 Chloroflexi bacterium SZAS-1 | reverse complement strand
ATCAGCTGTAGCTCGGCGATCTGCGGCACCAGCGACTGAAGCACGTAGGTGCTGCGGTTCGGGTCGATCCCAACGCTCAGGTTGTCGAGCACCACCGCGCGGATGTTTTCGCCGGTGTGGCGCAGGCGCTCTAGCTCGGTGCGCGTCGTAAGCATATGCAGGTCGGCCACGAGGAAAAAGCAATCGTAGGTATCCTGCAGCCTTACACGATTCGCTAATGTGCCAACGTAATGGCCCAGGTGCATGCGGCCAGTTGGCCGGTCGCCCGTAAGAATACGTTTTTTATTGGTTGTCATAGAATTCCTCCATGTTCTGCACTACCGCGTAAGTACACAGTTTTAGCATAAGAAGCCAAAAACGGCTGTAAAAGAATATGTTTCTCCGCTTTATGAAGTGGCAGCATGCTACTTCAAGAGTATTTGTGTGTTTTTTCGGGCGTAGCGCGAGAAACCACACGAAAGATAAAATGTACCGCTCTGCCAAAGGTACAAGCATACCGACACGTAAGTTGTATTATTAACACACCACCGAGACACAGAGGTCACTGAGAACCACATCATTTAACTACGCAGCATCCTCTGTGCCTCGGCGGTAAAAATCTATCCAACGCTTGGTAGGCCAGCCAGCGCCATTGCGATCTCTTCCGCCGGGTAGTCGTAGTTCTGCAGCTTGCCCGCCATATAGTCCATGTATGCGCTCATATCGAAATGGCCGTGGCCGCACAGGTTAAACAGAATCGTCTTCGACTCGCCCGCTTCCTTGCACGCCAGCGCCTCGGCGATCGCGCCTGCTACGGCATGGTTGGCCTCGGGCGCGGGCAAAATACCCTCGGCGCGGGCAAATTGCACACCCGCCGCAAAGGCATCGAGCTGCTGCACCGCGTTCGCCTCGATCTGCCCGATATCGAGCAGGTGGCTCACCAGCGGGGCCATACCGTGGTAGCGCAGGCCGCCCGCGTGGATGCCCGGCGGAATGAAGGTGCTGCCCAGCGTGTGCATTTTCACCAGCGGCGTCAGGTGGCCGGTGTCGCCGAAGTCGTAGGCATAGGTGCCGCGGGTTAAGCTCGGGCACGCGGCTGGCTCAACCGCCACCACGCGGACATCGCGCTCGCCGCGCAGCTTCGCACCAATAAATGGAAAGGCGATGCCGCTAAAGTTCGAGCCGCCGCCAGTGCAGCCAACGATAATGTCGGGGTAATCGCCCGCCATTTCGAGCTGCGTCAGCGCTTCCTGCCCAATCACTGTTTGATGCAGCAGGACATGGTTCAGCACGCTGCCCAGCGCATAGTTGGTATTGGCATCCATAGCCGCCACTTCCACCGCCTCGCTGATCGCAATGCCCAGGCTGCCGGTGCTATCGGGGTGCTCGGCCAGAATCTGCCGCCCGGCATTGGTTGTGTCGCTCGGGCTGGCGATGACCTTTGCGCCAAAGGTTTCCATCAGCGCGCGGCGATAGGGCTTCTGGCCGTAGCTCACTTTCACCATGTACACCACAACCTCAAGCCCGAACATTGCGCCAGCCAGCGCCAACGACGAGCCCCACTGCCCCGCGCCGGTCTCGGTTGCCAGGCGCTTCACACCAGCCTGCTTGTTATAATACGCCTGGGGAATCGCCGTATTTGGCTTATGCGAGCCTGCAGGACTCACGCCTTCGTACTTATAGTAAATCTTGGCGGGGGTGCCTAGCGCCTGCTCAAGCCGCCGCGCGCGGTACAGCGGCGTTGGCCGCCATTGGCGGTACACCTGCTGCACTTCCTCGGGAATTTCGATCGCGCGCTCGGTGCTCACTTCCTGCTTGATCAGCTCCATTGGAAAGAGTGGCGCCAGATCGTCCGGGCCGATCGGCTGGCCGGTGCCAGGATGCAGCGGTGGTGGTGGCGGCGCCGGCAGATCGGCTGCGATGTTGTACCACGACGTCGGCATCTGTTCTTCCGAAAGAACGAACTTCACGGTGTCCATACGAGCCTCCTTGCTAAAATGAATCAAAAAACCCCTCATCCCATCCAGGGACGAGAGGCCAAAAGCCTTCGCGGTGCCACCCCCATTCGCCTTGCCTCGCGGCTTAGCGCACTCAGCAGGTACGGGAGCAAGCTCCGATACCCTGCGCCCAGATAACGGTGGCGTCGCCGGCGGCTACTACTGCAATTCGCGATTTACTAGCGTTGATTTACAACGATAAAACAGCAACAGTAAATCGTAAATTGGTTCGTTCCGCAACTCCCAGGCCCATTCCGCCTAAGCTTCCGTACCGGCGTCGCACCAAGGTGCCGGCTCTCTGAACGGCTACGAACGCGTACTTTTCCTGATCGTCGTCGTTGATGTGTTGATTGGGGCGAGTATACCAGCAGCACCCACCAATGTCAACTCGGCCAAAAGGCTGGAACCATGGGCGGAAATGCTCATCAAGCGCTTAGCTGTGCCGGGCCGACTACCCATCCCTTCCTATGCTATGATTAGGCAAATTGCACCGGCAAGTAGGACACTATGATGTCGCATCGAATCATACGCGCGGCCCTGGCAACGCTCATGCTTATACTCATGCTCGCGCTACCGGGGCTAGCGCTGGCGCACGGCGGGCACACTGGCCCCGCACAAACATTTACCCAGGATATTGGGCCATACGAGATCGCCATCACCATTGAAATACCCTCGGGCGCACCAGCGCCGTTGTACCTCAATATCGCGCCACAAGAAGACGTTGGTGGCGTAACCATGCAGTTTCGCGCGGTGCCGCGCGGCCAGCCCTTCGCGGGCGCAGCAATAGCTGAAGTGCAAGGCTTGCCCGGTACGCAGGGTATTTACTATACCGAGCTGGCGATCGACCGCATGGGCGATTGGGAGCTTGAGGCGCGTGCCAGCGGGCCGCGTGGCAGTGGGGTTGCCCGTATTCCATTCACGATTACCGCCAACCCAATGCCAGCTGGCTCAATTGGCCTGTTCGTTGCGCTGGGCGGGCTGGTGGTTGCCATGATCGCAAGCATCATTACATCACTTGTTGGGCAACGCCGCACCAAACCACTGCCCGGCTGGCTGCGCTGGGGAATCGGCCAGGCAATGTTCGCTTGCCTGATCGCCGCCGCCATTTTCGGTGCGCAGCAGTTTAGCAGCATCATCCAGAACGCGCAGGCCGCCAGCGGCACAATTCCAACCGTCGTTGGCCGCCCGCATGCCAACCTGGCTATACATACCAACCCAGGCACCGCCCAGGCCAGCCAGCCCATGACACTCACGCTCAACCTCAGCGATGGCTCCACCGGGCTGCCAATCGATGACCTGATCACCCACCACGATGCGCTCGTACATCTGGTTGTCATTAGCGCCGATGGCGGCTTCTACGCGCATATGCATCCGCCCCGCAGCGCGCCCGGTCAGTTCGACGCCGCGCTCACGCCCGATCGGCCAGGCCGCTACACTGCCTACGTCGAAATCGAGCGGCTCGACAGCGGTATCCAGGTAATTGCGCGTGATTTCATGGTGGGCGGCACCACCAGCGTTGCGCCACCTACATTCCAAGGCATGGGCGAGCGCACTGTCAACGGCCTGCAGGTTCATCTTACGGCCAACAATGCCCAGTTCAAGGCAGGCAAACAGGCCACCTTCACCTTCAGCTTTAGCCAGCAGGGCAAGCCGCTCGACGATTTGCAGCCCTGGCTCGGGATGGGTGGGCACCTGATCGCGCGCAGCGACGATGGCGCAATTTTTGGGCATATTCACGCACTTGGCCCCATGGCACCTGCCGGGCTGATGGCGACTGGCACGAATTATGGCCCTAATCTTCAGTTCGTCTATACCTTCCCGCAAGCCGGGCACTACCAGCTCTGGGGGCAGTTTCGCCGCGCCGAGCAGATTATTACCGTACCCTTCGCCGTTGATGTACAGTAAAGGAACGCTATGTCGCGCTTCATCGCCTGCTGCTGCATGCTCACGCTGATCGGTGCACTATTAGCTGGCTGTGGTGGCAGTGGCATTACACAATCGGCTGAAACTGCGAGCTATAAGGTGCAGCTGACGCTCGATGCCGCCAGCTTCGGCCAGCGTATCGCCACGATTGAGGTGCAGGACAAATCGGGCAAATCCGCCCAGGTCGATCAGGTCGTGGTTGCCCCGTTGATGGAAGCCATGGGAATGGCCTCGCCCGAACAAACCGCTCAGTCGCTTAGTACTGGCCGCTACCAGGTGCAGGGCGAGTTCTTCTCGATGCTTGGGGAGTGGGAATTCGATGTAAAAATCAGCAAAGGTGGGCAGGAAGAGATCGCCCGCTTCAAGATACCGGTGAATCAGCAATAATGCACGCATTCCGCAACGCATATCGTGCGTAGTGCATACGAATACATACCGCTTGCTTATGCGTCATCACGCACTCGCCCGCCTTGATAGGCCGCAAGATACATCATATAGCACACTAGCAGCACAGCAGCAAACATTGCGCTCAGCCCCAAAGGCGCAACATGCCCACGCGGGTGCAGTAATGGCCCAAGCGCATCGGCCAGCACCGCGCGCGGTTCCAGCAGCACATCCCAGCTATTCCAGCGCAACACGCGGCCAAGGTATACTCCCAGGCCACTCAGGCCGCTGACCACCAGCACAAACAGCCAGCTCATCAGCGTACCCGCCACCCGCTGTACCACGCCCTGCATCTGGTGCAGCGACACCACGGCGAGCCAGCAGCCATTCAGCACAAACGACGCCAGCAATACAATATCGTACCAGATCGGCACCGGCGGGCGCTCACGCAAATGCACCAGATCGGTGATGATATACAGCGCGTTCGGGAAAAACAGCAGCCACAATGCGCCAACCGGCAGCAGCAGCCACCAGGCGCGCGGGTGGCGACGCTGGAAACTGACGCTCCATAAGCTCGCCAGGTAGGGAATCCAGGCGAGTATCAAATTCCACACGAAAAAAATAAAGGTCAAGCGCTCGTAGTGAATGACGCGCGCGGCGATCAGCCCTACTGTGAGCGCGCTGCCCAATGCCAGCGCATAAAACGAATGCTCGGTGAGAAAACGATGCCATCGCAGCAAGTTATCGCGCATATGTTTACCATCCCCGTCGTATCAGGCTTATACGGCACTCTAGCACGCCAATACGCGAGCTACAATAATAAGAAGATGATAGATAGATTAGCAACTGCGTACACGCATAACAAGCTCCCAGGTCGCAGCTGCGGCGCACCCAGGTGCTTGACGCTGCCGATTACGTCTGGTAGCCTGTACCTAAGCAACAAAACTGAGAACGAAGCATTAAAAACGGAAATAGCACACGGCCTACATCAATGATTACACTGCTTATTGTTGAAGATAACGAACGCCTGCGGCCTGCGCTAGCCACTGGCCTGAATACCACCGACGCGGTACACGTCGCTGCCGATTGCGCAAGCGGCGAAGAAGCGCTGGCGCTCTGCCTGGCTGAACCGCCCCAGGTAATATTGATGGATGTGCAGCTGGCCGGGCGCATGAATGGCATCGAGGCGGCAGTTGCCATCCGCCGCGAATTCCCGCGCCTGCCCGTCGTCTTTTACTCAATTCAGGACGACGATGCCTACTACCGGGCATTTCAGCGCTCGGGGATTTTGAGCCACTACGCCTATGTGCGGAAATCGAACTACCTGCTGCCTCAGATGATTGTGCCCCTGCTGCGCGATGCAGTCGCCGGGCGCAGCTTCATCGATCCCGATATTGAGTCGCGGGTGCAGGAGGTGCGCGTTAAAGACGAACAGGCCCCAATGGCATTGCTTGAGCCGAACGAACAGGCAGTGGCGCGCATGTTGGCACAGGGCCTGAGCAATGAGCACATTGCCGCACGGCTAGGCTTCCGCGATAAACGTAGTATTAGCCGCACCAACGGGCAGATCTACGCTGCCTGGGGCCTGGCCGATACCGCCACCGACGAAAAAGTGGCACGCACCCGCGCCGCAATTATTGTGCGCGAGGGCCGCCTGCTCATGTGGGATGAGCAAGGCATCGCCCACCAGCTCGACGCGCGTGGCACCTGGGTGCCCTACGAATTGTAAAGTCCGCATCGTACACCGTTTCATTAGCCGATAGTCGCTTACTATGTCCTACTCGCTTTACCTGGCGCTCACCTGGGTTGTGAATGCGCTGTCATTCTTCAACATGATTGCGTTCCTGTGGCTCGGCTTTACCGTGCTGCTGAACGCAGAGCGCCGTCGCTGGGGCACATGGGTAGCTGGCGGCGGCCTGATTCTGGGCGGGCTGTTTTTTGCAGGCCACTCGGCAGTGGTTAGCCACGCCTACGATACTTTCGACGGCTTTGGCACCGATACTGAATTCTGGTGGCGCGCCAGCTGGCTGCCCGTCGTCGGGGCACCCTACCTCTGGTATCTGATGACCGCCTGGTATACCGGTGTGCTGAACCAGGGGCGGCACCGCTTCTGGGTTCCGCTCGCGGGCTTGTTAGGACTCGCCGCGCTGGTATCGCTGGTTGTCGCTAACCCACTGCCCAGCTACGACGAAGTGCTTACGCGCGCGCCAGTAGCTGTCTTTCTACTTGGCGGGCTGCCCGTGGCTGCGCTGGTATATCCAGTCTATAGCACCCTGTGCATCATCCTGGCACTCGCCGCCTTGCGCAACCCCGCCGCATCCGAGCGATTTATGGGCGACGAAGCGCGGCGGCGCGCCCGGCCCTGGCTGATCGCGGCATCGTTAGTGCTTTTGCTCGTTACGCTCACACTCGGTGTCGCTGTCGCGGTGTTTCTCAGCCGGGTCCAAACCCGCCTGCTTGGCACGCATTTCGTTCGCACGCTGTTTGTGCTGGTTGGGTTCGACCTGCTGATCTGCGGGCTGCTCGCAGTGGCAATTGTGCTGATTGGCCGCGCAATTGTTTCATACGAAATCTTCACCGGCAAAGCCCTGCCGCGCGGCGGCCTCTTCCACTACTGGCAGCGCAGCATTGTGCTGGCCGCTGGCTTTGGCGTGCTCATGGGCCTGAGCCTGACGTTACCAGGCATTCGTAGCCTCGACCCGATCTACCGTGTGCTGCTGGCTACCTTGCTCATGACGTTGTTCTACGCCTTACTTGGCTGGCGCGCATACGTCGATCGCGAACGCAGCATGGAAGC
>JAFEAS010000180.1:9684-12266 GCA_018266315.1 Chloroflexi bacterium SZAS-1 | reverse complement strand
CAGAAGAGATGTTGACTAATCTAATCGTCCAGGCAACTGCTATGAATAGCATAAGTACAAGGAGGCCTAGAATGATATAAATAATGTTACGTCCACGGCGACGAATATTTTCATCCGGACTATTAACCGTTAGGAGCCAATCAAGCCATCTGCGCATAGAAATAGTTCTTTCTTGGATATTTCTTACCTGTGATGAAGCGACTTCCCTGATTATTATAACGTAGAGATACAAACTAGGTCACGTCAGGGCGAGCATATGGCGCGCCAACAGCGTAAGCCCATCGGCTAGTTCCCTCAGCGTCATTCCATCGTTTGATGGAGGCGCGCTCCATCAAACGATGGATTATTGCGTAAGTGAACATAACAAAGTGTGGTATTTGCAACAAATACGATGATCAAACGTACACATAGTAAAGCTGTTTTGGTGAAAGTACATAGCAGGCTTCAAGGAGCATACAGGTATGGCAGCAATTACAACACTGCAGAAGCGGGCGTGGGTAAGGTGGCGGAAGTGGATCATCATTGCCGCAGTTCTTCTTGCGCTAGTAGCCATCGGTGTCTGGTTCGCCCGCCGCGCCGCTTCGACTGCGACTACGGCGGCGCTCGCCGGATGGACGACTACACCCGCCACAACGGGCGCAATTAACGCAACCGTGAACGCTACCGGCAACGTTGAAGCGCAGGCCCAGGCCGACCTACGCTTTACCAGCGATGGCACTGTCACCGAGATTCTAGTGAAGGCGGGCGAGCAGGTGCAGGCCAATCAGCCGCTGGCCCGGCTCGATGCTACCGACCTTCAGCTGAGAGTTGACCAGGCCCAGGCCGACCTGAAGCAGGCCCAGGCCGACTTCAATAAACTGAAGGACAAAGCGACGCCCCAGGAGTTGGCTGCCGCGAAGGCGCGTGTCACGCAAGCCCAGGGCCAATACCAGCAAACCGCTGCCAGCGTCACCACCGCCGACATCACAGCGGCGCGGGCCAGGCTCGAGGCTGCTAAAGGCAAGTTGGCTAGCCTGGCGGCTGGCCATACGAGCACAAGCGACGCGGAACTGAGCCTACAGGCAGCCCAAAATCAACTGGCCTCCAAGCGCGATCAATTGTCGCTTGAGAAGACGAACGCCGAAGCAACGGTCCAACAGCGGGTGAACGATCTGACCAAGGCGCAGGCCGCCTATGCAACTGCATTGGAAAATTGGCAATATGTTCAATCGACTGGTCGCGACCCGATGAATCCATCGACGATAGACTCGCAGGGGAAATCTAAGCCGAATACCCTGAACGATGCCCAGCGGCAACAATACTACCAGGCATATGTCCAGGCTGAGGCCGATCTGCATAGTGCAGAGAAGGCCGTGCAGCAGGCGCAGGTGGCGTTCGATGCGGCGCGCCAGGCCGAGATCATCGGTGTGCAGGCTGCTGAGCACGATGTGGCGACCGCCCAGGCGGCGCTCGACAAACAGCGTAGCGGTGGCCAGAATGAGGAATTGGCCGCAGCACGCGCCGAGGTTGCCAGCGCGGAGGCGGCCCTGAACCAGCTGATAGGTGGGAACCGCAGCGGGAATATTACCGCCGCCAAGGCAAACGTCGCTATTGCACAGGCTGAGCTCGAAAAACTCACTGCCGACCCGAACGCCAGCGACCTGGCTCGCGCCGAGGCTGGGGTGGCCCGCGCCGAAGCGGCGCTCAAGCAGGCCCAGCGCGTTCTCAACCAAGCAACGTTAGTGGCACCCTTTGCCGCCACAGTCGCGCGCGTCGATCTGCGCGTGGGCGAGCAGGCGGGCCAGAATGGTGTGATCGCCGTTGCCGATCTGCGCAGCTTCCATATTACTGTGCCGGTCGATGAGCTTGATGTCGCGCAGATTCAGAACGGCCAGCCCGTGACGATTGTGCTTGATGCGCTGCCAGGAAAAGATATTGCTGGCGTAGTGTCGAATATCGACCCACTGGCGACCAAAAGTGACAAAGGTACTAATACCTATAAAATCACTGTTGCAATCAAATCAACCGACCCGGTGATTCGCGCTGGCATGACCGCCGTGGCGCAGATTGTGACCCAGCAAAAAGCAAATGCTGTGCTCGTGCCGCGCCGGGCTGTGCAATCGGAAAATGGCCAGAGCTATGTGCTTATTCCTACTAGCGGACAGCCAGACCTGCAAACGCAAACCCCGGCGAGCGAGCGCCGCCCGGTGAAGGTCGGCCTGAGCAATAACGAATCGGTGGAGATTACCGATGGGCTTAAGGCAGGCGAGCAGGTGCTGGTGAAGGATGTTGTGAGCACATTTAACCCGACACAGCCGCAGTAATCAGCTCGCAGTTGGCAGCGGGCAGTGTGTGATAGATAGTGTCGTCATACGAACTGCTGGCTGCTAACTGCCCGCTACCGACTCTGGAGATACTAATGAACACTCTGATCGAAGTTCAAGATTTAAGTAAATCGTACCAGATGGGCGATGTTGAGGTACAAGCATTGCGCGGTGTGTCGCTTGCGATTGCCGAGGGCGAAATGGTGGCGATCATGGGGCCTTCGGGCAGCGGCAAGAGCACGCTGATGAATATTATCGGCTGCCTCGACCAGCCGAGTA
>JAFEAS010000180.1:0-9551 GCA_018266315.1 Chloroflexi bacterium SZAS-1 | reverse complement strand
CGAAATGTCGAGCTGCCAATGCTGTATGGCGGCAAAGGCGATCGGCATGCGGCTGCCGAGGCTGCGCTGCGCGCAGTGGGTATGGGCGACCGGATGCACCATAAGCCCAACGAGCTTTCGGGCGGCCAGCAGCAGCGCGTCGCGATTGCCCGCGCGCTAGTGAATAGCCCGCGCATTCTGATGGCCGATGAGCCAACCGGTGCGCTCGATACCAAAACGGGCGAAGAAATTATGGGCATTTTTCAGCAGCTCAATCGCGAGCAGGGCATCACTGTCATTCTGGTGACGCACGACCCCGAGGTGGCGCAGCATGCCCGCCGCATTATTAGCGTGCGCGATGGCGTGGTGGCGAGCGACGAGATGGTGACTAAGCCGCTGGAAATCGTGCTGCCAGAGCCTGAGTTGATTGCGGCCTGAGTGCAGCGTTGGAACCTTGCCGCCGGGGCACCAAGGCACCAAGATCTAATTCATAGTTTGCCGATTCATACGAATTTCAAACCTTGGTTTCTTCGTGTCTTGGTGGTTCATTGGTCTCTTCAAACGGACCGAGGTGCGTTGTGAATTTGTTTGAATCGATCCGTGTAGCGCTGATTGCGCTGCGAACCAACAAGTTGCGCTCGCTGCTGACGATGCTGGGCATTATCATTGGTGTTGGCGCGGTGATTGGCATGCTCGCCATGGGCAATGGCTTTCGCCAATACCTCGACGGCCAGTTCGACCAGCTGGGAATTGGCGCGGTGTATATCTTCGCTGGCTCGACCGACCGCAAGGTGAGCACCCAGCAGCCGCCACATCTCACCGCCGCCGATGCCGAGGCATTGGGCCAACCTGGCGCAGTGCCAGCTGCCCAGGGCGTTGGTGTACAGCTGGGCCGCGATGCGCAGGTAAGCGCGGGCGGGCGCCAGTATACCTATAATGTCAGCGGCACGACACCCAGTATTTTCACCATTCTGCCGCAGAAGCTCGGCACGGGCCGCTTCTACACTGCCGACGAAGAGCGCGAGAGCATGCGTGTGACGGTGCTCGGTGGTGAAGTTGCCAAAAAGCTGTTTGGTGCGCCGAACGATGCGCTCGGCCAGCGCATCACGATTAACGGCGTGGGCTTCGAGGTGGTGGGCGTGTTGAACGCTAAGAAGGGCATTAGTATTGGCAATGACCCGAGCCAGGCGATCTACGTGCCCTATAGCACCGCGCGCGATCGGCTCTTCCGCAATCAGGTGGCTCCCGAGGTCGATATCGATTTCCTGGTGATAAAGGCGCGTAGCCGCGACCAGATCGAAGCTGCGATTCGGCAGGCAACCGAGGTGCTCCGCGCGCGCCACCGTCTGACCTACCAAAACAATGATTTCACCGTGCTTAACCCGCAGCAAATCGCCGAGCAGGTGGGCGGCATCATCACCGGCTTCAACGCATTTCTCGGGCTAGTGGCAGGCATTTCGTTGCTGGTGGGTGGCATTGGCATTATGAACATTATGCTGGTGAGTGTGTCTGAGCGCACGCGCGAAATTGGCCTGCGTAAAGCCGTGGGCGCACGCCGCCGCGATATTCTGTTTCAGTTCCTGATCGAGGCGATTGTGCTGTGCCTGATCGGCGGTGTGCTGGGCATTGGCCTGGGCTATGTCTTTTCGCTGGGCGGCACCTTCGTGCTGCTGAGTGTGTTTCAGGCCGAAGGGGCGCGCGCCACCGTAACACCTGGCGCAATTATGCTCGCTACGGCGGTCGCTTCGCTGATTGGCATCACCTTCGGCTTCTTCCCGGCACTTACTGCCGCGCGGCTCAGCCCGATTACGGCGCTGCGTTCGGAGTAAACCAAACCACGAAGGCACGAAGACACGAAAATTTTCAATATGGCTCGTACCATTAACTATAACGTGCGTAGTGAGCACGCCGAGACTTTGGCAGAGCAGTTTGCTTTCCTTGTGTATTTTCTACGCTATGCGCGGAAAATACACAAAAATAATCGCAAGTCCCTTGCTGCCGCAGGCAAAATGCATGACTTGAAGTGCAAAATTACACAACTTCGTCATTCATATCGTTGATATGAGGTTGCTATGAATATTCTCGAAGCCTTTCGGGTGGCATGGAATGCGCTAATGATCAATAAGCTGCGCGCGCTGCTCACTATGCTCGGCATTATTATTGGCGTTGGCACCGTGATTGGCATGCTGGCGATCGGCAATGGCTATTCTAACTTCGTCGAAAGCGAGTTCGGGAAGCTGGGCGTCGGTCGGCTCACGATTTCGCCGCGTATCGACCCGGCCGCCAGCGATGAGCAGCTGGCCCCACAGCTTACCGCCGCCGATGCCGATGCCCTGATGCAGCCCGGTGTCGCCCCGCTGGTCGAAACCGTGGTGAAGCAGTTCGATGGTGCGGCGATTCTGGATGCCGGGAAGGATCGCTACAGTTATCAGGTCATCGGGACAACGCCGAATTACTTTACCGTAACGAGTAACGAGCTAGGGCCGGGCCGCTACTATAACGATGCTGAGGAAGCGGCAGGCGCACGTGTGGCGGTGATTGGCAAAACCGTGGCGCAGGAGCTGTTCGGCAGCGCCGAAAGCGCGCCTGGGCAGCGAATTTCGGTCGATGGAGTTGCATTTGAAGTGGTGGGCGTACTGTTTACTAAGGCTAACCAGGCCAGCCAGCAAAACCCCGGCGAGCTCGTCTATGTGCCCTACAGCACTGCGCGCGATCGGCTATTCCGCAATCAGCTCACCGCGCGGGTCGATGTGTCGCAGCTCACGGTGAAGGTGCGCGACCGCAATCAATCCGATGCAGCGCTGCGCCAGGTAACTGCGGTGCTGCGCGAGCGCCACCGCCTGACCTACCAGAGCAACGATTTTGTGGTTGAAAGCTCAGAGCAGCTGATGGCGCAGTTCCGTAATGTGCTGACTGGCTTCAAGCTCTTCCTGGCAGTTATTGGTGGCATCTCGCTGCTGGTAGGCGGCATTGGCATTATGAACATTATGCTGGTGAGCGTGACACAGCGCACCCGCGAGATTGGCCTACGCAAGGCCGTAGGCGCACGCGCGCGCGATATTCTGCTGCAATTCCTGATCGAGGCGCTCGTGCTGTGCCTGATCGGCGGCGCGATTGGTATTGCGTTTGGCTTTTTGCTTTCGGGAGCAGGCACCTTCTTGCTCGTCGGCGTGCTGCAAATGCAAGGCGCGCGCGCCGTCGTCTCGCCTGGCTCATTGCTGCTGGCTACCGGCGTTACCGCAGCAGTGGGGTTGTGCTTCGGCTTCTTCCCGGCGCTGCGCGCCTCGCGCTTGCGGCCAATTGTGGCGCTGCGCTACGAGTAAAGAGCAGTATTCAGCATCAGGAGGCAGAAGTCACGAGGTTGCGCGTTTGCCACGAAGGCACGAAGACACGAAGGATTTAGAAATTCGTCAGCTTTCTTTGTGTGTGTTTTTCTACACGATGCGCGGAAAACCGCACACACAAATAATCGCCGCTACCTTGTTGCCGCAGGCAAAAAAGCACGTCGTTACCATGCGGAACAGCGAAATTTTTTCCTATTGACAATTGCCACGCCGCCGTGGTACAGTGCCAGGCACAATTGAAGATGCAATAACGCTGACGGTGAAGAGTACGCACCAGGCCGGGAACCCAGCGAGTCGAGGAGAGTGGAAGCTCGACCAGCAGGCCAGCGCCGAAGCCACACCCGAGTTGCCACCGAGGGCCAGGAACATCTTCCTGGCAGGGAGGTAGGCCGGTTGAGTCCCCCGTAACCGGGACGCGCCCTCGCGCATTAGCGTGCGCCGTGGCGGCAGAGTGGGGGCCAGCGCCCCAACCAAGGTGGTACCGCGGAACTATCCGTCCTTGAGCTACATGCTCAAGGGCGTTTTTTATTGGCTTTAGAATGTTCAGGAGGCGAACTATGAATGCAACGACGTTGCGCCAACTCTTTCTCGATCATCTGCGCACCCACGGCCACGCGATCATTGGCGCGGCGCCGCTAGTGCCCGAAAACGACCCGAGTGTGCTGTTTACCACCGCAGGCATGCACCCGCTAGTGCCGTTTCTGCTAGGCGCGCCGCACCCGGCGGGTCGCCGCCTGGCAAATGTGCAACCCTGCCTGCGCACCAACGACATCCTGGAAGTCGGCGATGCCCACCACCTGACCTTCTTCGAAATGCTGGGCAACTGGTCGCTGGGCGACTATGGCAAGGAAACCGCGATTCGCCAGAGCTACAGCTTCCTCACCGCGCGGCTCGGGCTCGATCCCGCGCGCCTGTGGGCGACCTGCTTCGCCGGTGATAACGATGCCCCGCGCGACGACGAGGCGGCGGCAGTATGGCGCGCACTGGGCATTCCCACCGAGCGCATGCTCTTTCTGCCCAAAAGCGAAAACTGGTGGGGGCCAGCGGGCATAACCGGGCCGTGCGGCCCCGACTCCGAGATATTCTACGATATGCAGCCCGGCGGCCCACCTGGCGAAACGCCGACCAGCAACCCGGCGCGCTTTTGGGAAGTGGGCAACAACGTATTTATGCAGTACGATCAGCGCGCCGACGGCAGCTACCATCCGCTTGCGCAGCACAATATCGACCTGGGCATGGGCCTGGAGCGACTGCTGCCGATTGTTCAGGGCGTGCCTGCGATCTACGAAACCGACCTGTTCGCGCCAATAATAGAGGAAATACAGGCACTCGCAACCCGTAGCGATACCTTCGCCCTGCGCGTGGTCGCCGATCATACGCGGGCGGCGGCGGGCGTGCTGGCGGCGGGCGTGCGCCCGGGCAATACCGACCAGCCCTATATCGCGCGACGGCTCATTCGCCGCGCGGCGCGTTATGGCCGTGAGCTAGGGATAACCGGGCCATTCCTGGCGCGCATCGCTAACGTGGCGATCGACACATTGGCCGAGGCCTATCCCGCGCTCACGCGGGCGCGCGCGAATATCTGCGCAGCGCTGGAAGAAGAAGAGGCGCGTTTCGGGCGCACGCTGGCGCGTGGCGAGGCCGAGCTGCAACGCGCAGTAGCGCAGTCCACCGACGAGCTTGCTGGCGCAGCGGCGTTTCGCCTGTACGAAACCTTCGGCTTCCCGCTGGAGCTAACGCAGGAGCTGGCCGCGCGCCATGGTATGATAGTCGACGCTGTAGGTTTTGCCGAGGCATTTGCCGCGCATCAGCAGCGCTCGCGGCAGGGCGGGGCAGCGCGCTTCCAGGGCGGCCTGGCCGAGCGGCGGCCCGAAACGACGCGCTTGCACACCGCAACACACCTGCTTCACGCGGCGCTGCGCCAGGTGCTTGGCCCGCATGTCGAGCAGCGCGGCAGCAATATCACCGCCGAGCGGCTGCGCTTCGATTTCGCGCACGGCGAGCGGCTGAGCGACGCCGAGCTACAGGCCGTCGAGGCGCTGGTAAACGTGCAGATTACGCGCGACCTGCCGGTGATCTGCACCGGAATGGATGTAGAAGCGGCACGCGCGGCGGGCGCGATCGGGCTGTTCGGCGAGCGCTACGATGAACGTGTCACCGTCTACAGTATTGGCGATTTCAGCCAGGAAATTTGCGGCGGCCCGCATGTTGCCCATACCGCCGAGCTGGGCTATTTCCGCATTGTGAAGGAGGCGGCGGTGAGCGCGGGTGTGCGGCGTATTCGCGCGGTATTGGGCGATGCACCATAGCTTTGGCGCATTCGCCTGCGCCGTTTGGCCTAGTTGTCTACGCCGTGCGAATGATTGACACACCAGGCTGATGGTGGTATAGTATTCCCATCCCCCCCTGGGAGGGGGGTATGTAATGAAGGAGCATCATCATGACCACCGAGCGATTTCAGGTTCCGGCGATTTCGTGCCAGCACTGCGTGAACGCCATTACCAAAGAGGTAGCGGCAGTTCCTGGGGTACAGAAGGTCACGGTTGCGCTCGACAGCAAGCTGGTGACGGTTGAGCACGGCCCAGAAGTAAGCACTGGCGCGATTGTCGCAGCAATCAACGAAGCTGGCTACGACGAAGTGACCCAAGCGCAGTAATGCGAATCACCAGAAACCCGGGAGCCAGCCAGTGCCGCCGGTTCCTGGTTCTCGGGTTTTGGTTTCTTCAAAGAGGTTGTTATGGGAACCCAACAGATCACACTGCCTGTGACCGGCATGACCTGCGCGTCGTGCGTGAGCCGGGTGGAAAAAGCGCTGAAAAAAGTGACGGGCGTAGCCGAGGCTAGCGTGAACCTTTCGACCGACCAGGCCAGCGTAAGCTATGACCCGGCGCAGACCGCGCCCGCCACGCTCATGCAGGCGGTCGAGCGCGCTGGGTACGGCACGATTACCGACCAGATCGATATTCCCGTCACGGGCATGACCTGCGCGTCGTGCGTGAGCCGGGTGGAAAAAGCGCTGAAAAAGGTGCCAGGCGTGCTCGACGCCAGCGTGAACCTCGCCAGCGAGCAGGCCAGCGTAAGCTACCTGCCGACCGCGACCGGCTGGCCCGAGCTGAAGGCGGCAATTGAGCATGCGGGCTATGGCATGATTGAAACCGCAGGCAGCGCCGAACCCGCCGAAGATATTGAGGCGGCGGCACGCGCGCGCGAGCTGGCCGACAAGCGCCGTAAGCTACTGGTTGGCGTAGCCCTAGGCTTGCCGCTATTCCTGCTTTCCATGGCGCGCGACTTCGGCTTTATTCAGCCCTGGCTCACGCCCTACTGGGCAGCCAACGAAGCCGCCATGGGGCACGGCGGCACCATGAATATGCACTACCCCGCCAGCGCCGACTTCCTGAATTGGCTGTTTTTGGCTTTGGCGACACCAGTGCAGTTCTATAGTGGCTGGGATTATTATGTGCACGCCTGGAAGGCGCTGAAGGCACGCACCGCCAATATGGACACGCTGATCGCGATGGGCTCGTCGGCGGCATATTTCTACAGCATCGCGCTGCTGCTATTTGGCCTTTCCGGCCATGTCTATTTCGAAACCGCCGCGCTGATTATCACCCTGATTCTAGTGGGGAAATACCTTGAAGCGCGTGCGAAAAGCCAGACGGGAGCGGCGATTAAGGCGCTGATTGGCTTGCAGCCCAAAACTGCCCGCGTGCTGCGCGGTGGCACCGAGGTGGATATTCCCGTAGCCGAGGTGCGCAAAGGCGATGTCGTGGTGGTGCGGCCCGGCGAAAAAGTGCCAGTCGATGGCGTGCTGGTCAGTGGTTATTCCAGCCTCGATGAGAGCATGATAACCGGCGAGAGCCTGCCGGTAGAGAAGCACCTCGGCGATACCGTGCTTGGTGCGACGCTCAACACCACCGGCAGCTTCCAGCTGCGCACAACGCGCGTGGGTAAAGAAACCGCGCTGGCGCAGATTATTGCGCTGGTGCAGCAGGCCCAGGGCAGCCGTGCGCCGGTGCAGCGCCTGGTTGATCAGGTGGCGGCGGTGTTTGTGCCCGCCGTGATTGGGATTGCCCTGCTAACCTTCCTTGGCTGGTATTTCATCGGCGGTGTAGGCTTCACCCAATCGCTGATCTTTGCGGTAGCAGTGCTGGTGATTGCCTGCCCGTGCGCGCTAGGCCTGGCAACGCCAACCGCAATTATGGTTGGCACGGGTACCGGCGCAGCCCATGGCATTCTGATCAAAAATGCCGAGAGCCTGGAGCGCGCCGCGATGATCAAGACAGTAGTGCTGGATAAGACGGGCACAATCACGCAGGGCAAGCCGGTTGTCACCGATGTGATCGCTGTTCAGTCTGCGCTGGTGGCTGCTAATGGCGCAACAGAGCACCAGGAATCAAGCATCGGTGAGTCCGGTGCAGCGCTTCTCGCTCCACAGCTTGAGCTGCTTCAGCTCGCCGCTTCAGCCGAGCGCGGCAGCGAGCACCCGCTGGGTGCGGCGATAGTGCGAGATGCGGAGGAACACGGTCTCGCGCTTGTGCGGCCCGAGTCGTTTCAGGCGGTGCCGGGCCGGGGCATCACGGCGGTGGTTGATGGGCGTGCGGTGCTGCTGGGCACCCTGGCCCTGCTGGCCGACTGGAGCGTTGACGCTACTGGCATTGCTGCCGACATTACGCGCCTGCAAGCCGAGGGTAAAACTGCTATGGCGCTGGCCGCTGATGGCGCGGCGCTGGGCGTCATTGCAGTTGCCGACACGGTGAAACCCAGTTCTGCCGCCGCGATTGCGCAGCTGCGCGAGCAGGGCGTGCAGGCGGTGATGCTCACCGGCGATAACGCACGTACCGCCGAGGCCATTGCCCGCGAAGTTGGGGTCGATCGGGTGGTAGCCGAGGTATTACCCGCCGACAAAGCCGCCGAGGTGCAGCGCTTGCAAGGCGCAGGCAGCGTAGTGGCAATGGTTGGCGATGGTATTAACGATGCGCCCGCGCTCGCCCAGGCCGATGTCGGGATTGCGATTGGCACCGGGGCCGATGTGGCGATCGAAGCCGCCGATGTGACCCTGATGCGCGGTGACCTGAGCGGCGTAGCGCAGGCGATTACCCTGAGCAAGCGCACGCTAGCAACAATCAAGTGGAACCTGTTCTGGGCGTTTATCTACAATGTCATTGGCATTCCCGTAGCGGCGGGCCTGCTCTACCCCTTCTTTGGCATTCAGCTCAGCCCAATCATCGCAGCCGGAGCAATGGCCTTCTCATCGGTGTTTGTCGTGAGTAATAGTCTGCGGCTGCGTAGCGCTACACTATAAAAATAGCCTCGCTTTTTACAGCTTCCGGAAGCTCGGGCGCGTGCCAACGTGAGCGCGGTTTAGCCCGAGCTTCCCGGAAGCTTGGGCGTACTCCCAGCGAAGTACTCCATCAGCAGGCGGTGGATGAACAGATAGCCGCCGCCAACTCGCCGCAAAAATACACGCGCCACTCCCTCGTCCAGGAATGCCGGGTACTCCCACGGTACCAGACTCTGCCGCCATAGCAGCGCGCGCAGTAGCCAGTGCTTCAGGTAGGCCTCGCCGCCAAAGAACAGCACCATAAAGATTGCCACTGCTATGCCCAGTACACCGCCCAGTGCCGCGCCAATGCCTACGTCTAGCACCAGGCCCAATAGCAGCGCAATCGCCGCCCCGCTAGCCAGCCCTACCGCTGCGCTTACCACTAGCGCGTTGCGCGTTGAGCGGGCAATGCCCTGGTTCGGGCGCATGCGCAGCTCGTCATCTTCCTCGCGCCAGCTCGCGTCACGCGCCATCAGCAGCAGCGCCAGCGCCGCGCCGAGTGCGAACGCCACCAGCAGGCCGAGCAGCAAGCCATAGGCATAGCCCATCACCGCCCCGGCCAGCAGCCCGGCGGCAGTGCCGAATATCAGGCCGTTGCGTAATGTAGCGGGCGGCACATACAACTGCTCTACCAGATGGATCTGCTCAGTTGGGCCGCGAGCGGCGGCGCGCCAGCCTACCAGCGCCAGCCCGGCGGCAAACAGCAGCCCGCCCACTCCAGCGGCGAGAAGAAGTGTTGGCGCGCTGAGGCGAATTCCCAGCCCCGTCCAGGCAATGCCCAGTGCAAATAGGAGAAATGCCCCGGCGATAATTCCCACTGCCAGGCCCACGAGCATGCCGCGCCCCACGCCAACTATGCGGTCGAAGCGGCGCTGCAAGCTGGGCGCGAGCCAGGTGGGCTGCAT
>JAFEAS010000017.1 GCA_018266315.1 Chloroflexi bacterium SZAS-1 | reverse complement strand
GCCTTTTCACCGTCGCTGGTCAGAAAATCAGTCCAGCGCGAGATGAGGTTGCCACTGAGATGCTTGACCAGTATAGCAATGCTATTGGTATGGTTGTCCCCACCTTCTTTCAAGTGGGTAAAGAATGCGGTATCATCAATACCCGCTAACGCCGCATCAGCAAGCTGCTTCTGCTGTTGGTACTGTGCAATCACCTCTGCTTTCAATTCCATCCACGCACTACTCATAAATTCTGCCTCCTACTTGGTTGCGCGTATCAGTTGCCCGCGAGCGCTATTTCGCAATCGATGCCGAGGCCGTCATATTCCAGCGCAGCCGTGGATCTTGCCGATCAAGCGCAATTGTGACGAGGTAAGTAATATCGCCCTGCTTGCTCTCGCCGAATGCACGCACTCGGCTCACCTTGCCATTGAGCGTCAGGTCGGGTATAGCATCGAGGGTAATCATCACCGGACTGCCTACTTTTACCTGGGCCACGCTTAGCTCAGTCAAATCCGTGGTTTCGACCTGCCAGGTACCCAGATCAGCGACATACGCTACCGGGGCGCCAGCTGCTACGTATTCGCCAACCGTTGCATCGAGTGCCGCGATGGTACCAGCAAATGGCGCGCGCAATTCGGCTTCAGCCGCGGTCGCTTCGGCCAGGCTCAGCGCGGCCTGCGCAGCTTTGATCTGCGCCTCGGCGACGGCCAGGTCGTCGGGCGCGGCCCCGGCGCGCAGCTGATCGAGGTTTGCCTGTGCTTGATCGACAGCGGCCTGGGCGGCAGCCAGTGCCCCACCGCGCTGATCGCCCACCAGCTTATCGAGCTGGGCGCGGCTGCTGGCAACCTGGGCGCGCGCTGCCGCCAGCGCCTCAGCATCGGCCCCAGATCGCAGCTTATCGAGCGCGGCCTGGGCGACAGCGACCTGCTGCTCGGCGGCGGCAACCCCACTCACTTCGGTCTGGCGCGCCGTATCATAGGCAACCTGGGCTTGTTGCACCGCCTTCTCGGCGCTGTGCATCGCCGCCTCGGCCTGCACATACGCGTCGTAATATTGCTGGCGCTGGGCGTCGCTGAGGCGGTTCGCCACGGTTTTGCCCTGCCCATTCGTTCTAGTCGGTGCGACTGGGTCGTTACCAGTTTCTTGCACATACTGCCAGTTTTGCAATGCGGTGGAATATGCGGCTTGCGCCTGAGTCAGCGCACTGCTGGCCCGCTCCACCCCCAGCTGGGCATTGGTCTTCGCCGCCGATAAACTATCGCGCTGCGACTGAAAGTTGGCCTGGGCCTGCGCCAGCTGTGCCTGAGCGGTGCTTAGGTCGGTGCTACGCGGGCCAGCCTCAAGCGCCGCCAGGCGAGCCTGAGCTTCTTGCAATTGCGCCTGGGCGGCTGCCCGATCGGCGGCAGTGACACTGCCACCCGATTGGCGCTGTTGCGCTTCGGCCAGGTGCAGCTGTGCCTCGGCGGCGGCTAGCTGCTCGGGCGAAGCGCCGGTGTGCAGCTTCCCAAAAGCGGCCTGCGCCTGCGCCAGCTGCGCCTGCGCTTGCTGCACCGTTGCCAGCGCGCGGGTGCGATCAAGCCGCAGTAGCGGCTGTCCGGCCTGCACCTTGTCGCCCTCGGCCACCAGCACCTCGGCCACGACGCCGCCGGTTGGCAGACTGAGAGCTGCCCCATGCACTGGCACAACCTGGGCCTCAGCCACAAGGCTTTCATCAACGACCGGTGCCACTGTGGGTACGGTTTGGGCTGTGGGGGTGGCAGAGCCGCCACGCAAAAACGCCACGTATGCTATAACGCCGACCAGCACAAGTGCGGCGAGCGCAATCCAGATTCGTTTCATAGGTACACCTACTCGTAGCGCAGCGCGCGCACAATATTCATTCGCGCTGCCTGGCGGGCCGGGAACAGCGCCGCCACGACCCCCAATAATAAGCCAATCGCCACTGCCGCTACTAACCCGCCCGCCGGAAATACATAATCGACGGGATAGCCTGCCGTGCTCAGGCCGAGAATCATTACATAGCCCAGGTATAACCCGGCCAGTAGCCCAAACGCCGTACCGATCGCCGCAAGCAACAGTGATTCGGTCATAACGATGCGCCGCACCTGCCGCCGCGTTGCGCCAATCGCGCGCAGCATGCCAATTTCGCGGGTACGCTCAATCACCCCGATCGCTAGCGTGTTTAGCAGGGCGATGAGTGAGGGAGCGGCCAGCACCCCCAGCAGCACATACATCACCATAAATGTCGAGTTGAAGATTTGCTTGTTCTCTTCAAAATAGTTCTGGCCCGATACTAGCTTGAACTGTGGGTAATCCTTCAAAATCGCCTTAAGCCGTGGTTCCACAGTAGCGGCATTTGCATTGGGCGCGAGGTTGAGCTGAAGAAAAATGTCCTCGCTTTTGTGAAAATCGCGCTGTAAGTTCGCCTGCGAAATATAGGCAGTTTGGATTTTGGCGTTAAGATAATCGCCACCTACCGCCACCACCTGATAGAGCTGCTGGCCCGTAGGCGTCGACAGGTGTACACTATCACCGGGGTGCAGGCCCGTCTGGGCCGCAAACACGCCGTTGATGATCAACGCGCGGCCCCGGCTCAAATCTGCCAGTGCGGTCTGCGGGTCGCCCGCCTGAAATGCCAGACTGGCAACTTTAGTATAGTTCACCGGGTCGATGCCGAGCAGCGCCACGCTTTTTCCATTCGCAGTGGCCGCAGCATAGCGCAACGTGCTAACCACCGCCACGCCCGGTGTCGCACGCAGGCGGTTCGCCAGCTCGGGCTTCGCGCCAACATTACTGCCCCACAATGAAACGGCTGGCGGCATTAATAAATAGTCGCTTCCCAGGCTCTTCTGCAAAATCCCCAGAAAGCCGCCGGTCAGGCTCCATACCATGCCACCCATTGCCACCACAATCGCCAGGCCCACCATGGTTGCGCTGGCTGTAACGGCAGCGCGCCCCGGCTGCCGCACCACATTGCTCTGCGCTAGCTCGCCAGTACCCTCGCGTGCCACCAGCAGCGTCAGCAATCGGCTAAAGAAGGTCGCAATCGGCTGCACCAGCACCGGCGCAACTAGCACCAGGCCGATCAGGAATAACAGCCCGCCGAGCGCTGCCATGCGCGCATTATGCGATACCAGCCCCAGCAGTGCGAGCACCAGCAGCCCCGCGCCCGCGATGTTGCCCCGCGTGAAACGCTGCGTCGTATGTTCCACCGCCGCCGGTCGCAATGCCTCAAGCGGCGAGACGCGGCTGGCGCTGAGTGCGGGTAGCAGCCCGGCCAGTAGCGTCACCCCCACGCCTAACACAATGGTTTGGACAAACAGCTGTGGCTCGATTACTGGCGCGCCAATGTTCAAGTGCACAAAATTGCGATAGAGCGAGCCCATCATCAACAAAATACCCGCGCCCATCAGGTAGCCGAGCGCCATACCAATCGCGGTGCCGACCACGCCCTGGATCAACCCCTCAACCAGAATCAGCCCGACAATGGTGCGCCGCCCGGCACCAATTGCCCGCAGCATGCCAATATCGTGGCGGCGCTCGGCAATAATCGTGCGGAAGGTGTTGAAGATAATGAAGCCACCCATGAACAGCGCCAGAAAGCCGAAGAGGCTAAAGGCCGCCTGCCCGGTTTGCAACCCAGCCAGCAGCTCGCTGCCGCCCGACAGGCCGCCCAGCGTATAATCAGTGCCCAGGGAAGATTGGATGGCGCCTTCGATCACATCGCGCTGGGCCTGGTCAGTGGTGTTAAGATTCGCCTCAATGGTGTTAATGCGATTAGGTAAAGCGAGCAGTTTTTGGGCTTCGGAAAGCGTCACCAGCACTTCCTCATTGCCCGGCTGCGAGCGTGCAGGCAGCAGCCCTACAATCTTCAGCGTTATATCACCGTCAGCGGTGGGCAGGTGCAGTTTATCGCCCAGATGTAGGCTCAGCATCTCGGCCAGGTTAGCCGTGATCACGGTCACTGATTCATCGCTGGCGCGCAGAAAACGCCCGGATGTTACTGCATACGAATGCAGCGCCTGGGCCGCATCGACATCGATTCCCGTGAGCGTCAGCGCGCCCAGCTGGGTGCGACCATAATAGCCAGAAGGGATGTTGACGGTGCGGCTAAGCGAACCGGCAACCACCCGCACGCCAGGCACAGCGCGTACTTTACTTAGCGCGCTACGTGTAAATGCCTCACCCGATTTTTGCGTTACGGTCACATCAACCTGGCCTGCGGCGGCAAGCACATTCGCCTGAAATGCAGCTAGCATCGTTGGCAGTAACATCCCCATGCCGAAAATAACCATCGTGCCAAACACGATCGCCAGGGTTGTGAGCGCTGTGCGCAGCTTGCGCCCGAGCAGGTAGCGCGCCGCAAGCGTGAGTTGGAGCCGAAGCATGGTTGGCCTCCTCTCGTGTAGGCCGGTATCTCGTGAGAACTTTTACCAAATCCGTAGCGGGCTGCCGCGTTGTTTGCCTGCGGCAGCAAGGTACTCAATCACTGCTGTGTGTAGGAGTTGCCGCTGGCGGCAACTCCTACACATATAAAACATAAAGTACCGCTTTGCCGAAGGCCAAACTCGCTAGTTGTGTAAACTTTTATTTTATCGTTTTAAATTCCTGTCACTAACGATCAGCGGCTACACCATGCGCAGCCGCTCGGCCACTAGCTCAGCGTTGGCGCGGTTGTGCGCGTCGAGCCGCAGCTCATCCACAATCACGCCATCGCGCAGGAACAGGATGCGATCGGCATACGAAGCGATATGCGCATCGTGCGTCACCATCACCACCGCGCGCCCCCAATCATCGGCCACCTGGCGCAGCAGCCCGGCGATCTCATCCGACGAGCGCGTATCGAGGTTGCCAGTTGGCTCATCGGCAAGCACCAGCCGTGGCTCGGCCACCAGTGCGCGCGCCACCGCCACACGCTGCTGCTGCCCGCCCGAGAGCTGGTCGGGGCGGCTTGTCAGGCGATTGCCCAGTCCCACTTTTTGCAACCATTCAGTTGCGCGCGTCCGGGCCTTCTCGGCTGCCACTCCATCGAGCGTGAGCGGCAGGGCGGCATTATCTACAGCATCGAGCATTGGGATGAGATTGAACGATTGGAAGACGAAGCCAATCTTCTGGCGGCGCAGCCGGGTGAGTGCATCGTCGGTCAGCTCGCCAATCGATATACCATCGATCATCACACGGCCCGCGCTCGGGCGATCAAGCCCGCCCAGCAGGTAGAGCAGCGTTGATTTCCCGCAGCCACTCGGCCCCATCACCGCGACAAACTCGCGTGCCTCAACGCCCAGGCTCGCATGATCAAGCGCGGTCACAGCGGTTTCACCCGCGCCATACACCCTGGTCAGTTCTTCAGCTTGAATGAGTGCCATTGCTCCCACCTGTGGCGGCATCCGCCACCATATCCTCGGCCTCGTCGCTGGTTGCCTCGGCCCAGGCGCGCAGCACACTCGGGTCGGCAATCGTCAGCGAGCCAGCCGCCGCGCCCAGCACCCGCTCAATCGCGTCGGCGTACACATCGAGCGTTTGCTGCATGCGCTGGGCTTTTACGATGGCAGGTTCGCGCGCCAGCAACTGCTCGATTAGCAGGTCGCCAAAGTCGTGCGCCATGCTGATCACAATCAGCCCAACTTGGTCGGGGAAAGCGGCATTAAGCGTGCCTTCGGCTACCCCTTGTTTGGCAATCTCAGCCAGCAGCGGAGCAATCACACGTAAGCCCGCTACGCGCACTTTGTGGCGCATGATCGCATTGCTGTCGGCATACCACACGCGCATCAGCTTGAGCAGAAAGTCTTTCTGTTCAAGCTTCCAGGTGTTACCCACCGCAAAAAAGCGGTTGTACTTCGCCAGCGCAGAAAGCTCGGGGTCGTGCACAATTGGTAGCAGGCGCTGCTCGGCGGCGTCGAGCTGCCGCTCCGTCAGCGCTTCAAGCAGGGCGTGTTTTGAGCCAAAATAGTGGTAGAATGCGCCCTTCGACATTTGCATAGCGTCGAGCACATCTTGAATCGACATGTGCTCGTAGCCCATGGTCGCCACCAGGCGCTGGGCTGTCGCGAGGATTTCGCCGCGCCGGGCTGCGTAATCTTGCTCTTTCACTACACGTGCCATGCATCACCCATTCATAAACCGACCGTCGGTCTATTGAGTAGGCAGTATACTGCGCTGTTTCTTCGGTGTCAAGCACACTGTGAAATGTCGCTTGACGCCACCCGAGGCGCTGGGTATAATATGCACTAAATTGATTGACAAAGGCAACAAAAAAGAGGAGCGCTATGAGCCGAATCTATAATAATATTACCGAGCTGGTAGGCAACACGCCGCTAGTACGGCTGAATCGCGTCAACGATACCCAGGCGACCGTGGTCGCTAAGCTGGAATTCTTCAACCCAGCCAGCAGCGTGAAAGATCGCATCGGCCTGGCGATGATTGAAGCGGCGGAGCGCGCAGGCACGATCAAGCCGGGCGAGACGGTGATCGTCGAGCCGACGAGCGGCAATACCGGCATTGGCCTGGCATTTGTGGCAGCGGCCAAGGGCTATCGCATCATCCTTACCATGCCCGACAACATGAGCCTTGAGCGGCGCAAGCTACTGAAGGGCTACGGCGCAGATCTGGTGCTTACGCCCGCCGCCGAGCGCATGCCCGGCGCGATCCGTCGGGCCGAAGAAATTGCCGCCGAGATTCCAAACGCCTGGATCCCACAGCAGTTTCAAAACCCGGCCAACCCCGAGGTTCACCGCAAAACTACTGCCGAAGAGCTGTGGAATGACACCGACGGCAAGATCGACATTCTGATCGCTGGTGTCGGCACTGGCGGCACCATTACCGGTGTGGCCGAAGTGCTCAAGCAGCGCAAGCCCGAGTTTAAGGCCATTGCCGTTGAGCCAGAAGGCTCGCCAGTGCTCTCGGGCGGGCAGGCCGGGCCACACAAAATTCAGGGCATTGGCGCAGGCTTCATCCCCGATGTGCTGAACACCGGCATTATTGATGAAATTGTGCAGGTGGGCAACGACGACGCCTTCGATATGGCCCGCCGCCTGGCCAAAGAAGAGGGCTTACTGGTTGGTATTAGCTCAGGCGCGGCGGCCACGGCAGCGCTACGGGTTGCCCGCCGCCCGGAAAATGCGGGCAAGCTGATTGTGTTTATTGCACCAAGCAATGGCGAGCGCTACCTGAGCACGGCGCTCTTTCCCGAAGACGCATAGAGCATTATCCGCACGTTTGGCAAGCTGTTCGGGGGTGGTATAACCGCCCCCGAACTTTTTTCTGCTGTAACGCTGGCCATGAAAACAGTGGTTTGAAGCGCAAGATTCGGATAGACGCTACCCGCCAGTCGCGGTATGATGTGCCCAGACGATGAAAGAAGGGCGCAAGAATGAACGAAGAACGCTGCTGGCAGGCGGTAGCCACGCGCGACGCCACGATGGATGGACAGTTTTTCTATGCAGTACAGTCAACCGGCATTTACTGCCGCCCCGGCTGCCCTTCCCGGCGGCCCCGGCGCGAGCACGTGCAGTTCTTTCGGCAGGCCGAGGCCGCCGAGCAGGCCGGATTTCGCGCCTGCCAGCGCTGCCACCCGCGTGAGCAGGGTATCAGTGCAGAACATCGCGAGCTAGTAGCGCGCGCCTGTGCCACGCTCGAATCCGTGCCTGTGCCCACCCTGGCCGAGCTAGGCGCACAGCTCGGCATGAGTCCCTTTCATCTTCAGCGCACCTTCAAACGCATCATGGGTATGACACCACGCCAATATGCCGCTGCCCATCGGCTGGCGGTGTTGAAAGGCCAGCTAAAACAAGGAGAGCATGTGACAAGGGCCATGTATGAAGCTGGCTATGGCTCCAGCAGCCGACTGTACGAGCAGGCTTCGGCGCGACTCGGGATGACACCAGCGACCTATGGGCGCGGCGGCGCAGGTGCTCAGATCAGCTATACCCTAGCCGCTACGCCATTCGGCCAGGTATTGGTTGCGGCGACCGAGCGTGGCGTGTGCTTCGTAAGTTTGGGCGATGATGCGGCGGCGCTTGAGGCGGCGCTCACTCAGGAGTTCCCGGCGGCGAGCATCACCCGCGCCGACGAAGCGCTGAACCCGTGGGTTACGGCGATTGTGCAGCACCTGAGCGGTGATCCTGCTACGCTCGATCTGCCGCTCGATGTGCGCGCCACGGCGTTTCAGCAGCGCGTGTGGCAGGCGCTCTGTGCGATTCCGTATGGCAGCACGCGCACCTACGGCGAAATCGCCGCAGCGCTCGGCCAGCCCACCGCCGCGCGGGCAGTGGCGCGCGCCTGCGCTACCAACCCAGTTGCGCTGTTTGTGCCCTGCCACCGGGTCGTTGGCGAAGGCGGCGAGCTGCGCGGCTACCGCTGGGGCGTGGCGCGCAAGCAGGCGCTGCTCGCCCACGAACACATGGTAATGCCTGCCTTGAATGTCACCGAGTAGAGATTATGAATCGCACAATCTCACACGCAGTACCCGCTGCACCCGACCGGCGCATTGGCATTGCCCTGGCGCTGCTGGCCGTCTATATCATCTGGGGTTCGACCTACCTGGCGATTCGCTATACGCTTACCAGCTTCCCGCCGTTCCTGATGGCCGGTTCGCGCTTTACGCTGGCTGGTGTGCTGCTCATGGGGCTAGCTCGCTGGCGCAATGGCAGCTGGCCTACGCGGCTCCAATGGCGCAACGCCGCAATAATCGGCGGGCTGCTGCTGGTAACTGGTAATGGCCTGGTGGTGTTTGCCGAACAATGGGTTACGTCCACCATGACTGCGCTGATGCTGGCAACCACGCCGATCTGGACGGCGCTGCTCGCCGGGCTAGGCGGAACCTGGCCGCGCCGCCTGGAGTGGGTCGGTTTGTTATTAGGCTTCGCGGGGATTGTGCTGCTGAATCTGGAAGGCAACCTGCGCGCCAACCCCTTTGGCGCAGCCGTAATGCTGCTTGCCGCATTCAGCTGGTCGCTCGGGTCGGCATTGAGCCGTAAGCTTGAGCTACCCAGCGGCTTAATGGGCAGCGGGGCCGAAATGCTGTGCGCCGGGCTGATGTTGCTGCTGGTGAGCCAGGCGCTGGATGAACGGATGGCTGCACTGCCCAATGCTACCGCGCTGGTCGCCTTCATCTACCTGATCATTTTTGGTGCGCTGGTTGCATTTAGTGCATATGGGTTTCTGCTTACCTACGCCCGGCCCGCACTAGCGATGAGCTACGCCTATGTCAACCCGGTAGTCGCTGTAGCGCTGGGCGTAGGGCTCGCGGGCGATACCATTGGCACATTTGGTCTGATTGCAATGCTGATTATTCTCGCGGCAGTCGTACTGGTGATTGTGGCGAAAGAATAATCAATTAATCATATTATGTCATCTTTGAACATACCGCTTTCATCAAACGCGATATCCTCAATGGCGTGCAGTAGCTCAACCCGGCCAGTTGCCAGCAGCTCGGGCAGCAGTGGCTCAGAAGCCCAGAATTCTTCGAGATGTTTGGTGTCACGAATACGAACAATCCGCGCGCTGGCACTTTCTACCCGCAGGCAGCAGGCCAGCGACACCCGCAATGCCTGCCGATCGGTATCGACCATGATCGGCAACCGCGCGCCCTCGGGCGCTTTCGCCGTCACCACATTCATATAGGTGCTGGCATAGTCAATCCGCTCAATCACCCGGCGCAGCGCCACATCAAATAGCCCGATGCCAGTGGCATTGCCTTCGGTGGCAGGCGTGAGGCCGCGCACCACCAGCCGTTGAATCCGCGGCAGGAACTCCAGCGCCTGGCCGTAATAGCGATTGACGACATTCGTATCGGCACCAATGCCACTAATATCTTTGCCAATTGCGTCAACTATCAGCACATCGATACGCTCACCAGGCAGGCGCGGCATCCACTTGCGCGCCAGCTGAAGCAGCTCCTGCTCGCGCACTTCGATCTGGGGCGTAGGCACCGCTTCGACATGCGCCAGGCGACCGTGCCCATCCTCAAGTAACGCCAGGCCAAACGGAATCTGGCCCTGCGCCAGCGTGAAGCGCGCCACCGCCGGAATCAGGCGGTGAAACTCGGGAAACCCATAGCTATGGAAGGTGTCGGCACCCTTCTGCTTGCCCAGGCCAATCGCAACCATCTTCATCAGGCCCGACTCGATGGCACCGTGAAAATCGGTGTGCGGTTTTACCCGCCCGATTGGAATAACAACATCGGCTTGGCGGTGGGCGGTTGCATCGAACCACACTGGCACACGCGCCGTGCCGCCCGCCACCGGCTGATCATCGATATACCCCAGCAAATCGGTATCCATGCTGGCACGAATAGGGCAGCCGATCGCGGCCTCGGTAATACCATATTCCGCCAGCACAGCACACTGGCCTGCGGCAGTTGCGCCGCCGTGGCTACCCATCGCTGGCACCACAAACGGCTCGCCACCCAGCTTGCGCACTTCTGCTGCTGCCGCGCGCAACACCTGATCAATCCGGTCGATACCACGACTGCCGCCGGTAAGCGCGACACGCTGGCCCGGGCGAATTGCGGCGCGCACGCCGGGCTGGGCAAATTCTGCGGCAACGGCGGCGGCGACATCGGCGAGTGCGGCATTGTACAGGCGCTGGCGCACCTTCACCCACCGTGGCAGCTCGCCCTGCTCAAAAAGCTCCCACATCGCTATTTCCCTCTCTGCAACACTAGCGCTTGCTTATGCAGAATGTGTATTGGCGCGTATGTGCAAGCGAACTTTCGAAATAAGAGCGTCAGGTATCGCTACGCGCCTGGGCAATCAACAGCGAGAGGCTCGTGCGCTGCTGGCCGTGTTCATCGAAGTTATCGGGCGCGAGCCAATGCATGTAGGCAGCATGCAGCGCGGGCCAGTCGCGGTCAATGATTGCGTACCAGGCGGTATCGCGGTTGCGGCCTTTATAGACCGTCGCCTGGCGGAAGATGCCCTCGAAGGTGAATCCCAGGCGTTGTGCCGCCGCCCGCGAGCGCGCATTCAGCGCGTCACATTTCCACTCGTAGCGGCGATAGCCCAGCGCAAACACTTGTTGCATCAACAGGTACATCGCCTCGGTAGCCGCGGGCGTGCGCTGCAATGCTGGTGAGTACGCAATATGCCCAACCTCAATCGAGCCGGCGGGCGGATCGATGCGTAGGTAGCTCGCTACACCCCGCGCCTGCCCACTTGTCGCATCAATAATTGCATAGAACTGCGGATCGGGCATTGCGGCCATGCGTTCAGCCCAGCTCGTGTACGCAGCGTGCGTGGCGAATGGGCCATAGGGCAGGTATGTCCACATACGCTCCGCAGTATCGGCGCAGTTGGCGGTATGCAGCTCGGCGGCATGGCGGCCAGCATCGAGCGGCGCGACTCGGCAGAAGTGCCCAACTAGGGCAGCGCGCGGCGGTACGGGCGGCGGCACCCAATCGGGCACTGCAAAGCCAATTGGCTGATCAAGCGCATTGAGATCGTGAGACATACGTAATTCCCCTGTTACTCGGCTCCGTTAGTGCGTACCAACTGTGCGCCCAAACCCGATCCAGTTTGGCGCTTCAACAATTCGCGTAAAACCTGCCCGCTCGTAGAAGCGAATACCGCGAGTGTTGCGGATACCAACGCCAAGGTGGACGGCTGGCACCCCAAGCGCGCGTAGCCGCCCTAAAAAGGCGTCCATCAGCCGATGCCCCACGCCCTGGCCTTGGGCGCTTGGTAACAGATCGATATGCAGGTGCGCGGGGTATGCAGCGAGCGCCGGGTGGCGCGCTGGCCGGGCGTGAAAGCGACGAATCATTTCTGCGTCGGGCGACATATCACCAGGCGCGGGCAGTGGGTAGCGTGTGCGTAACACCGGCAGCCACGCAGTGTCCATCCATTCGGCAAACGCGGCGCTATCGCGCGTGCCCAGAATATAGCCGCATGGTACACCATTGTGCGTCAGCACCAGGCATAGATCAGGCTCGTGGATGGCATAGGGCGCAGCATAATAGTGCCCCAGCAGCTCGGGGTCGCGGTAGAGCGCCGTGGCATCCGCACCACTATCACCCGTTTCCAGGCAGATTCGGTAGAGGGCGTAGAGGTCGCTTGGGTGAAATGAACGAATCGCGAAGGGCATACGCATTCCCCAAACGCTTATTCAAAATGCTTGATATAGCGCAGCAGCTCGCCATCGTAGCCCAGCGCTTCGTACACGGCGCGGGCGCGGGTGTTATTTGCGAACACATGCAGCGTTATACTCTGCACCCCTTGCGCGCGGGCAGCTTGCTCGGCACTATGCACTAACGCCCGTCCAATGCCGCGCCCCTCGGCGGCGGCATCAACCACCAGCACCTCAAGGTGCGCGCTGGGCGCATGGCTCAATAGCTCATCGCGCAGACTCACCATGGCCACGCCTAGAATTGTGCCCTGGTTTGCTTCAGCCACATACACCAGCAGCGTTGGCGCACGCCCAGCCGCCCACCCGCGCAGCAAAGCGGCATCGTCGTGCCAAAGGTCTTCGGGCGTGCGGCGCGGCGGCAACCGAAACGCCGCCAGGCGCGGGAACAAGCACAACATCGCATCCAGATCGGCGGGCACTGCGGCGCGAATAAGGTAGCTCATTATACTCCTGAGATAGTGCCTGAATAGCGCGAACTGAGGAACGATGAATGACGAATCCCAGCGCGTGTCCCCTCATCGTTCGTGCGTCGTCATTCGTCACACGAAAGAAAGGCGTTTCAGACAGCCGCCGAGATGATGCGACGAACGAGCGCAGAGTGTACCACAGTTTTGGACAGGCGCAGGCAGGCGGAGCGTGAGGGTAGCGAACAAAGAACCGAAGAGGCAAAAATTCTCTGGCGTCTTCGTGCCTTCGTGGCAAACGGCTAGGCCCGGGCGGGCTAAAACCCGCGCCGACGGCATTCGGCGTCGAGCTGCTGCCAGCGCCGCCCTTTGCTAAATGTCGCAACCATCGGCACTGACAAATGTTCAACCAGAAGCTGGTGGACTGCCAGGCGTTTAATGCGCTTTTTGAGAATGGCCTTGTGCTTATTTTCTTCGGCCACCATCGTGGCATACAGGAGGGTGAAAATCAGCGCCGCGCTCTGACGGTGGGCGGGGTAACCACTGGCAATGGTATCGATCATCGCCAGCACACTGGGCCGAAGCTGTGCGTCGGTGGCCGCGTAAACCTGCACAAAATCACGGTAGACTCGGGCCGCACTGTATGCTTGGGCAAGCTCGCACAGGCGCGTAAAATACTCGGTGTCGCGCGGGGCATAGTCGCGCACACGGGTGTTGCTCAGCAGCACGCACCATTCGTCGAACAATCCGCGCCCGAACGTGAGGGTGGTGCCATCGGTGAATTGTCGAATCAGGGTCATAGAATTGCAACTACAAGAATAAAGGGGATATTCTAAATACTCCAAAGTACAATTGTGCCATCTTGCCCAGCCGTCGCTAGCATATGCCCATTGGGATGATAGACAATAGCATCAATTTGCGTTGCGTCACCAGGCAGAAGCATACTTGGTTTCCCAAGTACCAAATCCCAAATAACGATATTGCTATCGGTATTAACTACTGCAAGCATCTTGCTATCGTTACTAAAAGCGGCTGCCTCCGAAACGTAGCGAGGAGGAAATGACCTGCCCGCTAAAGATATAGTATTTAACACAGCGCCATTAGCTGCTAAATGTATAACAACATCATGATGTTCTAAGCGTGTTTCCGCGATTAACAAACTGTTCGGGCTAATTGCTATGGCTCCGCCGCCTATCCGTTGGTCATTCTCATACACTATCGTCATATCGACAGTATCCCAAATGGTTAATCCTTCTGTAGG
>JAFEAS010000179.1 GCA_018266315.1 Chloroflexi bacterium SZAS-1 | reverse complement strand
GCACACCAGCGCATCAATATCGTCACGCCCGAGCACACTAATATGCACGCGCCCGCCAATCGCGCCCACCAGCAAGCCAATACGCCGACAGAGCAGCGCCGGGTCGCCCGCCATGCGCACCATGGGTACGCCCAGCTGCTGCTTCAGCTGCGCCGCCAGATCGGCCAGGGCGGTAGGCGGCAGCGTGCAGATATGCGGCGCATCGGCATCGGCCTGCCAGCCCAGCGCGCGCAGCACGCCCACGTAAATGCCATCGGGCTGGCGGGCATGCCAGAAATCGTGAAAGCGCCAGATCACCAGCTCGTGCTGCTCAATCAAGGCGCGCTTGGCGGCATACACCGGGTCGTGCGCCAGCCAGTCGGTGTCGTCGCGGTGGTTGTAGAAGGTCGGCTCGTGGGTAATCAGCAGGTTCGCGCCGCTGGCCGCCGCCTGCTCAATCACCTCGCACGTCGCCAGGAAGGTCGTGGCAATGCCGCGAATCGGCTGGGTGGCATCGCCAATCTTCACCGTATCGACTGTATCGACGCCCGGCTGGTATGGGGTTGCGGCCAGAATAGCGTCGATCACCTGCTGGATGCTTGTGCTCATGCGCTTCTCTCGTATGTACGAGCGCAGGCTCACTGCTGCGCCCAATCGCCCGAGTGTAGCACGACTCGCGCACTTCGGCGAATGCCGCCTTTCTCCCAAGCTCGCTCGTTGTACTACATCCTACGCGCTACGTTCTTGGCTTGGTAGTGCATCCTGCGCCATGAAACGATGTGGTATTACATCGCCACCAGCCCGCCATCAACCGCCAGCGCGTGCCCGGTAACAAACGCCGCCGCATCCGAGCATAGCCAGACCACCGCCTCGGCCACCTCTTCGGGCGTGCCCAGCCGCCGGATGGCATGCGCGCGCGCCAACCGGGCGTTGGCCTGCGCATCGTTGGCGGTATAGCGCTCGACCATCGGCGTATGAATGAAGCCCGGGCACACGGCATTCACGCGAATACCGGCGCGGGCATATTCAATCGCGGCGGTTTTGGTAAGCCCCACCACGCCGTGCTTGCTGGCCGCATACGCCGCCATGCCCGCAGTGCCCACCAGCCCGGCCACCGAGGCGGTATTCACAATCGCGCCGCCGCCCTGGGCAAGCATCTGGCGCAGCTCGTGCTGCAAACATAGCCACACGCCCTTCAGATTCACGGCAATAATCCGATCCCACTGCGCCTCGTCGCATTCGAGCAATGGCGCTACGCGGCCCTCAATTCCTGCGTTATTATGTGCATAATCAAGCCGCCCAAACTGCGCCACCACCTGCGCAATCATTGCCTGAACATCGTCGGCATGGGCCACATCGGCGCGGATAAATACGGACGTGCCACCATCATGCGTAATCTGCTCGGCAGTCGCTTGCCCGCCCGCCGCGTCAATATCGGCAACTGCGACAGCTGCGCCGTGCTGGGCGAACAACCGCGCTGCCGCGCGCCCAATCCCCGAGCCAGCGCCCGTAACCAGGGCAACCTTGCCCACCATTGAAGCATTCATAGTCACTCCTTTTCAAGCAAGATGTGCATCGCAGCATAGCACATCTGGCTCCGCATTCATCGGCCATGTCGCTATGCACTGCAACCGAAACGATACGCCATTACGCGAATTGAGGGCCATAGCTGAACCGCGCTATAATATTAGGGCTTTCGCTTCCTTGTGTATGTGCCTGCGGCAGCNNGTACTTTTTTTGCTTGACGAAGCGAAAGTCCTAAATATGCACCCGTCAGCAGCGCACAAGAGTAGCACGAATGGACACGACAACGCCAACCCCGGCCCTACACGAATGGGCAAGCTTTCAGCAAACCGGCACCTGCGATGAACACATTATCGCACCGCCGATCGTGCGCTCGTGGCAGCGCTGCGTTGCCCTCGGTGTCGATCCGCAGCGCAATATCGCTGGCACACCGCCCGCCGATTGGGCCTTGCAGGCAACACAGCAGGCGCTGGTGACGCTGGCCCGACCGTACATGGAAGACCTGTACCAGTTCGTGGAAGGCTCGGGCTTTGCCGTGCTGCTCGCCGATGCCGGGCTGGTGATGATTGAAGCGATTGGCGATAGCCCGATGCTGGCAAAGCTGCGCACCCACAGCCTGTTGCGCGGCACTGGCCTGGGCGAAGCGCACATCGGCACCATGGCGCTAAACCTCGCGCTGCACGAGGCCCTGCCCTGGCAAACCCGCGGTGCCGAACATTTCTGCGCCGCCTACCACCAGTTCGCCTGCTCGGCAGCGCCGATCTTCGATGTAGGCGGGCAGGCGATTGGGCTGATTGGCGTGCTTGGCCCGAACGAAGCCGCCCACGCCCACACCTTAGGCATGGTCATTGCCGTCACCCAGGCGATTCAGTCCCAGCTGCGCAACAACATGCTGCTGGCCGAAACCAACGATCACCTAGCCGAGCTGAACGCCGCCATCGAAGCCATGAGCGAAGGGCTGATCTTGCTCGATGCCCAGGGCCGCCTGAGCAAGCTCAACTCGCGCGCCGGGCAACTGCTGGGGCTAACGCCGCGCAGCGCGGCTGGCCGTATGCTCGATGAGTTGATTGAGCTGCCTGCGCCACTCGCAGCGGCGATCGAGCGGCGGCGCGATTTGAGCGACCACGAGCTGCTGTTTCCCGGGCGCAAAGGTTCGGTAGCAGCGCTGTGCAGTATGCGCCCAATCTGGGATCGCAGCCGCCGCTACCTCGGCGCGCTGATCACACTACGCCCGGCCGATAGTGTGCAACGCCTGGTGCAACGCGTTGTTGGTGCCCAGGCGCGCTTTTCATTCGCCGATATTGTGGGCGAAAGTACAGCGATGCAGGTAGCCGTGCGCCACGCGCGCATAGCCGCCAACTCACCGGCCCCGGTGCTGGTGCTGGGCGAAACCGGCGTGGGAAAAGAGCTGTTTGCGCATGCCATTCACAACGCCAGCGCCCGCGCTGAAGAGCCATTGGTGCTGCTCAACTGCTCAGCAGTGCCGCGCACCCTGCTTTTAGGCGAGCTGCTAGGCTACGAAGGCGGGCACGATGGTTCGGCTGAAGGCCGCCCCGGCAAGATCGAGCTAGCGCAGGGCGGCACGCTAATGCTCGAAGACGTAAGCGCACTCACGGTGGAAGCACAAACCAGCTTGCTGCGGGTTATCGAAACCCAGCACCTGATTCGCCTGGGCGGTCAGCGCGTTGTCCCTATCGATGTACGGCTCATCACCACCAGTAATAACGACCTTGAGCGCGCCGTGGCCGAAGGGCGCTTTCGTACCGAGCTGTTTTACCGCCTCAGTGTGCTAACGCTCGACATCCCCCCACTGCGCGCGCGCGGCGACGACATTCTGCTGCTGGTTGATCAGATTCTGGCGGGTTTGGCGCGGCGGCTGGGCAGGCAGGTGTTATTCGCACCCGAAGCCTTAAGCGCACTCCGCGCCTATGCCTGGCCGGGCAATGTACGCGAGCTTGAAGCCGTGGTTGAGCGCATTTTACACCTGAGCGAAAAAAGCGTGCTGGCGCTCAGCGATTTGCCGCCAGTGATCGCTCAAGCGCTACCCGCGGCGCCAGCGCCAGCCGCCGAGGCGCGCTTGTACGATCGCCACGCTGCCGCCGAGCGCGAAGCGATTGTGCGGGCTGGGCGCGAGGCCGCCGGGCATCTCGGCCATATGGCCGAACGCCTGGGCATCAGCCGGGCGACGCTCTGGCGCAAAATGAAGCTGTATGGGCTAACCAAAGATCACTTCTGGCAGGCACCGAGCAGTAGCGCAGGCGCCCAACGATAGCAAACTGTTAAACGTTTTCGCGATACTGTCCTGCCCTACGCTCGAATAAAAAGGAGTAGGCTTATTTCGATGTGTATCAACCCAAACATTCATATTGCAACATCATGTTTCAATATTGAAATATATTTATTTCAAGTCGCCTGTTCTTGACCGCTTGACTTTATTTAAACATGTGATACGATTTCCTTCGCAGATGGAGTAGCAAAGGATAGAACTATACCGCGATGTAGCATAGCTATGCGGAATACGTTTGTCCCGGCTCATATCTTTACCAGGTGGGTTTGACGTGCAAAGAGGCGCTGTCTGGACTCGCGCTGGCATCCACATGTAGCAATGCCCTCATACCAGCACCGGTTTCGCGCCTAATATAGTATGTAGCTTCCTCGCCCGTGGTAGCACGATAGGCTTAGGTTCGCTATGCCACAGCGGGTACGTAGTACCAGTACGTGCATGTGTACACTTTACACATAGGCATTGCTGTAGGCATGGTACGGCTGACGCAAACAGGGGGTTGCGTTCAATCCACAGTCGTGAGCAATGCAGAAAGGAGGAGGTGCACCCGAACATAACCGCTGATTGTACGGAGCACCACAGGTCGTTACGCGGGCTGCGCCACGCAGCGCGGTTTCCAGATCATCGCTGATCTGCGGACACATTGTTGATCGTGTCACATGTTGTGAAGGAGAACCAGTATGTTTCTTGCCGAAATGTTCGGTACAATGATCCTCATCCTCCTGGGTGATGGCGTCGTTGCCAACGTGCTGTTGAACAAATCGAAGGGCCAAAACAGCGGCTGGATTGTCATTACTGCAGGCTGGGCCTTTGCCGTGATGTGCGGCGTATTTACCTCGCAAGCGCTAGGCGGTCCCGGCTCGCTCAACCCCGCTGGCGAGATCGCAGGCATTGTCGTTGGTGGTGCCGATCCAAGCAAAGCGATCATGAACATCCTGGGCCAATTTGTTGGTGCATTCCTTGGCGCAGTGCTCGTTTACCTCGTCTACCTGCCCCACTGGGCAGAAACCAACGACGCGGGCCTGAAGCTCGCCGTCTTCAGCACTGGCCCGGCCATTCGCAATACCGGCGCCAACGTCCTGACTGAGGTCATCGCTACCTTCGCGCTGATCTTCATTGTCAACTCGATCTTCAAAGCAGCTGGCCCGACACTTCCAGGCGGCCTGGGACCATACCTCGTCGGCGCGCTGATCTGGGGCCTGGGCCTGAGCCTCGGCGGCCCCACCGGCTATGCGCTCAACCCGGCCCGCGACCTTGGCCCACGTATTGCGCACTTTGTGCTGCCCATCCCCGGCAAGGGTGACTCCGACTGGGGCTACTCCTGGATTCCGGTTGTCGGCCCAATCATCGGCGCAATCATTGGCCTGATGGTCTTCAATGCGGTAGCAGGCTAATAGCTGAACATGCGCCTGCTGTTCACAAGGAGGTTTTGCAGTGAAGAAGCTGATCAACGCACCCGAGGGCGTTGTCAAGGATGCACTTGCTGGCATCGCTGCCGCCCATAGCGATCTGGTAACGGTGCACTATGATCCCGATTATATCGTGCGTGCTGACGCACCGGTGAAAGGTAAAGTTGGCATTATCTCGGGCGGCGGCAGCGGCCACGAGCCTATGCATGGCGGCTTTGTGGGCAGGGGCATGCTCGATGCGGCCTGCCCTGGGGCAGTGTTTACTTCGCCCGTGCCCGACCAGATGCTGGCCGCAACCAAAGCGGTCGATGGCGGCGCTGGCGTGCTGCACATCGTCAAGAACTACACCGGCGACGTAATGAACTTCGAGATGGCAGCCGAACTCGCGGCGGCCGAAGGGCTTGATGTCGCAGCGGTGGTGACGAACGATGATGTTGCGGTGGAGAATAGCACCTGGACCGCCGGGCGGCGTGGTGTGGGTGTGACCGTTCTGCTTGAGAAAATGGTAGGTGCCGCCGCCGAAGCCGGGGCTAACCTGGCTGAATGCAAGCGCATCGCCGAGAAGGTCAATGCGCAAGGCCGCTCGATGGGCATGGCGCTCACCGCCTGCACCGTACCCCATGCGGGTAAACCAGGCTTCGAGCTTGGCGACGACGAAATGGAAGTTGGTATTGGCATCCATGGCGAGCCGGGCCGCCGCAAGGAGAAGCTAACGACCGCCGCCAACATTACTGAAATGCTCGCCGGGCCAATTCTCGACGACCTGCCCTTCCAGCGCGGCGATACAGTGCTGGCGTTTGTGAATGGCATGGGCGGCACCCCACAGATCGAGCTATATGTGATGTACAACGAGCTGGCGAAGCTGCTTGCCGATCGCGGTATTACCATTGGACGCAACCTGATTGGTAGCTACATCACCTCACTCGAAATGGCAGGCTGTTCATTCACCCTGGTGAAGCTGGACGATGAGCTGACGAAGCTGTGGGATGCCCCGGTGCTGACGCCAGCATTACGCTGGGGCGCATAGTTTTGCAAAGGCAAAAGGTAAAAGGAACAGGATAAAGCGGACGCGATTATCTTCTTCCTTTTACCTTTCCCTTAGGGGGTAGGGATGCGCATCACGGTCGAACACGTAATTAAGTTTGTTGAGGGTGTCGCGGCACGAATCAAAGAGCACCGCGATGAGTTGGTGCAGCTCGATTCGCCAATTGGCGACTCAGACCACGGCGTGAACATGGATCGCGGCTTCACCACCGTGCTCGATAAGCTGCCCACGGTGGCCGACAAAGACATCGGCACGATTCTAAAAACCGTTGGGATGACCCTCGTATCCACCGTTGGCGGCGCATCCGGCCCGCTCTACGGTACCGCCTTCATCCGCGCCGGGATGGCGCTCACCGATCGCTACGAGCTAACACCCGCCGAAGTCGTCGTGGCGCTCGAAGCCGCACTTGAAGGCATTCAGGCACGTGGTAAAGCCCAGCGCGGCGAAAAAACCATGATCGACGCGATTGGGCCAGGCGTGGACGTATTGAAGGAGGCACAGGCCAACGGCGAAGAGTTTATGTCGGCAATGCGCCGCTCGGTAGCCGCTGTTGAAGAAGGGATGAAGTCAACCATTCCTATGCTGGCAACCAAAGGCCGCGCCTCATACCTAGGCCAGCGCAGTATTGGGCATCAGGATCCGGGCGCGACATCGTCCTTCTATATCGCCCAGGTAATGCTGGAAACGGTTGAAGGTATTCACGAATGATTTTTTCATTTACGATTTACAAGTAATGATTTACGATTGGCATAGCAATAAGAATAATCGTAAATCTAGAAGCTAAAATCGTAAACCGACAAGGAGGTCACAATCATGGCAAAGTATGCCGCCGCTATCGACCAGGGCACAACCAGCACGCGCTTCATGGTCTTCGATCATGAGGGCCGGGTTGTGTGCTACGACCAGAAAGAGCACGAGCAGATCTTCCCCAAACCCGGCTGGGTTGAGCACGACCCCATGGAAATTTGGGAGCGTACCCAGACAGTCATCCGCGGCGCACTGGCTAAGGGCAATATCGACCCGAAAGACATTGCAGCCATTGGCATTACCAACCAGCGTGAGACGGCAGTTGTGTGGGATAAAACCACCGGCAAGCCGCTTTACAACGCAATTGTATGGCAAGATACCCGCACCGACACGATTATCAATGAATTCGCCAAAGATGGCGGTCAGGATCGCTTCCGCGAGAAGGTCGGCTTGCCGCTGGCAACCTATTTCTCCGGCCCCAAAGTAAAGTGGATTCTCGATAATGTTGAGGGCGCACGCGCGGCAGCCGAGCGCGGCGACGCGGTGTTTGGCAACATCGATACCTGGGTGATCTGGAACCTGACCGGCGGCGTGAACGGCGGCGTGCATGTTACCGACGTGACGAATGCCAGCCGCACCATGCTGATGGATCTCAAGACGCTGGATTGGGACCCTGAGATCATGAAGATTATGGGCATCCCGCGCTCGATGCTCCCAACCATTCGCTCGTCGAGCGAGGTTTATGGCACCGCCATTGGCGACCTGGCCGGTATTCCGGTTGCGGGCGACCTGGGCGACCAGCAGGCGGCCACCGTCGGGCAAACCTGCTTTGGCCCTGGCGAGGCAAAGAACACCTATGGCACCGGCTGCTTCATGATTTTGAACACCGGCGAAGAGCTGGTTCCTTCCAAGAGCGGCCTGCTCACAACACTGTGCTACAAGATGGGCGATGCCAAGCCAGTGTACGCGCTCGAAGGCTCAATCGCCATTACTGGCGCACTGGTGCAGTGGCTCCGCGACAACCTGGGCATGATCACCAACAGCGCCGAGGTAGAGGCTCTGGCCAACACCGTGCAAGATAATGGCGGTGCCTACTTTGTGCCAGCATTCTCAGGCCTGTTCGCACCATACTGGAAATCGAGCGCACGCGGCGCAATCGTAGGTCTAACACGTTATGTAAATAAAGGCCACATCGCTCGCGCCGTGCTTGAGGCCACCGCCTGGCAAACACGCGAAGTGCTCGACGCGATGGAGAAAGACTCGGGTGTCTCGCTGAAGGCGCTCAAAGTCGATGGCGGTATGGTATTCAACAATACACTGATGCAATTCCAAAGCGACGTGCTGGGCGTGCCGGTCATTCGCCCAGTCGTGGCAGAAACCACCGCACTCGGCGCGGCCTACGCCGCTGGCCTGGCAACCGGCTTCTGGAGCAACTTCGACGACCTGCGCCAGAACTGGCAGATCGACCACACTTGGGAGCCGAAGATGAGCGACGCTGACCGCGAGGCTCAGTACAAGATGTGGAAAAAAGCCGTCACGCGCACATTCGACTGGACTGATTAGCAAACCGTACTGGTTGCACCGTGCCGTTTAGCGTTTGGTCATAGGCACGGTGCAACCACTAATCCGTAGGGGTGAGCGATGGTCAGCCTGCTTATCGTTTCACACAGCGCACAGCTCGCCGCCGGAGTACGGGAATTTGCTAGCCAGGTAGCCGGGGATACCGTTCAAATCCTGGATGCGGGCGGAACCGACGATGGCTCGCTCGGCACAAGCATCAACCGCATCCAGCAGGGCCTTGAACAGATCGCCTCACCCGATGGCACGCTCGTGCTGGTCGATCTGGGGAGCGCGGTGCTCAGTGTCGAGATGGCGATCGAAGCCCTGGGCGATGTCAACCGCATTTATATTAGCGACGCCCCATTAGTGGAAGGCGCCTACCTGGCAGCGCTCGAAGCCTCGGCCGAGGCAACCCTGGAGGAAACCGCAGCAGCGGCTCTGCAGGCGCGCGCAATGGTCAAAGTGCGTCGCTAGGAATAGCAATGAAGCAGATTGCAGAAGTATGGTGCATGAACCATAGCCTGCAATCTGCTTTTGTATAGTCAGGCTAGCACTATGATTGAAACCGTGCTTACAATTACTAACGCGGTAGGCTTGCACGCGCGCCCGGCTGCGCTGTTCTACAAGAAAACCCGCGAGTTTACCAGCAAGATCACTATCCAGAATCTCAGCCGCCCCGACACAAAAGAGCTGCCTGTCAGCCCTTTTAACCTCTTGCAGCTTGGCGTAGCCCAGGGGCACGAGGTTCGGTTGCGCGCCGACGGGGCCGACGAACAGGCTGCAATCGATGCGCTCGCCCAGATGGTGCACGATAAATTCGGCGAGGAATAGTTATGTCCACTCATTTGCACGGCGCTGGTGGTGCCCCCGGCATTGCGCTAGGTCGCGCAGTGTGCTATCAGCCTAGCGCTGCAGCGCGCACCATCACCGATGAAACGCCCGAAGCGGCGATTGCGCGCTTTGAGGCCGCCCAGGCTCAGGCGATTGCCAACCTGAACGGTTTGGGTGAACGGCTGCGCGCCGAAGGCCGCCCGAATGAGGCTGCGATTTTCGAGGCCCAGGCGATTCTGCTCGAAGACCCATTTCTCACCGACGAGGTAGCCCGGCAAGTGCGTGAAGCAGGTTCTGCGCTGGAAGATGCGATTACTGCCACCACTACTCAGATGCGGGTGGCGCTCGAAGCGCTCGACGACGCCTACATGCGTGAGCGCGCCGCCGACATGGATGCGCTTGGGCAGGCGCTGCTCGGCGCGCTGCACGGCAGTACAAGCGCTCTACGCGACCTACCGCCCGGCGCAATTATCGTTGCGCCCGACCTGGCCCCTGCCGAAACGGCGGAGCTACGAAGCGGCACCGTGGCCGGGTTCGCCACCGCTTACGGCGGGCCGACCGGCCATACCGCCATCCTGGCGCGGGCGCTAGGTATTCCCGCAGTGGTGGGTCTGGGCGCTACGGCGCTGACTATTGCCGACGGAACCGACCTCATTATTGATGGCAGTAACGCCCTGCTGATTGCCGCCCCAACCGACACTGAGCGCGATACCTACCGCCAGCGCGCCACTGGCGAGCGCGCCGCCGCCGAGCGCCGTCGTCTGGCATTCCGCGATCAGCCCGGGCGGCTGGCGGATGGCCGCGCTGTGGGGATATGGGCGAATATTGGCGACCCGGCTGAGGCGCAGGTTGCTGCTGAGCATGGTGCCGAAGGCATCGGCTTGTTCCGCACCGAGTTTCTGTTTTTTCAGCGCACCGCCCCACCAAGCGAAGACGAGCAGTATCAGGCATATTGCGCCGCGCTGCATGCGATGCAGGGCCGCCCGGTGGTAATTCGCACCATCGACATTGGCGGCGACAAACCCGTGCCCTATATCGATATGCCGCCCGAAGCGAACCCATTCCTCGGCACGCGCTCGCTGCGCCTGTGTATGCAGCGCCCCGACCTGTTTGCCACACAATTGCGGGCCTTGCTGCGCGCGGCCACTCAGGGCGACCTGTGGATTATGCTTCCGATGATTGCGACGCTTGATGACTTGCGCTGGGGCCGCGCGCAACTTACTGCCGCCGTGCATACGCTCGCCGAGGCAGGTGTACCACACCACGCCGATGTGCGCCTGGGCATTATGATCGAAACACCCGCCGCTGCTGTCACTGCCGATCTGCTCGCGCGCGAAGCTGGCTTCTTCAGCATTGGCACCAACGACTTAACCCAATACACCATGGCTGCCGACCGCGGCCTGCCCGACTTAGCGCGCCGCTACCCACACGATGCCACGGCGGTTTTTCGGCTGATTGCGCTGGCAGCGACAGCCGCCCACACTGCGGGCATCCCGATCGGTGTGTGCGGCGACCTGGCTGGCACCCCGGCTGCCGCTGCCGCCCTGGCCGGGCTAGGCATCGACGAGCTGAGTATGAGCCCGCACGACATCCCAAAAATCAAAGAATATTTGCAGAGTGTAACCCAAGCACAGGCTACAGCCGCTGCGCAGGCAGCCCAGCAGCTCAGCTACGCGCCTGGCTAGCGGTTCACGCCGCAACTATCCCCAGCTGCTGCGCCAGGTTGATGCGCTGGGGCTTGCCGGTTGCGCCGCGCGGAATCTCATCGAGCATATGGAACTGGCGCGGCACCTTGAATTCGGCCAGGCGTGCCGCGCAATACTCGCGCAGATCAGCCTCGGTGGCCGGGGCCTTAAGCACCACGGCGGCGTGAATATCTTCGCCGAGCGTCTTGTGCGGCACCGCGAAGGCCAGCGCCTCGGCCACGGCGGGGTGGCGCAGCAGCACATCGTCAATCTCCAGCGGCGAGATTTTTTCGCCACCCCGGTTAATCAATTCCTTCAGGCGGCCAGTCAGGCCCAGGTAGCCATCCGCGTCGATGACGCCCTGGTCGCCGGTGCGGAACCAGCCATTGGTGAAGGCGGTAGCATTTGCCTCGGGATTGTTCTCGTAGCCGTCGATCACATTTGGCCCACGAATCACCACCTCGCCGCGCGCGCCAGCTGGCAGCAGCGTGCCGTGCTCATCCATAATCGCAATCTCTACGCCCACGCCATAGCCCACTGTACCAGCCTTGTGCGGGCGTGGTGGCAGCGGGTTCGATGCCATTTGGTGGCTGGCTTCGGTCATGCCGTAGGCTTCGAGCACCGGCGCGGCAAAAGTTGCCTCAAGCTGTTCGAGTACCACCGGCGGCAGCGGCGCGCTGCTTGAGCGAATGAAGCGAAACGGGTGTGCGCGAATAATTGAAATGTTGCGCTCGGCGCGCGCCAGCAGCATCTGGTGCATGGTCGGCACCGCCGAATACCAGCTGGGCTGGTAGGTTTCGACCCAGCGCCAGAATTCGAGCGCGCTGAAGCCCTCGGGGCAAACGACCGTGCCGCCCGAGGCGAGTGTGGACAGCATTGAGGCGACAATACCGTGGATATGAAAGAGCGGCATCACACACAGTGCGGTATCGGCCGGGCCGAGCTGGTAGGTGGCAATAATATTTTCAGCTGAAGCAGCCAGGTTGCGGTGGCGTAGCGGCACGCGTTTGGGTCGGCTCGTCGTGCCGCTAGTATGCAGAATCATGGCTACATCGTCGGGGTAGGCCAGCTCGGTCGGGTGCGGCGCGGTTGCGCCACGTTCGCATACAAAATGCAGCGTGCCATCGGGCTGCGGCAATGCGCTGATAATGCACATTGTAGGCGTTGCGGCGGCGTGCGCCAGCGGCATGGTACCTGGCAGGGTAATGAGCGCTTTGGCCTGAATATCGTCGTAGTAGAAGGCGAATTCATCCTGCTTGTATTTTGGGTTGAGCGGCGCAGCGGTGCCGCAGCTAGCCGCCGCCAGAAACGCCAGAATAACTTCTGGCCCATTGCCCATGGCAATCGCAATGCGGTCGCCGCGCCCCAACCCAAAGCCGTTGAGCTGTGCGGCTAGCGCGGTAACATTCGCACGCAGTTGGGCGTAGCTCAGGTCGGGGTGTGCGGGTGCACGGAGCGCCGGGTAAGTATCGGCACCATCCAGCAGGTCAAGCAGGGTTATCATGTGTGCCATGGCTGTTCCTCGAAGTATGGTGGTTAACCGGTGGCGGTGAGCCACATTGCCTGGTATGCTGCCAGTTGTAGCGCATAATCGGCGCGGTACTCTTTCCCAGTAATCAGGTCGGTAAAGCGATAGCCCGGCCCATACACGCGCAGCTGGTTCGCATCCATATATTGCGGATGTTCAGAAAAGTTCGTCACTATCAGTAGACGCTGGCCGCCGTGGTTGCGCACAAAGCTGAAAATATGTGGGTTGTGGCTATCGACAACTTCCATTTCGCCATTCCACAGCGCGGGCTGATCTTTGCGCAGCCGAATCAGGCGCGTTAGCTCGGCAAATACCCAGCCCTCGCGCGTGGCCGGATCGTTGCGCCGCGCGTGCCGGGCCTGGTCGGCGAAGGGGCGGTGTACCCAGCGGCTATCGCCTGCTTTAGCCGGATCGTTCGCGTAGCTATAATCGTTCAGGGTCGCAACTTCATCGCCTAGGTAAATCAGCGGGATGCCGCCAATGCTGAGGATGAGGCTGTGTATCATGAGAATGCGGCGCACCGCCAGATCGAGCAGCCGATCGTCGTTGGTCTGCAGCGCCTGCTCCATACCCGCGAGCGAAGCCAAAGCGCCCGATACCCGCGCGTCGCCAGTGTCGGGGTTTTCCTGAAACGGCACACCGCGCGCGAACGAGCCTTCGAAGCGCCCAATGTAGAAGGTATTCAGAAAGCGCCGGTGATCAGAAGGGTTCATCCCCACATGCCAAGAATCACCATCGTCAAACGTCCAGCCAATATCATCGTGCGAGCGCAGGTAATTGATCCAGGCGCAGCCGGGCGGCAGCTTGAAGCGGGTGTTCATCGAGCGAGCCAGCAGCTTTACCTCGCGGGTCGCTAGCGCCTCCCAGATCAGCGCCATCAGCAGTGGGTTGTACGAAATCTGGCATTCCTCAAGGCTGATGTAGCGCAGCACATCATCGGGATGTACAATTGCTTCCGATTTAAAGAGCATCGCCGGGGCTGCAATGCGCGCCAGGGCATTATACGCCTGGATGATCGTATGCGCCTCGGGCTGATTCTCGCAGCTAGTGCCCATGCGCTTCCAAATGAACGCGACGGCGTCGAGCCGTAGAATCTCAACCCCGGCATTAGCGATGTATAGCATTTCGCCCGCCATCGCGCGGAATACCGCCGGGTTGGCGTAGTTGAGATCCCATTGAAAGCTATTGAAGGTCGTCCATACCCAGCGCTGAATATCTTCGCGCCAGGTGAAGCTGCCACGCCGCACCGTTGGGAAGATTTCGCGCAGTGTGCGTTCGTAGGCGTCGGGCATGGTGCGATCGGGGAAGATGAAATAGTAGTTTTCGTATTCGGGTACCCTGGCCTGGGCCTTCTGTGCCCATTCGTGCTCGTCGGACGTATGGTTGAACACGAAATCGACCACCAGGCTAATGCCTTGCGCTTGAAATTCGCGCGCCAGCTCACGCAGCTCCTCGAAAGTGCCAAGCGGTGGGTTCACATCGCGGTAGCTGCTCACAGCATAGCCACCGTCGTTGTCGCCTGCGGGTGCGGCAAATAATGGCATCAGGTGCAGGTAGGTAAGCCCAAGCTCTTTGAAGTAGGGCAGCTGCTGGCGCACGCCATTCAAATTCTCAGCGAAAAGATCAACATAACATACGCCGCCAACCATGTGCTGTGAAAGGAACCAGCCAGGGTCGGCTTCGCGACGGGCATCAAGATCTTTCAGCCAGGCCGGGCGCTCAATCCAACTTCGCGCCGTCGCAATCAGTAGCTGCTCAAGATGGTAGAAGAAATCGTAATTTCCGGCATAAAGCTCGAACAAAAGGCGAAATAACCGGCCCCATTCGCGGCGCAGCCGGCCCTCAAAGGCGCGCCATTCTTCTGGCATTGCCGCGCGCTCCTGCGCGAAATGCGCCTCAAGGCGCGGCCAGAGACGCTCCAGCGACAAAACGGCTTGCTGACGCACCCAGATCGCATCAGGCATTGCCAACCTCCCCTATGCGTATGCTTGTCGGCGCAATTATAGCGTGATTCCTACATCGTGCTGTACGCGCGTATTCTTTCACAAACTTCTTATCCTGGCCGCATAGCCGAGTGCTACAATACAAACAAGAAAGCGAGGTGCCCAAATGAAAGCCGCCGAACGACCTTGAAGCAACACACACTCAGCCGCCGACGTGTGCTGGCGCTTTCGGGTATGGCACTTGTGAGCGGGCTGCTGGCCGCCTGTGCTCCTGAGCGCACCACCGAGCCAACCAGCGCTGGCACCCCTACTATCATTCCCCCAATCCCAACGCCGCTGCCGCCAACCGCTGCAACCGTGCTGCAAACTTTACGCGCTGGTCACCCGCGCCTGCTGGCGCTACCCGACGACGTGGCGCATGTGAAGCAGCTGCTCGCGAGCGATACAACTGCGCAGCGCTATTATGCGGCGCTGACCCAAAGTGCGACTGCGCTGTTGAAAGCCGCTCCATCGGCCTACGAACTGGCTACGTCCGACGATCTGCTGGGGGTAAGCCGCGAAGTCGTCGATCGCATCTACATGCTCGCGCTGCTGTATCGGCTCGATAGCGACCAGCGCTGGGCCGCACGCGCCGCCACCGAGCTGCGCGCAGTTGCAGCCTTCCCCGATTGGAGTCCCGGCCACTTTCTCGATACTGCCGAAATGACCCACGCGGTGGCGATTGGCTATGATTGGCTGTATGATGCGCTGCCCCCCGACGATCGGGCAACACTGCGGGCGGCGCTGCGCGAAAAAGGCTTGCGCCCCGGCCTGGCGGAATACGAGCGCAATGCCGACTGGGTCAGCTCACCCTCGAATTGGAATAACGTTTGTAACGGCGGCCTGATCTGCGGGGCGCTGGCAATTGCCGATGAAGAGCCGGAGCTAGCCAGCACCATTCTGATGCAGGCGTATGTGAGCTTGCCGCACGCGCTGGCAGCCTACACCCCCGATGGGGCCTGGGCCGAAGGCCCAAGCTACTGGAGCTATGCCACGCGCTACACCACCGTGGCACTGGCGGCGTTGAGCAGCGCGCTCGGCACCGATTTGGGCATGGGCGCGGCGGCGGGTCTGGGCGATACCGGGGCGTATCGGCAGCATGTGGTCGGCCCAACCAACACCTACTTCAACTATGCCGATGCCGAAGAAAAGGTTGGCGACGACCCAGCGCTGTTCTGGCTGGCGCGCGCATACCGGCAGCCAGCCTATGCCGTGGCCGGGCGGGTGTCGGCGCGTAAACCCTCGGCGCGCGATCTGCTGTGGTACACTGCCGACGGCAGCGCGGATGATGTTGCCCGGCAGCCGCTGGATCGGCGCTTCACCGGCGCGCAGCTGGCGTTCTTCCGCTCGGCCTGGAATGACCCGAATGCGCTGTACCTGGCCTTTAAGGGCGGCAACAATGGCGGATCGCACGCGCACCTCGATCTCGGCACCTTTGTGCTCGATGCACTCGGCCAGCGCTGGGCGCTCGACCTGGGGCGCGATGGGTATAGCCTGCCGGGGTATTTTGGTGCGAAACGCTGGAGCTACTATCGGTTGCGCACCGAGGGCCACAATACGCTCACCTTCGGCGGCATGAACCAGGACGAAGCGGCGGTTGCGCCGCTGGTGGCGTTTGGCTCGGCGGCAGGCGGCGGCTTCGCCGTGGCCGATCTATCATCGGCCTATGCGGTGGCCGGCGCGGCGCGCGTGCGGCGCGGGGTGATGCTGTTTGGCCAGCGGCGGCGCGTGCTGATTCAGGATGAAATCACCGGCAGCGGGCCACTGGCACCAGTGTGGGCCATGCACACTGCCGCGCAGGTGCAAGTGGCGGGCACGCGCGCAACGCTGAGGCTGGGCAGCGCGACACTGAGCGCGCGCATTCTGTCGCCCGCAGGGGCAGAATTTGCCGTTGAGCCAGTCGATATTCCTGCACCACAAAAGCCTGCCCGGGGTATCAGCAAATTAATGCTGCACCTGGCTGCTCCCACCACCGATTTGCGCATTGCCGTGGTGCTAGAACCTGGCCCCGAGGCGGGCGATGTTCAGCTGCGTCCACTTGATTCCTGGCAGGCCGAGGAATAGTCTGGTTGCGACGTGGCGCAATATTGTCGCCTTCCACATACGGCGTATCCCCAAGTCACCGCCGTTCCTCAGCACGCGCCCGCAAAGGCAGCTATAATCAGCCTGTCCGAAAAACATACAGGTGCGCAATGTATAACCCTACCACGCGGCTACTGACTATTCTGGAACTGCTCCAAGCCCACCCTTCGCTTAGTGGTGATGCGCTGGCGCGCCGCCTTGAAGTAGAACCACGCAGTGTGCGCCGCTATATCACTATGTTGCAGGATATGGGTATGCCGATTGAGGCGGTGCGCGGGCCAGGCGGCGGCTACCAGCTACGCCCGGGCTTTAAACTGCCACCGCTCATGTTTTCGGAAGCAGAGGCCGCCGCGATTGTGCTGGGGCTGCTCGGCACCACCTGGCTAGAGATCGACCAGTCGGTGGTGGCGGTACAGGGCGCGCTTGCCAAGGTGCTGCGCGTGCTGCCGATGCGTGCCCGCGAGCGGCTGGGCGCGATGAGCGCGCACCTGGTGCTGGCAGCTGAAGAGCAGGGCGAGAAACCTTCCGCTGCGTTGCTGCTTGATCTGAGCGAGGCGATTCAGCTGCGTCGCCGCGTGGCAATGCACTATCGCTCGAATCGCGGTGAGCTGACGCAGCGCACAGTTGAGCCGTATAGCCTGGCAGGCTGGTGGCGGCACTGGTACCTCGTGGGCTATTGCTGCCTGCGCCGCGGCTACCGGCTATTTCGGCTCGACCGCATCCAGTCGCTTGAGCTGCTGGCCGATACCTTTCAGCGCGCCGACGATTTCGATCTTGAGGTATATATGCAGGCGCTGCTCAGCGCGTCCACACCGCAGTACCAGATTCGGGTTGAGTTTCTTGCGCCGCTGCCAACGGTGCAGCCAAAGGTTCCGCCCGCGTATGGCACGCTCACCGAAACGGCGAACGGCGCTTTATTTCAAAGCGAATATGGCGATCTGGCCGATGTGGCGCGCTTCCTGGTAAGCCGGAACCTGCCCTATGTAGTACACGGCCCGCCCGAGCTGCGCGCCGAGCTGCGGCGGCTGGCTGCGCAGATTATGCAGAGCATCGGGGAAGCATCTTCAACCAACGCACATACGGGGTAGATAGCGGATCGTTATTGACCGTAACTCGTGCTAGGCTGAGGGTGTTTGGGAGGCAGAGCAGCGGGAGAGTACATGAATAGCACCACAATTGCCCAGCGCCGCCTGATTGCCCAGCACATCACGCAGGCAGCGGCAACGCCTGCCGAGGTGGTACAGTCGCTGGGGGCTATCCAGGCGCAGGATTATCTCGGCGCGCTGTGGGCGCTGGGGCTGCGCACGCCCGGTGCCACCGAGCAGCAGGTTGAGGCGGCGATTGCCGCGAAGCAGATTGTGCGCACCTGGCCGATGCGCGGCACGATCCATTTTGTTGCGCCCGCCGATGTGCGCTGGATGCTTGATCTGCTCACGCCACGGGTGATGCGCGGTACACAGAGCCGACTGCGTGGGTTAGAAATCGACGCGGCGCTGCTGGCGCGCTGCGCTGATATTCTTGAGCAGGCGCTGGCCGGTGGGCAGCGGCTGACGCGGCCTGCGATCTATGAGCTATTCGCCAGCCATGGCATTGCGGCCACAGGCTCGCGCGGGCTGCATATTCTCGGGCAGCTGTCGATGCGCGGGCTATTGTGCTTTGGTGCGCGCGATGGCAAACAGCCCACGTTTACGCTGCTCGATGAGTGGGTGCCAGCCACCGCAGCCTTGCCCACAGACGAGGCGTTGGCGCGGCTCGCGCTGCGCTACTTCACCGGCCACGGCCCGGCCACCGCGCAGGATTTGATGTGGTGGGCGGGCCTGACGCTGAGCGAGGCAAAAGCTGCACTAGCCGAGGTTGCGCCACAGCTGGCTAGCGCTATGTTCGATGGGCAGCATTATTATTTTGCGCCTGCGCTGGCCGACATAACTGTTGACACACACGAGGTATTTCTGCTGCCGCCGTTCGATGAGTTTCTGCTGGGGTATCGCGACCGTAGGGCTATGCTTGAACCAGCGCATATGAATCTGGTAGCACCAGGCAGCAATGGCATCTTCAACCCGATTGTGGTGATTGGCGGGCGTGTGGTGGGCACCTGGAAGCGCGAGTTCAAGCAGCGCGGTGTGGTGACGACCTGGGTGCCGTTCGACACATTTGATGCCACGCAAAACGATGCGATTGCCGCCGCTGCCAAGCGCTATGGTGCGTTTCTGGGCCTGCCCGTGCGCTTGCCCTGAGCGCTGGTTTGAAAATACCGGCTGCGCTTATGGCAATGGGTGCCATAGCAGCGAAAGCCCCACCGCCAGCGCAGCCAGTAGCGCGCCAAGCGCCGTACATATCACACTAAGCTCGGTTACTTCGCTGCGCATAATCAGCGAGGTGGGCAGATCGCGCAAGACAGTTTGCAGCTCGCCAGCGCTTTCAGCCGAGTAGTACTCGCCCCCGGTCATCGAGGCAATCTCGCGCAGCGTTGCTTCATCGATACCACGGCGGAAACCGCCAAAGCCGCCACCGCCTGGGCCACCGCTATTACCGCCGCCTTGCAGATCGCGCCCGGGCGGGCCGCCAAACTGAATGCCGCCATTCTCTGTGCCAAAGCCGATCGTATACACGCGTATCCCGCGATCGAGCGCTTGCTGCGCCGCTTCCAGCGGTGCCGGGCCAGTTGTGCTGACGCCGTCGGTGAGCACGACGATAATCGCTGGGGTATACGCGCCTTTGGGCACAGGCGTGGGCGCTACTCCGGTCGCATCGCGCACACTCGGTGCCACACTCGGGTCGATTTCGGCAATCACATCAATCGCTTCGAGAATGCCACTGCCCACTGCCGTGCCGCGCCCGGTCGTCAGGCTGGTGATGGCTAGCTCCAGCGCCTCTTGCTCGGAAGTGGGCGGCTGAATCATTTCAGCGAAACCGGCAAAAGCCACAATTCCAATCTGCGTGGTGCTGGGCTGGCGCTGCACAAACGAGAGCGCGGCGGCCTCGGCGGCTTCCAGGCGGCTGGGTGGAATATCGGTGGCGCGCATGCTGCGCGATACGTCCATCGTCAGCACAATCGTGGTTTTGCCTGCGGGCACCAGCACCACAGCGACAGGCCGCGCCAGCGCCAGCACCAGGCTCGCCAGTGCCAGCACAAATAGCGCGAATGGCACATGCCGCCGCCAGCGCGAGCGACGCGGCAAGGCATCGCGCAGAAGGGAGAGGCTGGAAAAGCGCACTGCCACGCGCTTGCGTCGGCGCAGCATCCACACATAGCCTGCAATCAGCAGCGGGATGAGGACGAGCAGCAGTAACGCACCGGGCCAGAGCAGATCCATCGCCACCTCACTGTATCGGCGCTACGGCACGCGCCCGAACCAGAGCATTGAACACAGGGCGCCAATCAGCAAAAACACGCTGCCAGCTGCGGCAAACAGCGCCGTAACTTCAATTGTTTCGGGCTTGATCACAAGTTGCAGGTCAATGTCTTTATACACAGTCTGCAAATCTTCCTGGCTTTGGGCGTTGTAGTAGGTGCCCGCCGTGATCGTGGCGATTTCTTGCAGCAGCGCCTCATCGAGCTGGGTATGTACCGTGAAGCCATTGGCATGCAGGTCGATACCGGCGGGGCTGCCCAGGCCCACCGTATAGATGCGCACGCCCCGGTCGGCGGCAGCCTGCGCCGCTTCGAGCGGGTTGGGGTTGGCATTATTTTCGCCATCGGTCAGCAGCACAATCGCGGTTGAGCGCGCCGAACCAGGCGGCACCGGCGCGGGCGTGGGTGCAGTATCGCGCGTGCTGTAGAGGCTTGGGCCGGGGCGTTTGTCGGCTTCGAGCACATTGAGCGAGGTGAACATCCCCTGACCAAGCGATGTGCCGCGCTGCGGACTCAGCCGGTCGATCGCCGCAAGAATCGCGTGCTGGTCGTTTGAAGGTGCCTGCACCGCAAAGCCGCTATCACTAAAGGCAACGACGCCGATCTGCACCGATGATGGCTGGCGCTGCACAAATGCACGCGCGGTCGCTTTGGCCGCTTCCATCCGGGTTGGGGCAATATCTTCCGCCGCCATACTGCCCGAAATATCGAACGCCAGAATGACCGTGCCTTCAATGCGCGGCAGGCTGATCGCAGCCTGGGGGCGTGCCAGCGCGGCCAGTAATATCGTCAGCCCGAGCAGGAACAGCGCAGACGGAATGTGGCGGCGAACACCGCGCTGCTGACTGGTGGACTGAAATAGCCCCAGGCTGCCGAAGCGCTCAAGCGAGTGCTGGCGGCGGCGCTGAAGCCGCAGGTAGAGCAGCACCGCCAGCGGAGCCAGCACCAAAAGTAGCAGCATCATCGGCCAGAGAAAGGACATAGGCCCACCCATGATGAAGCAGGAAGAGCGAGCGGCGAAGGATGAAGGCGACGACTGGTGTTTTACTGATCGAGCCGCAGCACGAATTCCTCAG
>JAFEAS010000178.1 GCA_018266315.1 Chloroflexi bacterium SZAS-1 | reverse complement strand
GATGCGCGCGATACAACGCAAGCTGCGGGCCAGCCGCCGGTTGTGCGGCGACAGTGGCAGCAGCAGTAAAACACAAGACAAGCAGGCACAGAATCGTTATAACGCGCATGCACCCTCCTGGCAGGCGTGATCAATCATCGAGTGATTGTCAGGCAGACAATTGCTGGATCGCGACCATGCTACACACAATCGTGGAGCTGTACCATAGCCCATCGATCCTAATCTTGCTACCAGCCAGGCAGATACGCGCGATGAACGAAGTGTGATACGCGCTGTTACCGGGCTGACGCAGACTCACCAATCTGCTCGCAGAAAAGTAGCGTGCCCGCAGTAACGCACAATGGGATCGCCAGCAGGTTGAGGAAGGGAATACTCACCAATCCCAGCGCGACTAGCCCAAAGCCAGCGGTTGAGGGCAGTGCGCGCCGGATCACACCGAGCTTCTGGCGAAAGCTTAGCAGCCGCCGTTCAAGCGGGTAATCGAGAAAATCAAGGCAGGCGATCGTTGCGCCTAATACAATGCCGCCTGCCGTCGCCAGCACCTGGCCCACACCAGGTATAAGATTAAGCAGCAGCAGAATACCACCAACCACCAGCACAAGCAGTAGCTTCTTTAGCTCGAACAAAAGCGCACGGCTAAGATCGCGCAGCGCCGCTGCAACACCGCTGACTTGCTCAGGGGCAACGCCGCGCTGCATCAACTCAAGCTGCTCGGAAAGGCGGGCATACCATGGCGCACCTAGCACCACACCAAACCGCACCAGCACAAACCCGGTAGCAATGAAAAGTAACACAATCAGCAGCACACGAAGCAATGAACCAAACAGCGCGGCCCAGGCTGGTAGCGTCGCCACCGCGCCATCAATCGCGCGCAACCCGGTAAAGAGCAGCGCCGCGTATAGCGTTGCACCGACCAGCATGTTCACCAGGATCGGGATCAGTACATAGCCCCACAAGCGCCGCGTGCGTGCCAGCAGCCCTAATGCGCGAAATGGATACGCCAGGCCAGCAATCAATGCTTGAATCATTGCCCTCGCTCTCCCCCAGCAAATCACTCTACCTCTACCATATACAACAGCGGGTAGAACCAGTGGCCCTACCCGCTGAGACGTGCTCATTATACGAATGGTTGCGTTACATGCCAGTTTCTAGCGATGGATCGCTGCTACGCGCGGGAGCACTTTCATCTGCGCTAATGCGGCGTGTTTCACCAATCGCAGGGTGCCCCGCCGCAGAATCATCGAATGATGGCGCATTGTTGTTCAGCCAGCTTTGGATCTTATCGCGGTTACGCCATGCATACAGTCCACCCGCTGCGAGTAGCGCCAGCAACGCGCTCGAACGATTCTTTGGGTACATATACCTTCTCCTCTCGCCCTACAGCCACAGGCTGTTGGCTTATCTCTTTACCCACAGCTGTGTAGGTATGATTGAAGCGTTGCAGGAAACGTACCATCGTTCTACTGCGCATATCGCCTGTCAACATTACCTGGCGGGCGGCTCAACAATCTTAAAGTTCGCGCCGCCCGAATCGGCCAACGCTGCGATACGGCCAAACGGTGAATCTTCGATTGGCCCCATGATCTTGCCGCCGTGCGCTTTCACTGTTGCTACTGTCTCGTCGGCATTGGCGACAATAAAGTACGTAATCCAGTGTGGATGAAAATCGCCCCATGCTGGATCGATCTGCATAATCCCACAAATTGGGGTGTCGCCATGGTTCAGCACATAATACTCCATACCGCCTGGCATTGGGTTGGCACTAGCCCCAAGCAGCGCAGTGTAGAAATCGCGCGCCTGCTGCGCATTAGTGCTGTACAGTTCGTACCAGCCTGCCGCACCTGGCTCATCGGTCACTTGTGCGCCGATATGGCTACCCGCCTGCCACAAGCAGAATACCGCGCCAGTCGGATCCTGACATACGGCCATACTACCAAAGTCGCCCACTACTACTGCCGGGGCGATCACGGTTGCGCCTAATGCGATAGCGCGCGCCACATCGGCGTCAATATCATGCGTCGCAAAGTACAAATTCCAGGCAGGTGGCGCGGGTTCTGGCGCATCGCCAAGTAACCCGGCGACTGTGCGGGTACCAAGGCGCGCCGTGGTATAGCCGCCATACTCGGCGGGGCCAATGTCGTATTCCCACCCAAACACCGCCTGGTAGAAAGCGCGTGCTGCAGCAGCGTCGGGTGAGGCCACATCAATCCAGGTGGGGGTACCGGCCGGTTTGGCAGCAAGATGCGTAGTCATACTTCCTCCTAACACTAGGCCAAACACAAAGTACGCGTCGACAATAGCACTGCGCTGTGCGCACAATGCAGTATTATGCCGATCAATATGGTTAGCAAACTGTAAACAACCCTATTGTCGTTCTAGTATATACAGCTATTAATTCCATACACCAAACGGCCTATATCTGCTATACTAGAAGAAGAAAGCCTGATAGGGGGCAATGTAAAGGGCAGAAAATATGTTCTACTTGCATTATAACACTATCCTGAGCGGCCAGCAAGCCGCTACTACCGAAACGCGATACAATGCTCCCACGCCTATAGGTGATTGCAATGAGCAAATTGCCGCATGATCCGCAGCTGCGCAAGCTTGAAATGTTTCGGCAGAACTTTCTCTTCCTCATCTCAGATGGCACCTACCCGCCACATCGCCAGCAGCGGCTGTTTCAATGGTGCCAGCAGATCGCGCTCGATTGGGACGAGGCGCGCGCATATATCGCGCAAGATTCAACCACATTCCTCAAGCTGATTATTGGGCACATTATTGCGGATGGGCGGGTGACGCCGCTCGAGGTTGCCAGCCTGCATAAGCTGCAACGGCGGCTTGGGCTAGGCCAGGTGCGTGTGCCGCCCGTTGAGCAGCTCTACGATGTTGTGGAGCGCAAGATCGAGGCAATGTTGATTGAGCGCGCCGCCTACCTCAGCTCGCCCGGCCTGATCACATCGCTTACCCAGAAGATCGCCGACTACCACTTACCCGAGGTGCGCCAGCAGCGGCTGCTTGATGTACTGGCGCGCCAGCACGAGCTAGCCAAACTGATGGCTGGGCAATTACCAATTGTGCAGCCGCAAATCGACCTGTACGCTGATGAGATTTGTCACCTCGATATTGATGCAACATTCGCGCCTGCGCAGGCCGCAGCGAAAGAGGTAAGCACTGGTCGGCTGGTGGTAACCAATCTGCGCATCATGGTTTTATCGCCACAGGGCGGGCTGGCGCTGCCCTGGCCGCAGGTGCATGCAATTGTGCCGTTATCAAATGGCATTACGATCTTGGGTCAGAGCAAAGCGCATACGCCCTCCGGTGCCGCAGGTGAGTTTACGTATGGCACGGTGTGTTGTCCAGACCCACAATATATTGCGACGCTGATTGGGGCGGCGCGCCGTATTCGACTCACCCCTACACCGCAACCCATTCCCACCAATAAGCGGCTGCTCCAGCCGTAACCATTCTCTACACGTTATTTATGTGCCGTGCTTGCGCCCAGCCCGCAAGCGCTGACGCAGCCGCGCCATAATGCCGCGCTGCTGCTGATGCAAGGCCGCAACTGCGCGCTGATACTCGTGCTCAACATGGGCCACATAGCGCCCACGCTCGGCTAGAGCCGCCTCAAGCTCAGCCGCGCGTGCATCGGCGGCGGGCGTGATCGCCGGTAGGCGGTGTGAGCTGGTGCAGAACGTCAGTAGTGGCTGCGCGACCTTTTCCCAGGTCCATTGCTCAGCGAGGGTATGTGCGGCGCTACGCATTGCCTGGCGCGTTTCGGTTTGCTCATAGAGCTGGCGAAATGCCGCCGCCCAACCAGCGAGATCATACGGCGGCACCTGGCGCGCGCAACCCGCCGCCGCAAACGCCGCGCCCAGGCTATCGCCCGCCGTGCAGAGCACCGGCAAGCGCGCCCACAGGTAATCGAGCAGGCGCGTGCGAAAGGCGAAGTGCGTTTCGATGCCGGGCAGGTGCGCCGATACGCCGATGTCAGCTTCGGCCAGGAGCGCGCCGCGCGCAGCATAGGGCACCCAGCGATCCAGGAAGATAACCGACTGGTCGAGTACGCCTAGCTCAGCGGCGCACGCCTCGGCCTCGGCGCGCAGGCGGGTGGTGATCGGCGGGCCATCGGGGTTGGGGCGCGCACCAGCAAAGAACACCAATCGCAGGCGCGGGCAGGCATCGCGCAGGGCAGCGACGGCGCGCACCAGCAGCTGCGGGTCGAACCATTCCCACAGCCCACCAGCCCACAGCGCAATCATGGCGTCGTCGCCGAGCGCGGGGTGCGTGCCGCGCAGCGCGGGCGGGCTGGCGGCAGCGGGCGGTGCCGACGCAATACCGGAAGGCACCAGCCCAATTACCTGATGCAGCTCGCGATCGGCGGCGCGCACCACCGCCGGGTTGATTCGCCCAACCCCGGTGAGCGCGCCAAGCCAGTAATCGCGCTGGGGTTCGGTGGCGCAGAAAAAGAAATCGCCGCGCCGCAGCTGCGCCTCGGTCAGCGCCTGGTAGCGCACATGCTGGGCTTCGGCAACTGCAAGCTCGGCGCTGGCATACAGATCAAGCCCTTCGATGATCAGCGGGTCGTAGAGATCGATCGCCAGTGGCAGGTCGCAGGCCAGCAGCTCGGGCTGGCGCTCGAAGACAAAGCCCTGGCCAACCACCACATCGGCGGCGGCGAGCGCAGGCGTGAGCGCACCAGCTTGCCCGGCGCGGTAAGGCAGCACGCGAATGGCGGCGCTATGCGGCGGCGTTGCACTATCGGGGGCGGCCAGCGTTACCGCGCAGTGCGCGGCCAGCGCGTGGGCCAGCTCCCAGGCGCGAATACCAGGCCCAGCCATGTCGCTGCCGATGATGTCGGTGCTGACGAACAGAATCTGTTGGCGGCGTTCGGGCATAGCTGTGATCCTGAGCCTCGTCAGCGTTCGGTTACAGGCTCGGCAGCACCGCTCCAGCGCCAGCTGTGGGGAATGGCGAACATACCATAGCGATCGCGCACATCGTCGCTCTGCACCACCAGGCGGAAGCGCCGATCGTGAACGTCGTAGGCATGCAGCTCGCTCTGATCGTGGATGGCGGCGCTGATCAGGTAGCGCCCGGCCAGCAGCGGCAGCGCGGGAATATTAAAATCGACATAGCCGACGCCATCGACCAGCGGGATTTCGACATTATCGAAGTGGGTGTTCGGGCCATACACCCACACCCCATTCTCGTGATGAATGCCCATGCCAAACACTGGCCGGGTGATCCGCTGGTGTGCCATATAATGGATGCGCACAGTGAGTGGGGAATGCGTTTGAAAGACCAGCCGCTCGCGCCCCTCAGCATCGAGCAATTCGACTCGCGTAATCTCAACTTCGCGCGTGCCGTGGCGGTTACCTACGCCTTCTTCAACTACCGACGATTGCCCTAGCGCTTTGGCCTGTTCGCGGCGGTTTACATCAGCCAGGTAGGCATCAATCACCGTGCCAGCCGGGCCAGCCGCACGCGGCGTGCCGTGGTCGAGCCATACCGCCTGGTCGCACAGCGCGCGCACAGTATCGAGCGCATGCGACACAAAAATGATCGTTTTGCCCTGCTGGCGAAAGCGATAGATACGCTCCATACATTTGCGCTGGAATGACTCATCGCCAACGGCGAGCACCTCATCAGTAATCAAAATCTCGGGGTCAACCGCAGTGGCAACCGCAAAAGCCAGACGCGTGTACATACCCGACGAGTAGTGCTTCACTTCCATATCAATGAATTCGCCAATCTCCGAAAACTCGATAATCTCGGGCAGCTTGGCGCGCATCTCGCGGCGGCTAAAGCCCAGCAGCGAGCCATTAAGGAACACATTCTCACGCCCGCTCAGCTCGGGGTGAAAGCCGCTACCCAACTCAAGCAGCGCCGCCACACGGCCATGCATGCGCACCTGCCCGCTGGTTGGCTCCAGAATGCGCGTCATCAGCTTCAGCGCCGTGCTTTTACCCGCACCGTTATGGCCTACCAGCCCCAGGCTTTCGCCCTTCGCTACGCGAAAGCTCAGGTCGCGCAGCGCCCAGAATTCTTCAACGTGGCTGTCGCGGCGCAATAGGCGGGCAAAGCGCCCCTGGATCGTATCGGCGCGCTCGCGGTTAATCACAAAGCGCTTACTCACATGATCGAATTCGATGACGTTTGTCATAAAAGTTTCGTTTACACAGCTTACGCGGTATTCTTGCGCCGTGAGGCTAAAGCCATTGGCTTCGTGTGCGAAGGCCGCCGTGCCGCCTCACAACACGGCCACGAGCCAACCAGGCACCGAGTATACCATACGGCGAGCAGCTATGGCACGCGCTTTATCTCGATACGCTTAATGCGCGGGCCTTGCATTTCGAGCACGGTCAGGCGCACGCCGTTATACGCCAGCGAATCGCCATTATTCGGCAAGCGCCCCATCCGCGCCAGGATGAAACCAGCCAGGGTTTCGTAATCGCCGGGCGGGATATCGAGATCCAGCTCGGCGTTCACATCTTCAACCCGTATTTGCCCTTCAACGACGCTCGTATGCTCATCAATGGTCTTTAGCTCGCTTTCATCGTGCTCTAGCTCGTCGTCAAGCTCACCAACGATCTCCTCAATCAGGTCTTCCATCGTCACCACCCCTGCCATACCGCCATATTCATCGATAAGGATCGCCATGCGAATATGCTTGGCGCGCAGCTCTTGCAGCAAATCGCCAATGCGCTTGCTCTCGGGTGTGAAAAACGCCGGGCGAATCAGCGTATCGATCGGCTGGTCGAGCGCAACCGAGCCATCGCGCAACGCCACGAGTAAATCTTTTGCCGAAATAATGCCTTTAATATCGTCGATGCCGCCGGGGCCGAGCACCGGGAAGCGGGTATGGCCGGTTTCGGCAAAACGCTCAAGGAATTCGTTCAGCGTTGCGTCGTGGTCGATTGTCACCACCTCGGTGCGCGGCAGCATCGCCTGATAGGCAGGCCGGTCGGCAAAGGCGAAGACGTTGATTAACATCTCCTGCTCTTCTTCATCGAATACGCCCGCCTCGCCGCTCTCTTCCACCAGCAGTCGCAGCTCGTCGGCAGAATGCACTTTGGTGTGCCCACCGCCCTCACGAATGCCGAACATCCGCAGTACCAGCTCGGTCGCCCAATCCAGGAAGCGAATGATCAGGCCAAACACCGTATTGAATAGCGCCAACGGCCGCGCGATGAACAGCGCGGTATCTTCGGGCGCGCGGATAGCAAATACCTTCGGGGCCTGCTCGCCCAGCACAATATGCAGCGAGGTGATGACAAAAAACGATACTGCGATGCCAACGGCGTGGCTAATCGTCAGAGCCATTGTTTCGGCTACAGCAAAGTTGCCGAGCAGCCAGGTGATCAGCGACTCGATTGGCGGGTCAACCAGCTCAGCGATGGTGCTTTCCCCGATCCAACCCAGCGCCAGGCTCGCCAGGGTTATGCCGAGCTGCGCCGCCGCAATATAGCGGTCGAGATCGTTCTGCATGCGCCGACCGAGTGCGGCAGTACTATTTCCTGCGGCGGCCAGCTGTTCAAGGCGGGTGCGCCGCGCCCCAACCAGCGCAAACTCGGCGGCAACAAAAAAGGCGTTAAGCGCCACCAGCACCAGGACACCAGCCAGCCTAAACAAAATATCTAGTACCGCTGAAACTTCCATGCTCGCTCCTACCCATCAATCGCAGCCCTCCCGGCACACACTCCACAGCACCCATAAGCGAATGGGCGTATCAATGGCATTCCTTGAGGGCTAGGCCGGTAGTATACCAGAAGCGTGCCCGATAATTGCGAAAGCAATGTGCAAACGCGCGTTCACAAGCTTGCATAGGCCGTGGGAACGTGGTAGGATTATTTTACACGGGCCGCTAGCTCAATGGCAGAGCACGTCGCTCATAACGACTTGGTTGCAGGTTCGAATCCTGCGCGGCCCACCAGTCGCTCTAGAATGCACTGCGTGCGACCCTAATCGGGTCGCCATTTTTTTGCCTCACCCAACCGCGCCTCATGCACACTCGCGTTTGATACGACCCTAACCCAAATGCATACGTGAGCCTTACCCGTATTTAATGCAATCCTAATGCGCCGCGCCTATGATGCCGTCGGTTGGGTTCAGTAGCTGTAAGCGCCTATACACAAGGACGACACCATGGCTTCGATGAATCCCCTGACGCACGATACCGAAAATTCTTCCGCGCCGCTCATCACACACATTTTTGTCCTGGCGGCAGCAGTGTTCGTGTTCATGGTGCTTACGCTAGTGTTGGCGCAGCTGCCATTTGAGTATAATATGGCAGTGACCTTGGGCATTGTACAAGGGCTAGGCGAATTTCTCCCAATCTCGTCTTCAGCACACCTCATCCTGACGCCATGGTTCTTCGGCTGGCCCGACCCTGGCCTGACCTTTGATGTCGCCCTGCATGTCGGCACGCTCGTCGCAGTGGTCGTCTACTTCTGGCGCGACTGGTTCAAGCTTGTGGGCGGCGCGATTCACCCGCGCTCAGGCGATGGGCGGCTGTTCTGGCTGCTCATGGTCGGGGCCGTGCCAGGTGCGGTTGCGGGCCTGCTGCTCGATGATCTGGCTGAGGCCGCGCTGCGCAATCCACTACTCATTGCTGGAACGCTCACAGCTATGGGCTTGCTGCTACTAGCAGCCGATTACTGGGGGGCACGAAACCGCGAAACGCGCGATATTGGCTGGGCAGATGCACTGGTGATTGGCAGCGCACAGGCGCTCGCGATCATCCCTGGCGTCTCGCGCTCGGGCATTACCATTGCGGCAGCCCGTATACGCGGCATTGAGCGCGAAGCAGCGGCGCGCTTTTCGTTCTTGCTCGGCACACCGATTATCGCCGGGGCAGCCCTGTTCAAGCTGCGCCACATCTTCATCACGCCAAGCGCTATCACTGGCCCCTTTGTGACGGGCATAGTAGTCGCTGGTGTGGTAGGTGCGCTGACCATTGGCGTGTTACTGCGCTATGTTCAGCGCGCAGGCCTGGGGATTTTCGTGCTCTACCGCGTGTTGCTCGCCCTGGTCGTCCTTGCCACGGTTATTGCTGGAACACGCTAGCAACACCTTGCATATATGAGATAAGAGAAGAGAAAAGCATGCGGCTATTACGTTCCACTCCATTGGTGGCCTTGCTCCTCATCCTCCTCCTTGGAGCTGTACTCATCGCCTTTAGCGCCGGGGCCGCGCACATCACGCCCAATCCCTCGGCAGCAGCGACACCTACCGGGCCAATTCCAGCCCTCTCACATGTGTTTGTGATTGTGCTCGAAAACACCGCGTTCGACGACGTGGTAGGCAACAAAGACGCTTCGTATTTGAATACACTTGCGCATCAGTATGCTATGGCTGAGCAATATTATGGCGTAGCCCACCCTAGCCTGCCAAACTACCTCGCCCTGATTGGCGGTGATACCTTCGGCATTGCTAGCGACTGCACTGATTGCTTTGTCAATAAGCCCAATCTCGTCGATCAGCTTGAGGCTAATGGCAAATCGTGGAAGGCATATATGGAATCGATGCCGAACCCCTGTTTTGTAGGTGATGCGCCGCCGCTCTATCGGCAAAAACATAACCCGTTCATTTACTTTGACAACATCCGCAACGACCCGGAGCGCTGCGGCAAACTGGTGCCTTTTACCCAGTTCCAAACTGATCTTGCAGCAAATACCCTGCCCAATTTTGTGTGGATCACACCCAATATGTGCCACGATGTACACGATTGCCCGGTAAGTGCCGCGAATGCATGGTTGCAAGGGGTGATACCACAAATTCTGAATTCGCCAGCGTGGAAGGATAATGGAGCACTCTTTATCACCTTCGACGAAGGCGAAAAGCTCGATGGCGGGGGCTGTTGCCAATACTCGCAAGGCGGGCACATTGCAACCCTCGTTATTTCGCCGCTAGTGCCAGCAGGCTTCCGCTCCAATGTGGGGTATTCACACTATTCGCTGCTGCGCACCATCGAAACGGCGTGGGGCTTGCCACCACTTGGCAAAGCTGCCTGCAATTGTTCGCCAACTATGGCCGATTTCTTTGCGCGAACTAGCGCCCAACCATAATCGTCGTTTATAGCCATCTACCAAACAGTGTAACCAGCCTAACAACATACCGACCCGGTAGCGATCAGGCTACCAGGTCGGTGTGCGCACAGATCTTCAACCAACCATACATCCCCTTTTGGCGGGTGTGGTACGAACTATCTGTGCATTGTCTTACGCAACGTCATAGCTGTATTGCAATCCCCATTTGGCGGGGTACGTTACTCGCGCGGCGTGCGGTAGCGAATACGCTCGTTGCGCTGGCGCGCGGCCATTGCCAGGCGTAGGGCTTTACGCTCACCGTGCTTCGCGATTGAGAAGCGGGTACGCCGCACGCGCCCTTCCGGGTTGAGCCAGGTGGCCTCGTAATACTCAGTATGGTTTTCGCGCCGCCGCGACACGCCAACCACCGGGTTTGCACCACCAGGCTTGCCAAATACCATGCGCTCAGTGCGCGGTTTACCAATCTCGGCCTCGGTACGGTCGCGCCATTGAATGGCAGCATCCAGCGCGGCCAGCCGATCGCCACAGCGCTTATCGGAAAAGAACTTCTGGTGAATCTCGCCCTTCCAGGCAACCCGCACCATATACCCAAAAGTACGCTTGGCCGGGTGATCGATGCGCGTAATCCCCTTGTGGCGGGTCGTTTTGCCGCTCCGTGGCTTGCGCGCTGGTTTGGATTCATCCTCGGGTGTCGCCGGTGCCGCAATTGGCTCGAAGAGCGGCGGTGCTGGCACCCATAGCACATAACATGGCCCAGTGCCTTTGCCGCTGGCTAGGGTGACACCTTCGGCTTCCCACTGAACAAACGAACCTTCGCGATACATTGCCCACAGATACAACTCGTGATGTTCAGTGCCATACTCCCCAATGACGAACGCCTGATCGCCGCGCACACGCAGGCTCGGCTTGCTACTGTGCTCGCTCATCAAAGATCCTATTGTGACTAGACAATGCAAAAGATAGCGTATTATACTATAAAACTGACAATAGGGTGGCAAATTCAGCCTCTTCATGCGTTCTATTCATAGGTCAGATGCAAAGCAGAGCTTCAATTCAAAGCATTTAGCGCCAGATCTTCTGCCCGCACTAGCCAAACACCGTATCCTCCTGCCAGAGGTCATGCGGTTCACTATTGGGCAAACACACCGGCCCAATCGGTTAGGTACTGCCAGGCCTACGTTTTGCCAGGCACGAGCATAGCGCGGTGAAACAATGCGCCGGTAGCCGCGTATATACTCTCTGAAATCGGCCAGATCCGGCACGATGTAGATGTATTCAAGGAAGGACTGGACTCACAATGGTCGACGAGCAAATTCTCAGTAAAGCCCAGGGTGGTAAGGCAAAGGCCGAAAAACTGAAGGCGGTGCGCACCAAAGAGCTACAGGTTGAGAAAGAACTCGATACTGGTATGTCCGATTACCTCTCAACCGTCGAGCGGTTAACCGCCGAGGGCAAGCAGAAGCAGGCTGCGAACGTCGCCGACCTGAGCAAGCTCGATACCGCCATCGCCAGCGGTCGCCAATACACTGGCGACTTGCAAACCCTGATTGAGGATTTGACCGCTGAGCTAGACGACCTGGGCCGCAATGTGGCGACAATGAAGGACGCGCGCGGCCTTGAAAGCCTGGTTGGGCGTTTCAACAAAAAGTGGGCGCGCCAGATGATGGTGAACCGCATCCGCGAGCAAAATGTCGATGGCTCGATGAAAACTATCCTGGCCTATGCGCGCGGCACCGTCGAATCGCTCAATAGCGCGATTGCAAAAAATGCCGAGATGTACGGGAAGCTGCAAACCACCGATGGCGACCTCTCGCGCAAGCTGGTAGAAAATCAGCCGAAGTACGAGCAGTGGCGGCTTGAGGCCAAGCGGCTTGAGCAAGAGATCGCCGAGATCGACCGGCGTATCCAGGTGGCTGACGAAACGACCTATGCCCAGCTACAGGCCGAGCGCTCACAGCTGCAAGCCAAGCTCGACCAGGCCAAGATTAACGAGACGCAGTATTTCGAAATCCTAAAGAACGCCAAGGAATCACAGCCGATTGTGCGCGCACACATGGAAGGTTTCAAGCAGGCAATTGCTGCGCTTACTCAGAATAAGGTGAAAACGCAGGAGAAGATCGCCAACCTCACCAGCGTCTTCGAAGGCATTTACCAGATCATGGAGACAGCGCTTGAAGTAAAAGGCTTCTCCACCATCGACAAATCGCTGAACTATGCGGCCGATAGCGCCACGCGCGTGATGACCGAGCAGGTGCAGGGTATTCTCGCCGAAACTGCCGATCGGGCCGAGAAGAAGCTAATCGACGACGCCAAGCTGAAAGAGTATACCGACCACCTGGAGCAAATCATCACGGTGTTCGACGACCGTATGGCACAGTTGCAGAACGAATACGCGGAAAAGCGCTAACGAGCTATGGTCATCAATCGCAACTCTTTGCAGGCCGCTGGTGCCGGCCAGAATTCGCGCGTACTGCCTGACGAAGCAGTCGTGAGCTATTGCGATACGCTGGGCGAGCGGCTGGGCTGGCTGGCTAAAGCGCTCACCGAAGAGCAGCGCGCCGGGCGCTTGAGTATTGCCGCCTGCCAGGCCGCGCAAGCGTTCATGCAGGAAATCCGCGCAACCGTGCTGGTGATGGCGCTGAAGCATGGCCGCCAGCTGCTTGAAGTCGAGCCGGTACCGATGACGATCGACCCGACTGAATCGGGCATGCCAACATTCAAAGATTTTTGGATGCTGCGCGATGATCGTGATCATGCCGAAGAGCAGCTCAAGCAGATTCCGCAGCGACCCGAGCTGATTGAGCAAGCGCTCGACGCAATCTATAACGGCCACCGCCCGGTGAAGCAGCAAATTCTCTGGCTGCAACGCGCGTATATGGAACGGCTGGCCGCTACCCCGGTGGTGTCCGATTTCCGTCAGGGCGAGCCAGTAAAGCTCAGTGCCGAGGCAAATGGGCGGCTATATGCGATTAGCTGGACGGGCGTAATCCGCAGCCTGAGCTTGTTTGAAAGCGTCACGCTCTCGTTTGAGGAGCGCGGCGGCTGGCATGTAACTGGTGGTATCGGCGAGCTGCGCGACCTGATCGACGACCTGGCGGGCGGACGCAATACTTTACCCGAGATGATTGGGTTGCTCAACCAGGCACCATGGATTGTGCCGCGCGCGATCGAGCGCGTGACGCTCGGGCCGTATCACCACCGCTGGACTGAGAACGATGACCTGATTCAGCGCGCGTTAAGCGCCGCCCACGAGGGCGAGCCGTGGATGTTGCGCGCGGCGATTGAGCGCGCTTCGACCACCAAAGCCGCCCAGCGCAGCAAGATGGATGTGCTGTTTGGCCGCGAGCCAATGGAATCGGGGCCGATTCTGAATTACCGCGTGCTGCTCGCGCCGCTAGCAATTAAGCAATTCCTTGGCGACGCCGATGAGGATGGGCAGGCATGTGAGGTGTATGGCGTCACGAAACAGGGCGACCTGATTAATTAGCATTGCAATTGAATGCGCGCTCATTTGCATTCAATCCGGGAGTAGAGTTCATGTCAACCCGCGATAACGTCCATCCCATCAATGATGCCGACCTCGACGCCCATCGCGACAGCGCCGAATTTCGCATGCAGAACGTGCCGATGCGCGGCGTCGCCTACGACGTACTGGCCGAACTGCGTAAGCTGCCTGGCGTGGGCGGCTACCTGCTCAACGAGCCGGTGAACCACGTGCTGCACGCCATCCGGCGCGGGCTGTGCCTGTATTACGAGCTGTATGAAGAGCTGAGCAGCACGATCGACCCGCGGCAGGCCGCCTTCCTGGGCAGCTTTGCACTGTTTGGAGCCAGCGCGCTGATTGCACACAGCCTGCCAATGCCCCAAGGCGAAGGGCTGGCGTCATTTCCCAAGCCCGGCGGGCAATTCTTCCGGGTTGGCCTCGGCCCCGACGACGACCTGAAAGGTGTGCTGTCGTTCTACCTGAAAGCGGTCACTCAAACTACCCCCGACGGCAGCCCGATTGTCGAGACCACCGCCGACCTGGTGAACCTGACGCGCGACTACTTCATTGCTGCGCGCGACCAGATGATTACCGACGCCGAGCGCCTATCCGCCGAGCTGCTGGCTCATGTTGAAGGTGTACCTTTCCGTATCGGCGATCTTGAGCTGCGCGGCTTTAGCGCCTCGGAGCAAGCGGCTAGCGCCAAGGTTGAGTTTACGCCCGTGCTGCCCGACCAGATCGTTGGCAATAGCTCGGCCAAGCGCGCGCTGCTGCGCTATGTCGATCGGCTGGCGCTGTACGATGTTGCGCATGGCTTCAACCCGGTGCTAGAGCTGGGTGGGCTGCCGAGCACGGTGCTATTCGATGGCTTCCCCGGCACGGGCAAAAGCTCGCTCTTCCGCATGGCCATGACGCGCATGAACCAGCGCAGCGAGCAAGTCGGCATTCCAGCGCGCTTTGTCTCGATCGACCCGAGTATCAAGGATGAATATTACGGCAAAACTGCCAAGCTGCTGGCCGAAAAATTGGCTATGGCGCGCGATCGCACTGCGCTGACGCTGCTGTTTTTCGACGACATCGACCTGCTGCTGCTCGCGCGCAGCGACCCGGGCATTGGCGGCTCGGACAAGGATGTGTTGAACTTGACCATGCAGTTTCTCGATGGTGCGTTTACGGTGAACGTGGGCAATGCACAAACATACGCCGCCACCAACGAGCCAACCGCCACCGATTCGGCGCTACGCCAACGCTTCCACCACCGCGAGCAGATCGGCGGGCCAGAAGATTGGGACGACTATGCCGCGCTTATAGGCATCAAGCTGGCGCGCCAGATCAAGCAGGGCCTGGTGCAGGTAGCGGGCGAGCTGCCCACGCCGCAAGCCGCCGCGCACACTGGCACAGCGCCGGTAACGGCGGCTGCCGCCAGCCGTTTTAGGCTGAACCCATTTGCAGGCCAAAAAGCGCTGAGCTGGCGCGAGCTAGGTGAGCTATGTGCCGAGTTCAAGCGCAAAAATCCGCGCTTCACCGGCCGCCCAATCGAGAGTGTCACGCAGAAGCTTCTGGCCGAGAGTGCCGATTTCGAGATCCCCGAGGAGTGGTTCACCAACCCGGCGCTGTTTCTTCAAAAACAGTACGACGAAAAAGTCGCGCTGGTGAAGGCGCTCTACCGACCCATTACTGGTGACATGATCGCAGCCGAGCTGGAGCAGTATTTCGAATCCGAGCAGCGCTACGCCGACGATGCGCGCGTTCAGCGCGCCGAGCGGGTGGCGGCTGACCTTGAGGCGCAGCTTGCTGCCCGCGACCTGCTGACCCAGCGTGGTGCAGATCATGATAATTCATAGCTTTTTGCACAGAAGTAAACTCCTATGAGCCGATTACCCTGGGATGGCCCGCTGTTCCTCGTGAAGGGCCACCTTGCCGACCGCTATAACCAGGCGCTTGAGCATTGCGTCAAGCTCAGTAGCCCGCTCACCGAATTCACGATTGACCGGATGGGCTGGAGTCCGCAGCTCGCCGCCAACCTGGGCGAAGATTACCTGGGCGGCGATGCGCTGCGCTATGCGATTATTCTCTCGCCCGATCAGGTCTCGGCTCCGCCGGTGCGCCGCCGTTTCTCGTATGAGGCCGAAGTCATTGAGCAGGTATACCTGGATGCGCGCGCCACCCTGCTCAGCCTCGTTGAATACGAGCCTGTGGTTGTTGAAATGGATAATGGCCTGGTTTTTTGCCGCACCGCTGGTGACATGCTCGGCATCACCAGTGTGACACCGCGCATCGACACACCGCGCGCAACGCTTGTACAGTCGCGCACATTGCTTGAGCTTGGAACCGGCTTGAGCGAAAAAGCGCGCCTGCTCGATGAGCAATATATCGAGCAAATGCTGGCGCTGGCTACGCAAGTAGGCGACCCACGCAAACGGGTGCTGCCACCCGCCTTACAAATACAGGTTCATTCGTTGTGGGGCGAGGTGGCGGGCACAACATATATCCTGCGCCCACCGGCTGGTGCCGCCACCAATATATTACTGATCGCGACCCGNNCCCGCATCGGGCGGCTAGCAGCAGGCGCTGGCGTCACCGCCCTAGAGATTGACGACCCGCATGTAGTGAATGTACTACTTCAGCAGGGCTATATTCACTATGCTAACGTGCGTATGCTGCTGCCGAAGCGCCTAGCCGAATTGGAAACCGAGGCGCTGCTTGCAATTGGCGAAGCCGCCCCCGCGCGCGATGGCACGGCCCGCCGCCGCCAGCTTGCCAGTAACCCCTCAGTGCGTAGCGCGCTGCCGTCGCTGTACTGGGAATTAGATGCGCTGCAAAAACAGCTGGGCAGTAGCGCCAATGGCGGTATCGACCCGGCGCGACTTTCGGTGGAGGCACGTTGGGCACTGGCAACGCCCGCCTGCGAGGCCGAGGTTGTGGGACACCTGATTGCCCGCTTTGTACGTTTTTCGCATCCGATGATGGCGCTGCACCATCGGCGCATTCTCGGCGCAGAGTGGGCACGCTACAGCGAAGCAAAACGGCGCTACCTGTCCACTACTTTTCCGTACATGGTACAGGGTTTCATTCCACCCTCAAACGCCAGCAGTTGATGCGGGCGTTTGGCAAGCAATGGCGGCGCGGCGCCCACTACACCCGCGATGATGGAGGCAGGCGCAGCGCGCCTGAAACACAATGGGATCATACGATTTAGTCAATCAGGCGATTACGCATCTCTTCATCGGGTTTGGTTTAGCGCTGGTGAATGTAATCGTAAGCTACTTTGTACCAGCCATTCCGCATGTCATTACCGTGCTTGAGTGGAAACGCTTGCGCCGCGCGCTCATTGCTGCCTACTTAATTGCGCTAGTACTTGAGCTGGCGACCTCGCCATTCTTCTCATCGCTATTGCACCCGGTCTCGGTCGAGCTGGCCTGGTCGCCCTACCAGGCGATCTTCAATGTGCTGGGCGTCATCATTATGGATCTCATCCTGATGGCGTGGCGTGGCATCCGCAAGGGTGCCGCCGCCGGTCAGCGTCAGATCGCAACGGTAAAAGAGCGCGCCGCGGATAGTATGAGCGAAGTTGGCTCGCGGCTCGCAATGACGCCTGAAAGCCGCGCCGAGCACGCCGCAAAAGAACAGGCGAATGCCGAAGCAGCAGCACAGGCAGCGAGCGAGCGCCAGCAGCGTATGAATGATCGGCTGAACGATTATTAGTCCTACAGCTAATTCGCCAGTACATGCAACGTGGTAGCGAAGCGGGATACAGGTGCTTTGCTACCACGTTGCATTTGCATGATTCCTCATTGCAATGCTCAATAAGCTTATTCGCCTGGCTACAGATCCCCACGCATGTACAGAAATAAAGTCGGCCCGATGTTCTTGCCGTTGGCCGGGCTTTCTGCTACACTATACTCGTTTCACTCCGAGCGAATGTGGCCCGATTCTAATCGGGCGAACATATACATAGCTAGAGCAGGCGTATAGGGCCGCCAGGCTCTGGTGGCATGATCAATGCGTTTTTATCCCCGCTGAGGTGAGCTGTGCGCGAGACACGCTCGACCCCGTGGTTAGCTAACCACATTATATTCTTCAGCTACCGCTGGCTGGCCTGGGCCTGTACCGCACTGGTATTGCTTTATCAAGGCCGGGCCTGGAGCTATATGGCTGTGCTCGGCGTTACTGCGCTGGCAAACTTCGTAACAACAATTATTGCGCGACCATTTACGCGCCTGGCACAGCGCAACTCGCTGGCGCTTGGCGCCGATATGCTGTATACCTTACTCGTGTTAGCCTGGAGCGGTGGATGGGACAGCCCGTTCATTTTCTATACCTTTAGCAGCCTGATCTTGCCCGGCCTGCTCAGTGGCCTGCACGGCTGGGTTATGTCGAGCCTGAGCTTCGTTGCTGGCGCGGCAATGCTGCTATGGGCAACCGACCAGCCGCCCGCGACTGAGCTGGTAGAGCACGGCTGGCTCAATCTGGCGATGGTGTTATTGGCCCCGATTGCAGTGGGGTTTATCGTTCCCTGGCTGATCGAATCAGCGCGGCAAATTATTATGAACCGCCAGATAGCGCGCCAAACCCCACCGGTGCTGCCGCGCTTCGAGCGCATGCCTAATGCAGAACCGCCGCGCTTTACCGGCGGTACGCGAGCATCAGCCGCTCAGCGCCAGCGCCTGCTCGACGATGCCCCACTAGCGCTTCAGATGCTCAAAACCCGAACAGCCGAACAGAGCGTCGAAGATTTGCGACGGATCATCTTTATGCCGCTCAATGCGCCCGATATGGAGCTAAGCGCGGCGCTTGATGCTCTGGCTACCCGGTTTGGCAAGCATACGGGTATGCCCATACAGGTAACCTTCCTTGGCCGCACACAGTCAGTTCATCCATTACATCGCGATCTGCTGGTGCGCCTAGCACAAGAGTCGCTCCTAAATGTACAGCAACATGCTCACGCCGACGCAGCGCTGCTTACCTTGCGCTACGACGCCACCTCGGTCGCGCTGATGATTCAGGATAACGGGGTTGGGTTACTCGATGGCACTCACGAGCGGCCCGGCCTGCGTGCGCTACGCGCCATGCAATACCGCCTAAGCGAGTTTGGTGGTCGCCTCGATGTATTCGAAACGGAGGGTGGTGGCGTGACAGTACGCGCTACCATGCCGCTCGATTGAGTACCCTATACTACCGCCCTCCGTTGCCAGGCCCACAGCGGTGGCTTCAAGCGTTTTCCGCCTGCCCCAATAACAGCACACCTCACGTTTTTATCCGCTTTTCGGGTATAATCCCTGTGCGAATCACCACTAAGGTACTGCGAGTTACGCGATGGAAATGTGTAGCCTGTGGCAGCGCTCCTTTTGTACCATGGTGTTCTGCGGTTGGCGCTCCGCACCAACCGCAGAACACCAAAAATAGTTCGGTACCATGCTGCTGCAGGCACTATTTTGCAAACGCGGGCGACCGCGTAACTCGTGTAAGGTAAGGGTACTCTAAGCATTATGCGTCATGTTGCACGTATCCTGGCATTTGCTAGTGCAGTTGCACTCATCGCCTATGGAATGTTCCAGCCAGTTGAGCAAGATAGCGGCTGGCTGTTGGCGCTGTGGCTCGCTGCACCGTTATTGCTCGTAGCAGCGCGCCTCTCGTTGCCTGCGCAACCACGCGGGATCTCGCGCAGCATCCAAAACCTGGGCTTACTCATAGCGCTGGGCTTTGTCCTGCTGTCGGTACAGCTCCTACGGCAGCAGTTTGTGCGCGCGAATGATATTGCCGATACCGTGCATGTAGACGAGGCCACCGGGCAGACGACCAGCAATGTGCGCCAGGTCATTCAGTCGCTGCGCGTGCAGCGCGGCAAAATGCGCGATCGTAACGGCCTGCTTCTGGTCGATACCGAGATTGTCGATGGCAAGTACGCAGTACGCCGCTACCCGCTCATGCAGCAGTTCGATCCTTCGGCGTTCAGCAATATCGTCGGCTTTTTCAGCGACCGGTTTGGCCCTTCGGGCCTTGAAGCGACCTACGATAGCTACCTGAGTGGCGAGCGTGATTCCTACAACCGCCTGCGCGATTCGCTGATGGGGCGGGCACAGGTTGGCGATGATCTTCAGCTCACGATTGATGCACGGCTGCAAGCCGCCTCAAAAGCGCTGCTCGACCAGTATGGGATTGGCTCGGTTGTTGTGATCGAACCGAAGACCGGCGCAATCCGCGCCATGGTAAGTAACCCGGGGTTTGATCCAAGCCAGCTCGCATTCAACCCAGCTGCCGACCGCGAGGCGGAAAATGCACGAATTCAAAGTTATTGGCGCCAGATTAATGGCGATGATGCGGGCCAGCCGTTGCTGAATCGCCCGACGCAGAGCCGCTACCCACCTGGCTCGACGTTCAAGACTGTGACGGCGGTAAGCGCACTTGAAAACCCGGCCCAGGCCAAACCCGACGATATTCGCTGTTTCAATTCGCTCGATACCGAGGCGGGTGCGCCACCAGTAGTGAATGCCGTGCCGGATCTCTTTAACCGCACCGGCGACCCTTCGAACCTTGAGCGGGTCTATGCCTTCTCGTGCAATGTAGCGTTTGCCCAATATGCGCTGCGCCTCGGCCCCGACCGGCTGGCAAGCACTGCGGCTGACTTCGATATTTTCGCGCCGCGCGATGCCCCCGATACGTATGGCGGCTTCACCGATCTGCCAACCGTACCGAGTCTGCTGTACAAAGACGCTGGCTTCCTTAATCGCCCGGCGGCGCTAGCCGATACCGGGTTCGGCCAGGGGCAGCTCCAGATTACGCCGCTGCAAATGGCGATGGTCGCGGCGGCAATTGGCAACGATGGTTGGATGATGCAGCCGTATCTGGTAGAAAAAATTACGCGACCAGATGGCAGCATTGTTGTTGCCCGCGGCGCGCGCGCGATTCGGCATGCAGTATCGAGCCAGATAGCGGCACAAATGCGCAAAAATATGCGCGCCGGTGTAGAATACGGATTTGGCACTGCGGCCCAGCAGGTCAGCCCGAGTGTGGCGCTGGTTGGCGGTAAATCGGGTACTGCCGAGCACGGCGCGGGTACAGTACCGCATGCCTGGTTTATTGCGATTGCACCGGTCGATCAGCCGCGCTACGCTGTGGCTGTGATGGTTGAAAATGGCCGCGATGGTGCCGGCGTTGGCGCACGGCTGGCGGGCGATGTGCTCAAAGCCGCGTTTGATCTCGAAGGTCAATGAAAACGGTAGGGCATGCTGTAGACATCGTTAGGCGACTTAGCTCTGTGGATGTGAGGATTTTGCATGGTACAGCAAGAACGACTCCTGGCTACGTTTCTTGATTTAGTGCGCATCGATAACCCCTCAGGTGGCGAAGGGCCAATCGCGGCGCACATCCGTGGGCTGCTTGAAGGCATGGGCTTAACCGTCATCGAAGATGCAATGCACAATCTTCTCGCACGCGTGCCCGGCGACGGCGAGCCGCTACTGCTCAATGCACATATGGACAGTGTCGCGCCATGCCACGGGGTAAACCCGGTGGTTACCGATGGCGTTGTGCGCTCAAGTGGCGACACTGTCCTCGGGGCGGATGACCTGGCCGGGGTTGCGGCAATTATCGAAGGGGTGCGCGCCACGCTTGAGCAGGGCGGCCCACACCGCGCCGCCGAGCTAGTATTTACTGTGCAAGAAGAAATTGGCATGCGCGGTGCGGCCCAGTTCGATACCAGCCAGCTGAGCGCGCGCGAAGGGGTAACCTTCGACTCGGGCGGTGAGTTTGGCGGTATTACCATCGCCGCACCCTCGCAAGATAGCCTGCATGTAGTAGTTCATGGCCGGGCGGCGCATGCTGGCGTTGCCCCCGAGCGCGGCATCAATGCCATTACAATCGCTGCCGAGGCGCTTACTACCATGCCGCTTGGCCGGATCGACCACGAAACAACCGCCAACATTGGCATTATTCGTGGTGGCGCGGCAACCAACGTTGTGCCCGATCAGGTCGAATTATGGGGCGAAGCGCGCAGCCACGATCAGGATAAGCTGGTAGCGCAGGTGCAGGCGATGGTCGCAGCCTTTGAGCAGGCCGCACGGGCGCGCGGGGCGAGTGTTCAAGTAGAAATTAGCCACAAATACGACGCCTACCGCCTTCCCGATGATGCACCCATCCTGGAGCGGGTGCAAGCCGAATTACGCGCTATGGGTTTCGCGCCAAAGCCACAGGTAAGCGGCGGCGGTAGCGATGTCAATATGTTCGCCCAGCGCGATTTACACATTGCCAATATCAGTATGGGGTATCGCGAAATTCACTCGACTAGTGAGTATATTGCGGTGGAAGATATAGAACATGCGGCTGAGCTAGTGCAACGATTGCTAGCCATTCAATCAGCATAGCCACATTTCTGGCTGCGGTAAAGCATAGGGTGGCCTTAAGCATGATAAGCTTGGATTGGACTATTCGCACGATGGTGTTGGTGTATGCGTGATGCTGTGGGGTGCGAGGGAAATTGTGCCCGCCGGGTGCAGCCAATAATGGTGCGCGCCTGGCTACTTATGAGCACCCTTAGCCTGCTTGCTGGCTGTGGAACCGTACCGGCAATTGCATCGCTTCCTGCGACAGCAACTGCTGAGCAGCCTTCGGCTGTGCCAAGCATTACCGCGCCCCAACGTGCAAACACACCACCAACTAACCTACCTACCTGGACACCCCAACCAACCACGCTCGCCACACCAATCCCAACCGAAGCACCAACCCCCGAGCTGCTAAACTATGAAGAGCGCCGACAAATCTTTGAAGAAGTCTGGCGGACGGTCAAAGATCATTACCTCTACACCGATTTTCACCATCTCGACTGGAACGCGGTTCATGATGAATATACCCGCATGCTTGAGCAAGCGCAGAGCCGCGACACCTTTTATGCCATGATGGTAGAGATGGTTGCCCGGCTCAACGATGAGCACTCGCGTTTTCTGCCGCCCGCCGAAGTTCAAACCGAAAATGCGACGATTAGCAATAGCGAGGTAACGGTTGGGATTGGCGTACTCACCCGGCCACGCCCCGACGGCGGCTTTATTCAAAGCGTCTTCCCCGATAGCCCGGCGGCGCGCGCTGACCTTGCCCCGCGCGATCGTATTATTGCGGTCGATGGCCGCCCCTACACTGCCGACGATGGCAACCTGCTAGGCGAGGCAGGCAGCTCGGTGCGGCTTACCGTGGTGCGCCCGGGCGAAAAATTGCGCGATGTGGTGCTGACGCGACAGGAAGTACAAAACCATATTGTCCCATCCTATCGCCGGTTCCCTGGTAACATCGGGTATGTCGCTATTCCCACCATGTGGGTGAACGACATGGACGAGCAGGTGAACGGTGCGCTCACCGATCTGGTGGCCGAAGGCCCGCTCGATGGCGTGATTATTGATGTGCGCTCGAATGGCGGCGGATGGTTATATGTGCTATCAGGCGTGCTCAGCCATTTTGTACGCGGCCAGGTTGGCATGTTTTTTAGCCGCCAGGCAATACGCCCCCTCGAAATTGGTGCACCTGCCGGGCCAGATCTACGCCATGCCAAAGTCGTTGTCCTCGTCGATAACGAAACCGCATCATACGCCGAAGTGCTCGCCGCAGTGCTCCAGCAAGAGGGCCAGGCTACAATCATCGGCACGCACACGGCAGGCAATACCGAAACCACCTACGCCTATACCCTCACCGATGGCTCGCGCCTCTGGCTGGCGCAGGAGGGATTTCGCCTACCAAATGGGCAGAATCTCGAAGGTGTGGGCGTGCAGCCCGATATTTTGCTCGATATCGACTGGACACACTATAGCGAAGATGATGACCCACAGCTACTCGAAGCATTACGCCAGCTCGGCGGCGGCCCAAAATAACTAGCACTACACAGCATGTTTGCATCACTCTTGCTTGGCATTTCGTATGGGTTCGCGGCTGGTGTTAGCCCCGGCCCCATGCTCGGCTTAGTCATTACCCAAACCTTGCAGCGCGGATGGCGTGCGGGCAACCTGGTAGCCCTCGCGCCGCTGTTCAGCGATCTGCCGATTATTCTTCTGGCAATACTGATTATCAAGCAGCTGCCACCAGCAACGATTGGCTGGCTTGGCATCGTCGGCGGCTTATTTGTGCTGTATCTTGGGGTTGAAACGGTACGCGCCACCCCACCCGAGCTAGCCGAGCGAGCCACTACCCTGCAAGTACAGCCAAAACGACTGCTGGGGCAGGCTGTTCTTACCAATTTTTTCAACCCACACCCATACTTATTCTGGGGCACAGTTGGTGCGCCGCTCCTGGCGCAGGCATTAGCCAGCGGGCCAGGCCACGTCGTGCTATTCTTAGGCGGGTTTTACCTGTTGCTCGTAGGCTCAAAGCTAGTAGTGGCGTTAATCGTCAACCAGAGCCGCAGTTGGCTGCGCGGGCGCGGCTATCGGCGGCTGCTCATCACCAGCGGCGTGCTGCTGGCCGGGCTGGGCCTACTATTACTGCGTGATGGCATACTGCTGGCCTTCACCTGAACCATCGTCTATCCATCAAACCCACCGAAAGGCGAAATTTGTCTCCCATTTGGAACTTGCTTACGCTATACTCAAGGCCATAAGGAAAGTCTATTCTCTACGCTTCTACCGACATAACTATTCTTTTGAATAGCTAGAGTAAAGAACCCACTGTCGGTGCTCATACTACAAAGGAGGAACGGTATGGCGGATTGGATGCAGCAGGCCGAAGAGGTAATGAAAACCTGGACGAAGGCGCAGCAGGATTTGTGGGATACGTGGCGGCGCTCAATGCCACTTGCCAGCGCTACCAAGGCCGATGAAACCTGGGGCAAGGCGGTAAGTTTCTGGAAAGAAACGGTTGATCGCTCGCTTGGCGCGCAGATGGAATGGGCAAAGCTGTGGGTCGATAGCATCAAAGCCCAGAAGAGCCTGCCCAAGGAAATGGAAAACTGGACTGACCAGATGCTCGCAACGATGAAAACCTGGAACGAAACACAGGCCAAGTTCTGGGAAGGCATGCTCGAATCAGTGCAATCAACCACGCCCGAAACCTTACGCCAGCGTATGGACGAGGGCGCACATACCGCATTCCAGGGGTGGCAGGATGCGATGCAGCGCGCGATCAGCGCCCAGCAAGAGCTGAGCAATTTCTGGATTAAGGGCTTTAAGAAGGATTAATCGGTGGCATAGTTTCTGCTTAGCTGGTAGGGGTAGGAAATTATTCCTACCCTTATTAGTGAAGTGAGAATGCTATGAAAGCAACAGTAGCAGCAGAAAAGGTTGATATTGGCCTGAGCGATAAGCAGCGCGATGGCGTTGTCGAAATTCTGAACAACACGCTCGCTGATCTGCATGTTCTCTATGTGAAAACACGCAACTATCACTGGAATGTCACTGGTATTCAGTTCCGCGATTTTCATAAGCTACTGGAAGACCAATACGACCAGCTATCTGAAGCGATTGATGAGGTAGCCGAGCGTGTACGCCAGCTTGGTGCCCCGGCACCAGGGAGTATGCAAGAATACCTCAAGCGCGCGCGGCTGAAGGAAGATAGTGGCACACCGCCAGACGCAATGACGATGATTGCGAACCTACGCGACGACCACGAGGCGGCCATTCGCCAGCTGCGCGCGGATGCCGATGCCTGCGATAGCCAGTTTAACGATAGCGGCACCAACGACTTCCTGATTGGCCTGATGCAGCAGCACGAGAAGACAGCCTGGATGCTGCGCGCTATTCTGGAGTAGCAGCAGACACTACAAATAGTACAACAACGCCGGTGCGTAGGCACCGGCGTTGTTGTATGCACGGCAGCCGGGGCTAGGCCGGGCTTGTGGCGGCAGGTGATGCCTGGGCGTGTACCACCCGGGGTACCCGTGCCGATAGCCGCATATACAGCGCAACCACCAGCCCGGTTGCAAGCAGCATCACCAGCACATAGAGCGCCAGTGTGGCGAGCTCAGCGGCGGTGGCGGCGCGTAGCTGCTGCCGGAAATAGGCGTTATTCAGCCAGCCGCGCACCGCCCAGAACGGCAGCGTATCGCGGCTAAGGTAGAAATAGGGGGCCGGGAGCGCACCAATTTCCTCGGGCACATGGGGAATAAGGAAGAGATCGTAGCGCACTAGCAGCAGCATTGTCCATACCGCTGCCAGGGCTGCCGGCGCGACAGGCGCAATTGCACGCCAGCGCCGCAAGGCTGCAAACAACAGCGCCAGCCCCAGCATAAACCAGGGCGTGAGCACGGTAAAGCGCCGCAGCCCAAACGAGCCGCCGCCAAACCAGCGCGCCAGCGAGGCATTGTAGCCAAAATACACCGCAAACCCGGCAAACAGGCAGAGCGCCAGCCAGCGATTGCGCCACCAGAGCAACACCAGCCCTAACAGCCCGAGAAAGAACGCCGGGGTCCACGGCAGTAGCCCATACAGGTGCGAAAATAGCAGCTTCCACCCCTGAAACCCGCGCGGCTGAATATAATCGGTGCCATGCGGGATGGCGAGAAAGCTGCCATAGATAATCTTCCAGGCAATAAACTGCGGGCTGAGCACCACCAGCAGCATGACGGCGGCAGCCACACCGCCCAGCAGTAGCGCGCGCATCTGGGCCGCGCGCGCCTGCGCCGGTGCGCGCAGTGCCGCCAGTGCCAGCCGCGCAAAGGTGAACACCGGCAGCACCAACACCAGCGCAGCGATCCAATACATCAGCGCGGTTGCCCCGGCGGCGGCACCCAGCAATGCCCAGCGCGCAACCGTGGGCCGCTCTTCGAGCCGCAGCCAGGCCAGCACATACAGCGTTGCCGCCAGCCCCGAGAGCGCATGCGCGAAGCTGCCCTCGCGCATTGTGTAGTACAGCAGGTTCGAGCCAAGCAGTATGGTTATTGCAGCCAGGGTTGCATCGGGCGGGGCCACCCAGCGCCGGGCAATGCGGTAGCCTGCCAGCATAATCGCCAGCCCGGCGAGCGCGCTGGTGAACACCGCCAGTACCACATACGGCGCGGCGTAGCCGTCGGGCTGCCAGGGCATGCCCAATGCGCGGCCAGCCAGCACGAGCAGGTGGCCGACGCTGTACAGCGGTGCCCACACCAGTGCCGGGCCAATCGCGGCCAGATTTTCGTAATGGCCGGTTTTGGTTGGCTGAAATTTGGAAGAAATCTGTGGGAATGGCGTCTGATGATATTCGTTCTCGAAGTTGAGATCGCCATCGATTGTGGGCGAACGCAAGTACGCATAATATTCAATGCCATCGCTACGCACGGTTGGGGTGAACGTTATGGCAAACGTTATGGCAAACGCCGCGACCATCCACCCCAGTGCGCGGCGGTCGTCGCGCGGCATTATACCCGGCAAACGCCGCAGCACCGCCGCCGTCGCCAGCGCCGCGCAGGCCACCCCGGCAGCAACAACCAGGTACCACGCCAGCAGCAAGCGCGCATCGTGGTAGCGATAGTCGGCGGCATACAGCGCGGCCAGCGCCAGCGCAGGTAGCCCGCCAAGCCGCAGCGGCCCAAGCCGCAGCAGCAGCGCGCAGCCCGCCAGCAGCAGCATCCCAAGCGGCAGGTATGGCGCGCTCCACAGCTCGCGCGCGATCATGGTCGCATCGGGCGCATCAATGATTTGTAGCTCAATTGCGTCAACCGCCACGCCGAGCGGGCGCGAGTCGTTTATATTCTTCAGGGCAGCGCTGCGCAGCTCAATCTCAAGCGGCGCGCTCGGCGGGCCAGGCAGCACAAACCGCACCATGCGCAGGCGCGGCTCGGCAGCAACATCGGCCAGTAGCACGCCGTTGGCGCTGAGCACAACGTGCTGTGGGCCATCGGGCTGGGACGGCGCGAACATCCGCAGCGTAAGCTGCGCCAGTGCGCCGGGCGGTGGCGCATACAGGCGCAGGCGCGCTTCTGGACGCGACCAGCGGTAGCTAAAACTGCCCTGTTCGGGTTCGTGAAAATCGATTGTACCAATATCATCAAGCGGCGCGCCAACATCAATCCGCTGCTGCGCCCGCCCCTGCCACTGCCAAACAACGCTGCCCGCAAACGCAGCCAGCAGCAAACACACCCCAAGTGCGCGAGCGAGTAAATTGCGCACGGGCATACCACGCGACGATGCGTTGTGCATACCGAGGCCCACTATTCACCATTGCTTAACGATGAGAACGCGCCGATTATACCATAACGTACGCACGTTTCTGGTGGCTGCTAAGGCATATACGGCAGTAGCACGCAATCACGGGAGGCGCATGCGCGTGCTATAATAACCATATGCCACAATCAACCGAGCAACTAATGCCGATTGCCGAAGCGGGCGATGCCTGGGCCGCCGCGCAGCGAGCGCGCCGCAAGCCGCTGGCTGAAATGACGATCGCCTCGTATGGGGATGCCTGGCGCTCGTTCGCCGCCTGGGCGCAGCGCCAGGACAAGCGCACTGTGGCCGATATCGATGTGCGCGACCTGGGGCGCTGGATCGATTCGCTGACGCGTAAGGCCGACGGTACAGCGCTGACCTACAGCCACGGCGCGCTGGCGGTGTGCAAGTTTTTAGCCGAACACGACGCGCTGCCCTGTGAGCTGGCGGTGCTGCGTATGCACCTGCGCGATGCACTGCCGCGCGCACCGGCGGGCCGCGCGCCCGATGTGCCCGATCTACGGCGGCTGGTGGGTTTCTACGATGCCGAGATGCCAGCAGGCGAGGCTGGCACCCTACGTGAGCGCGAACGGCTCAATGGCCTGCGCAACGCGGCGCTGCTGCATATGCTGTTTTCCACCGGCGCGCGCATTTCCGAAATTCTGGCGCTCGATACCCGCCACGTGCGCGACGATAACGGCGCAATTGCGCCGCGCACCTATGTCGTTGGCAAGGGCAACCGGCGGCGCGCCGTATTTGTGCGTGCCCATGCGCAGCGCGCGCTCGAACATTACCTGCTGGCCCGGCGGGTGAGCTTTCCCCACGCCGAAGCGCTGATCATTTCGCATGGGCCGCGCGGCGCGGGCGGGCGCTTCAACCGCGTGGCGGCGTGGGCAGTGGTAACGCACGCCGCGCAAACGCTCGCCGACCGGATTGAAACCGAGGGGCGGCCCAGCGAGGCGCGCCTGCTGCGCGAAACCACGCCACATACTTTTCGCCATTTCGTGGCAATGTGGCTGCTGAACGAAGGCGCGCAGATGTCCGAAGTATCGGTGCTGCTGGGCCACGCCAACACGCGCATCACCGAGCAGTACTATGCGCGCCACACCGACGAACGCCTGCAAGAGATGCACGATCAGTTCGCGCCTGAGCCGGAGAAATAGATGCAGATTTACGAGGTAGAAGGTTTGAACATTTTTCAAAACCGCAACGTGCAACATACATCCTTGCCACCCTCTGTGCCCCTGTGTCTCAGTGGTGCATCCTAGCCGAGCCATACAGAGTAAAATGTGCGCGCTGTGACTCAGTGGTGAATGTCTTCGCTCGTCGCTGGAAACCATATGCAACCAATCCGCACCGTTTCTGCCACCCGCTATATCACGCCGCTGCGCGAGGGCGGCTCGCTACCGGCGGTCATCGAGGCCGACGATGGGCAGCTGTATGTGCTGAAGTTTCGCGGAGCCGGGCAGGGCCGCAAATCGCTGATTGCCGAGCTGGTGGCGGGCGAGCTGGGGCGCGCGCTCGGGCTTCCCATCCCCGAGCTGGTGTTTGTCGAATTCGACGAGGCATTTAGCCGCAGCGAGCCGCACGAAGAGATTCAGGAGCTGATGCGCGCCAGCGTGGGCTTGAACCTGGCGCTGGCCTTCTTGCCGGGCGCGCTCGCCTTCGAGCCAGCGCTAGCTCCGCCTGCCGCACTGCAATTGTCCTCGGCGATCGTCTGGTTCGATGCCTACATCATGAATGTTGATCGCACCGCGCGCAACACCAATATGCTGCTGGTGAATGGCAAGCTCTGGCTGATCGACAATGGCGCATCACTGTATATTCACCACACCTGGGCGAACTTCCGTGCGCGCAGCCGGGGCGCATTTCCGCAGATCAAAGACCATGTGTTGCTGCGCTATGCTAATGCGCTGGCCGAAGCCGATATTGTGCAGAGCGCGCTGCTAACCCGCCCGCTGATC
>JAFEAS010000177.1 GCA_018266315.1 Chloroflexi bacterium SZAS-1 | reverse complement strand
CTGGGCGCGCAACAGGCGCGCAGCCGGCACGTCGGCCATGGCGGCATTGGCGGCCAGCCGGCCAGCCTCGCGCTCGGCCAGCTGACCCACCGCGCGCGCGCGCCGGGCGAGCTGCGCCAGCAGGTGCTTGAGCAGGCGGTGCTCGTAGGTGTCGGTCGTTGGGTGGGCGCGCTGAGTCGCGACCTCGCGCGGTAGCAGCCCGCCGCCGGGGCGTAGGGCGGCTTGAAGATCAGCTGCTGCTTCCGGCGGTGCTACTTCGAAGTGCCCGCGCGGTATTTCAGCTATAGCGGACTCGCTAAGCTCGTTTGCCTGCCCGAGCGGGGTCGACGCGCTGGTGCGGCGCAAATGCTCGCGTGGGCTGGCTGCAATGCGGCGAACCGCGCTGGCGAAGGTATCGAGCCGGGTTTCAAGCAGTGCGTAGAACGTTTCTGCCGGGCTGTGCTGCCAGCTAGTGCCGCGCTCAAGTATTGCACCTTCGGCACCAGCGCCAGAAAGCGCCGCCACCAGCCGATACATCACGCGCTGTAGATCATCAATCAGGGCCTCATAGCGCTCCTGATCGAGTTTGCGCGTGTATACGCGCAGCGAATAGTGCTGCCGGATTGTGTTGCCGTGCGAATCGGTTATAAGCAGCTCAAGCTGGTGTAAGCCTGCTGCGGTGCCAGGGTTCCAGCGCCAGCGCCAGGCGGCATCACCGGGGCGTAGAAATGGCTCTAACGCCAGCCCATCGACGGTGAGCGCTAAATTGCTGCCGCGCGCCGCTGCGCAGACGAATTCGACCGGCTGATGCTCGGTAAGGGCGGGAACATCGCGGTCAAGTTCGGGCAACAAGGTGATTTCAAGCATAACGCAGCCTATGGTTGCATGTGGCGTATTGTATCATCTTCGGCCAGGCTTGTGTGTTTTACCGTGCAGAAGCGCCCCTATCTATGCTGAGAGAATGGTACAATGGCGTAGTCTTCGGTTAACAACCTCAGGAGTAGAGTGTGAGCGAGCGAACTGCAACGATTCACCGCCGTACTGGCGAAACTGACGTGACTCTAACGTTGACGCTTGATGGTTCCGGGGGCGCTGATGTATCGACAGGTATTGGCTTCCTTGATCATATGCTGACGTTGTTTGCCAAACATGGCTTGTTTGATATCGTCGTTCAGGCACACGGCGATTTGCATATAGACGAACACCATACCGCTGAGGATGTGTGTATCTGCCTGGGCCAGGCGCTCGATCAGGCGCTTGGCGAGCGACGTGGGATTGTACGCACCGCGCATAGCTATGTGCCCATGGATGAGGCGCTGGGCTTTGTGGCGCTTGATCTGGGTGGGCGTGCGTATGCGGTCTTCGATGCCGACTTCGCCACGCCCCGGGTTGGCCAGCTCGGTACCGACCTGGTGCCACACCTCTTCGAAAGCATTGCGGCGCATGGTCGGCTGAATCTGCATGCCCGTGTGCTGTATGGCCGCAATGATCATCATAAAATTGAGGCGCTGTTTAAGGGGCTGGGCCGCGCCCTCGATGCCGCTACCCGCATTGATGCCCGCGCAAGCGAAGCAGTACCAAGCACCAAAGGGACGTTGTAGGCAAACTTTTGTCATGTTGTTCCAGGCTGTGCATGAACAGGGCTGCTTTGAAATGCAACAGCCCGTAATGCGTGAGTGCTAAACAATATTCGGTGCAGTAGGAGCATACCAATGCGTGCCAACGAACGTAACTGGGCCGGTAACCTTACCTACAGCGCTGCCCACATTCACCGCCCAACAACAGTGGCTGAAGTGCAGGCAATTGTGCGTAGTAGCAAGGCGCTGCGGGCGCTTGGCTCGCGCCACTCCTTCAATACCATCGCCGATACAGCTGGCGATCTGGTATCGCTGGAACGGCTCAATCGGGTGATTGCGCTAGACCGCGAGCGCAGTACGGTGACGATTGAGGCAGGAATTAAGTACGGCCATCTCGGCACCTACCTTCACGGCGAAGGTCTTGCACTGCACAATCTGGCATCGCTGCCACACATTTCGGTGGCGGGCGCGTGTGCCACTGCCACCCACGGCTCGGGTGATCGCAACAGCAACCTGGCGACTGCTGTTACCGCGATTGAGTTTGTGGCTGGCAACGGCGAGCTAGTGTCGCTCGCGCGCGAGCGCGATGGTGAGGCATTCCTGGGGGCAATCGTGAGTCTCGGTGCGCTCGGCATTGTTACCAGCATGACGCTGGCGATCGAGCCGACCTTCACTGTTCAGCAAGAAGCCTACGTCGATCTGCCCATGGTGCAGCTGGAAGCCAATTTTGACGCGATTGAAGCGCATGCCTACAGCGTCAGCCTATTCACCGATTGGCAGCGCGATGTAGTCAATGAAGTCTGGTTGAAGCGGCGGCTGCCCGATGGCGTGCCGCAGCCGGTTGCAGCGAGCTTCTTTGATGCGGGCCGCGCGGCGCGCGAACTGCACCCAATCGCCGCGCTCTCCGCCGAAAACTGCACGGCTCAGCAGGGCATCCCTGGCCCATGGCACGAGCGCCTGCCGCACTTCCGTATGGAGTTTACGCCCAGCAGCGGCGAAGAGCTGCAAACCGAATATTTTGTGCCACGCCAGCATGCCCTCGCCGCGATGCGCGCTGTTGCCGCCTTGCGCGAGCAGCTTGCGCCAGTGCTAATGATCTCCGAGGTACGCACCATCGCCGCCGACGCGCTATGGCTCAGCCCATGCTATCAGCAAGATTGTGTGGCATTCCACTTCACCTGGCACCCGAATGTGGCGGCAGTGCAGGCGCTACTGCCCACGCTCGAAGCGCAGCTCGCGCCTTTCGCGCCGCGCCCACATTGGGGCAAGATTTTCACTATGCCCACCGCGCAGGTGCAGGCCCTTTACCCGCGCCTCGGCGATTTCCGCGCGCTGGCGCAACAGTACGACCCACAGGGCAAGTTCCGCAACGCGTTCATCGATACCTATGTGTTTGGGTGAACGGACGACGGACGAGAGAATGAACCACGGCAGCACCGAGGCGCGGAGGGGTTGTAGCGGGTTACAAGTTGTATGTCGGTCGTCGGCGCTTCGTGGTTGGTTGTCAGTAGTCAGTCGCAGGTTATCGTCTTGTCCCAAACGCAGCTGCAGCATTTCCCAACGTGTTGTGACAACAGGCTGCTGACATTGGGACGCTGGGCGGGTATGCTGGTGCTCACTAGGAGTACTCATGTATATGGAGGCACCAATGAGCCGACTCACCCGCGCGACCGCCCTCAGAATTGCTGCTGGAATCACCGCAGTATTGAGTCTGATCGAAATATTTGTGTATCAGCTCCCATACTTAATCCGCGGTCAGACAGCCGTTGATCTTGATGCAGCCCAGACTGGTGGCCCACCGTTCTTTTTGATTCCAATCCAGTTTGCGCTTCATGCCATCGCACTTGTTGCTGCGTATGGAGCTTGGCGTGGTCAGCGCTGGGGTGTGGTGCTGCTTATTGTTCTTAGCGTATTAAACATTATTCCCGGGCTGCTCGGCGCATTGTTCGCGCCAAGCCCTGGAACGCGCATATATGCGGTTGTTAGTGTTATATTAGATATTCTGATCATTGTACTGTGCCTGTGGCGCGAGCGAAAATCAGCAGGCCAGGTTGCGCACGTATCGTAGGCAGGCGCGGCAACGTGTGCTATGCTGTGGGTAGGCGAGGTGTGTGCCTTGACATTCATCGACCCACAGCATAGCAATAAGGGCATCATAGTATGATGCGCCGTTGGTTTGATGGCTCTGCGCTTTTATATTGGCTGCTGATTGGCCTGGTGCTCTTCGCATATATGGCACCGGTCTATGTCGCGATCACGCAAACCTTCCCCCTGCACGATGTTGCCCCACCCTTAGCGCTGAACCTACTAGCCTTGGTAGTGCTGCTCGCGACATACAAGCCAGTGTGGCGCTGGGTGCAGCCACGCGTGCATCATGTAGTGTACGCCGCCGATGAGCCAAATATTGATGTCATTGGACAAATCAGCAATACGCTTGCGGGCGCACCTTCTGATTCGTCGATGCTTGCCACCATTGCTGAAACAATCGCGCAAATCGTGAAAGTGCCGTATGTGCAGGTTGGATTGCTCGATGGTACAACCGCTGCCGTTGGTACAGCGCGCCCGGCTTTGGTGTATACCCGCGTCGATATTACCTATGGCGCTGTGCTAGTTGGCTGGCTCGAGGTAGGTTCGCGCCTGCCCGGCGAGCCGCTTACCAATGGTGAATATCAATTGCTGAATCATCTCGCCCGCCAGGTCGGCATCACGCTGCACGCCGCGCAGCTTAACGAGGCGCTGCAAGCCTCGCGCGAGCAGATCGTTACCGCGCGGGAAGAAGAGCGCCGCCGTATTCGCCGCGACCTGCACGATGGTCTGGGGCCGACGCTGGCCGGGTTGCGCATGCAGCTCAGCGCGCTGCGCCACAGCCTACGCAGCGACCCGGATACCGCCGAAATAGTGCTCGATAGCCTGCGCGATGATGTCCGCGCTGCCACCGCCGACATTCGCCGCCTGGTGTACGATCTGCGCCCGCCGCTGCTCGACGAACACGGCCTGCTGGGTTCAATCCGCCACCTGAGCAACATCCTCGATGGCGCAACCCTCACGCTCGATGCGCCCGCCACCCTGCCGCTGCTGCCCGCCGCTGTTGAAGTGGCGGTCTACCGGATTGCCTCTGAGGCAGTGCAAAACGTAGCGAAGCATGCCAATGCCAGCGCATGCACCGTTCAGCTTGCGCTCGATGTGCACATGTTAACGCTGCGTGTCACCGATAATGGCACAGGCCTGCCCAATGATTACACCGCTGGTGTCGGGTTTGCCTCGATGCGCGAGCGCGCCGCCGAGCTGGGCGGGCAGCTGGTGATTGAGCCTGTTCCTGGCGGTGGCACCTGCATTATGGCAACGATTCCTTGCAGGGTGCGCGTATGAACGGTGAACCGCTGACGATTCTGATTGCTGATGATCACCCGCTGTTTCGTAAGGGGCTGCGTGCGCTGCTGGCGACCTTGCCGCAAGTTGAGGTAGTTGGTGAAGCGGCGAATGGTTCTGAGGCGGTGCGCCTGGCCGCGCAATTACAGCCCGATGTTGTGCTGATGGATCTGCAAATGCCGAATGGTGATGGCCTTACCGCCGTGCGAGCCATCGTCGCGGCGCAGCCATCGGTGCGCGTGTTGGTCGTCACCATGTTTCAGGATGACGACTCGATCTTCGCGGCGATGCGCGCGGGGGCACGCGGCTACGTGCTGAAGGATATGGACGACGACGACATCACTCGCGCAATTCTGGCGGTGGGGCGCGGCGATGCAATTTTCAGCCCGGCCATCGCCACGCGCATAATGCACTTTTTCAGCATCACGTCGGCCCAACCCAGACCAATGTTCCCCGAGCTGACCGAGAGCGAGCGCAATGTGCTGCGCCTGATGACGAAGGGGCTGCACAACGATGCCATTGCGCAGCAGTTATCGTTTAGCCCTAAAACCGTGCGTAATTACATCAGCAATATCTTCACCAAATTACAAGTAGCCGACCGTGCCCAGGCGATTGTACGGGCGCGAGACGCAGGATTAAAGTAAGGAAAGCTGGCTGAGAAATAAAGAAACGCCCCACCCACATGAGGTGAGGCGTTGCCTGTACATTGCTGAATAGTTTAGCCCAGGCTACTATTGATTGAGCTGAAGACCTGGCTGACTTTGCCACCGAGTACGGTCAGAATACCAATGACAACAATTGCGATCAGAACCAGAATGAGCGCGTACTCGACGAGGCCCTGGCCCTCTTCCTTAGCGAAGAAACTGCGAAGCATTGTGGTGTTCCCTTTCGGCTTAGATGAATGAGTGCGATGTAGAAAAATCTATGGCTATATAATCGCATATCTATAAGCGCGATTCAATGGCTCGTTAGTACTGAGTATGCGAAGTACTAACCAGCCGCGTAAGAAAACAAGCGGATTTAGCGGGTTGACGAAAACCCGCCAACGAAGAATAAAGGCGGTGCCAAACGGCACCGCCTTTATCAAATCGTATGGATTGGATAGCTTAGCCCAGACCGCTGTTGATTGAGCTGAAGACCTGGCTGACTTTGCCACCGAGTACGGTCAGAATACCAATGACAACAATTGCGATCAGAACCAGAATGAGCGCGTACTCGACGAGGCCCTGGCCCTCTTCCTTAGCAAAAAAACTGCGAAGCATTGTGGTGTTCCCTTTCGGCTTAGATGAATGAGTGCGATGTAGAACATCTCTACGGGTTTAGTATCGCATAAGCGCATGTCTCATTCAATGGTTCATTAGTACTAAATGCAAAAAGTACTAAACACTGGTTTTTATCCGAGTACTAATAATAATAGTACTATTTAGTGTTGAACTATTACTAAGAGCGTTGCTCACCCAGATCAAATCCACATTTTTAAGATTTTCGCTTATCTGGGTAATTGCTTCACTTCCTTAGCGGTATTTGGCACTCCAAGTGAAACATCGTCAAAGAAAGAAGAAATACACTACTTCGCTGCCACAGGCGTATATACGACAAGCGAAAGTTTGAATAAGAGTATTAGGACTTTCGCTTACTCAAGCAGATTCTTCTTTTTCTTGGTGATTTTTTTGCGCGGAGCGCAAAAAATCACCAAGAAAAAGAAAAAAGTACCGTGCTGCCGCAGGCATGTAAACAAGTAAGCGAAAGTCTTTAGTATAAGAAAAGCCTTCTCGCTTGCAAAGTAGTGTAATAATGCAGCCCTACGAACAGATGAGGCGGTACCGAATGGTACCGCCTCATCTGTTCGTAGGAGCAGTGCGTTCTAGCCCAGACCGCTATTGATTGAGCTGAAGACCTGGCTG
>JAFEAS010000176.1 GCA_018266315.1 Chloroflexi bacterium SZAS-1 | reverse complement strand
CCCAGGGCGTTGCGCTCGATTGCGACCTTGTGATGAAGGGCGGCATTACCAGCGGTGTAGTGTACCCGCTGGCGGTGCTGAACCTGGCGCAGCGCTATCGCTTCCACTCAATTGGCGGCACCTCAGCGGGCGCAATTGCGGCCTCCGTCACCGCCGCCGCCGAATATGGGCGCGAGAATGGTGGCTTCAACCGGCTGGTTGATGTCGTGCATACGCTGAACAAAGATGGCTTTTTAGCGAACGTCTTTCAGCCGTCAGCCGAGCTGCGCCCACTGATGCAGCTGATCTTTCTCGTACTCGATTTCAAGCGCCACATAAAAACCCAGACCGACTTTATTCCTTCGCGGTTGAATCTCACCGGCGGCGTGCTGAAGTTCCTATGGGCGCTGACACTGGCCCCGGCCAAGCTACCAACGCTGGTTGGCGGCTTGATTGGCGCAGCGCTGGCAGCACTTGGCGCGAGCGGCTGGATCGTCGCGGCACTACAGGCGGGCGCAGCGGGAAAAGCCCTCTGGCAATTCCTCTGGGGCATCCTGATCATCATCCTCTGCGGCTGGCTCGGCAGCTTGCTGGGCACGCTCGTGCAGCTACTGCGCACCGAACTACCCAGCAATGATTACGGTCTCTGCCGTGGTCAGCCGGTGCCCGACCATGCGCGCCACCGGCTGGTATCGGCGCAGGGCGAAGACAGCCCAGCCCTTACCAAGTGGCTCGCCGAAACCATCGACACGCTGGCGAATATGCCCGCCAAGCAACCACTTACGTTCGGCCTGCTAGGTGCCAAAAAAGTGAAGCGGCCGGGTAGCAACGAATATATCGAGCAGCCCATTCGACTCAACACCGTTACCACTAACCTCAGCCAGGGCCAGCCCTATATCATGCCCTTCACCAACCGGCAATTCATGTTCAGTGAAGAAGAATTTCGCGATTTCTTCCCCGGGCCGGTCGTCGATTATATGGTGCAGCACGCCTACCAGCCGCAGCATTTTGCAATGCCCGCCACAATCGTCGATGCGCGCGGGCGCACGCACACCCTGCGCTTCTTACCCGAAAGCGAGCACTTGCCAGTCATTGTTGGCGTGCGCATGAGCCTGAGCTTCCCAATACTCATGAGTGCCGTGCCACTGTGGACGATTAGCCGCGACGTATTCAGTACGCCGGAATTTCGGCAGCGCACGCCGGGCAGTAGGTTTGCGCTCAGGGCCGAATATGTCCGACGCAACTGGTTCAGCGATGGCGGTATTTGCAGTAACTTCCCGATTCACTTCTACGATCAGCTGCTGCCGCCCTACCCCACGTTTGGCATTAACCTGGGGCAGCTTACGATTAACACCAACCCGAAAAAACGTGCTGCGGGTACGCTGCCTGGCATCGATTTTCAGTGGGAAGAACTTACGCAGCCCGATACCAGCCAGGATTATTCAACCGCGCCCGAGGCGCATGTGCCCGAAGCGAATGTCAACTTACCGTCGGCTTACCCACACGATCGCCCCGGCCCGCTGTGGGAAGAGATCGATGCCTCGCTGCCCGGTTTCTTAAACGCGATTATCAACACCGGACTGTTCTACCGCGACATTGTGCAATCGCGCCTGCCGAGCTATTACGACCGGATTGTGACGATTTATTTGAACGATCGCGAGGGCGGAATCAACCTTGATATGCCGCCCGAAACCATTGCGAAGATCGCGCAACAAGGGTATAAAGCCGCCGACGAGATCATCAACAAGTTTAACTTCGAGCATCATCAGTGGGTGCGGATGCGCCTCATGCTCGGCAAGCTCGAACACGAGCTTATTGATCTGCACGACCCGCTTTTTCCCCAGAAGCCGGTTGTGAACCAGCAGCGGCTAGTAGCACTGGTGAACGATATTACGACCTTCCTTACTGAGAATGGCATCACCCAGAATAGTGTACAGCGGGTGCTTCAAGCCCAGCAGCAAGCCTATGCGCAGCCCACCACGCGCTACCCCTACGCCCGCGACGATGCCTGGACTCAGGCGGTGCTGCCACAGCTGTATGTGTTCCTGCTTATGATTCAGCAGTGGGGTAGCGCTGAGCGCGCCCAGCTCCAGCTCGATGCGCTGGACGAAACGCGCGCCGAGCTGAGCAAGCGCGAAGACCATATCCGCCTGCGGGTAACGCCCGAGCTGTAGCGACCCCAGAGCCGCATATGGAAGGGCTATCGTTGGCTTGGCTGTGGGTTGGGCTGGCACTCGGGCTGGCGCTAACGATCGGCATTGGGTGGCAGTTTCGGCGCTACGCGCTTGCGTCGCCTACCACGCCGCAGGGCATTCTCGACCTTGAGCTGGCAGGCAATTGGCAGCAGGCTGGCGCAGTGCTGAACGGGCTGGCAGCCATAGACAGGCCCCTGGTAGTACATAGTACGGCCCAACCTTCAGCTCGATACAGATAGGACTTTCGCTTACTCAAGCAAATTCTTCATTTTCTTGGCCATTTTTGCGCGGAGCGCAAAAATGGCCAAGAAAAGAGAAAAAGTACCGTGCTGCCGCAGGCACATAAACACGTAAGCAAAGATCCTAATACCTACTTTTGCGCGCAATTCGGCAGTAGGGAATATCAGTGTAGCTCCAGCCTGTGCTATCATAAGGTGCACAGTAAGAAGGAGCTACCATGACCGAGATAATTGCCGAGCGCACGCGCGCCGATCAAGCCCACCTGATTCATCCGCTGCACCACCCCAGCGCGCACCAAACCCCCAAAATCTGGGTTTCGGGCCAGGGCGCGCTGGTGCGCGATGCCGAAGGCCAGGACTATATCGACGGCCTGAGCGGGCTATGGAATGTGCACATTGGCCATGGGCGTCACGAGCTGGCACAGGCCGCCTACGACCAGATGAACATCCTGGCGTATAACTCGTCGTATGCAGGCTCAACCAACCTGCCTGCGATTGCCCTCGCCGAAAAGCTCAGCGCGCTCACCTACCCGTCGATTAATACCTTCTTCTTCACCAGCGGCGGGGCCGAAGCCAGCGAAAGCTCGTTCAAAACCGCGCGTTTCTATTGGAAGGCGCTGGGTAAGCCCAACAAAACCAAAATCATTGCGCGCACACGTGCCTACCACGGCGTAACGCTCGCGGCCATGAGCGCAACTGGCCTAGCAAACTTCTGGCCCATGTTCGAGCCGCGCGTGCCGGGCTTTTTGCACATTGAGTCGCCATATCCCTACCGCTTTGCCAACCCAACCCCCGAGCTAAGCGACGGCGTAGCAGCGGCGAACCTGCTGGAAGAAGCAATTCTGCGCGAAGGTGCCGACACCGTGGCAGCGTTCATTGCCGAGCCAGTGCAAGGCGCGGGCGGCGTGATTGTGCCACAAGATGATTATTTTGCACGCATCCGCGAGATTTGTGATAAGTACGAGGTACTACTAATTTCCGATGAAGTCATTACTGGCTTTGGCCGCACTGGGCGCTGGTTTGGATTGGAACGCTATGGCATCGAGCCGGACATTATCCAGTTCGCCAAGGGCATTACCAGCGGCTACATCCCCCTCGGCGGCATCGGCGTCTCGGACACCATCCGCGACGTGATGAATAGCGTGCCGCCTGCCCAACGCTGGATGCACGCCTTTACCTACTCCGGCCATCCAACCTGCGCGGCGGTTGCGCTGCGCAATATTGCAATCATCGAAGACGAGCAGCTCGTAGAGCGGGCGGCAGAAGTAGGCGGACGTTTCCAGGAACGGCTGCGAACGCTGGCAAGCCACCCACACGTTGGCGATGTGCGCGGCATCGGCATGATTGCAGCGGTAGAAGTGGTAGCCGATAAAGCGAGCAAGCAGCTCTTTGCGCCCACTGCTGGTGTGACGCAAAAGCTTGTGGATGCAATGCTTGAGCGCGGCCTGTTTACGCGCGTGGTACTCGATGCGGTGTGCCTTGCGCCGCCGCTAGTTACCACCGAGGCGCAGCTCGATGCAATTGTAGAAGCGGTTGAGAGCGCGATCGATAGTGTCGTAACCGAGGTGGCAAGCTAAGCTCGGTTCGGCGTAGTTGCTGTGGAGGGAAGCGCACTGGCTCCTAGCGCATACGCAAGGCAAGCGCCAGTGCGCTTTTCGCAAGGTTTGTGCTTGCAGGCACCTGATGAAGTGTGCGCGGTGTGCCCAGTCGCCCATCGAGCAGCGCCATACCACGCTTCTTTTTGCCCAATGGCTCGTGGACAAGCGCGAACCGCGCCTGTAACTGTTCGAGCAGCGCCGCCAGGTTAGCATAGTGTCCATCGCCTACCAGCTCAACCTCTAGCTCGCGAAAATCGAGCTCGCGCCCGCCAGCGTGGATCGTACCCTGATCGAGGCTCAGCTCGGCAACAATGGTGGTGCCAAGCATGGCATAGATAAACTGGCGCTGGGTGTAAATAGTAAGCAAAGGAAGCAGCACTGCATCGCCGAGCAAGCCAAGCGCACGCTCGCGGGCCGGGCTAGCAGGCCAATCATGCGGGTGAATCCCGTCAGTCAGTTCCACTTCCCATTCTTCGTTGCGGCGCAGCTTCGCCGGGCCACCCAGCGAATGCTTCACGGTAGCGATGCGCCGCTTACCGGTATCGCGCACACGCAAGCTGTAGCGCCGCTGGTGCAGCTGGCGATCAGGGGTATCGAAATAGGTATTCTGCTGATATTCGATGCCAGGAGTAGAAATGCAGGTAAACGCGCCGAGGGATGAGGTTTGGAGTAATTCGCTAAAGGTTGTATCGTCAGCAATCTTGAATTTTGCTTCTATTTCCATTAGGACTTACGCAGTTGCGCGC
>JAFEAS010000175.1 GCA_018266315.1 Chloroflexi bacterium SZAS-1 | reverse complement strand
CGCAGATCAAGGTCGCAGGTAGCTCCCAGGGTGGGCTGCGCGGGCGTGCCTACCACCGTGGCCACCGTGTAGCGGTAGACATGGTCGGGCTGCACGCCCTCGTCGATCCAATGAAACTGCTGAAACGGCGCGTGTCGTGCATCGGTGCCTGCTACCTGGTAGCCAGTGTAAGGTTCATGCGCAAACTTCAGTGGGTTCTTCAGCCATTCCGCGCGGCCAGTCGCCATGTCGGTGCGGCAGATCGCAAAGCCCAGCAGATCGGGCGCAACCGGTACAGCAAGGTCGAAGCCGAGAACGACAGTAGTGGTGCCTGCCAGAGCCGTAATGTGCAGTGGCGGCGCGGCAGCAGAGATGACGGGAGCGTATGCCACGGTTCTTTTTCTCTTCTTGGGCATTATATCAAACCCATTTGAACATGTGTGCTGTACACACTACGCACTATGCATTACAAAGCCAACATAAGCGTTCGTGGTGCGTATGGTTGATCAGCGAACTTGGTATTATTTACGCATAATACAAACCATACCCACGGAAATGAGCAGCTGGCGCGGGTAAGCGCCAGCCCTAATCTAATGAGCTACGACCTTTTCAGATCAGCAATCACCGCCTGCGCAGCATTGTGCCCGGGAATACCCGTAACGCCGCCGCCAGGGAACGCGCCCGAGCCACACAGATACAGGCCGGGTACGGGGGTACGGTAATCGGCCCAGCCAGCCAGTGGGCGCAGGTTAAAGCTCTGGTCGGGCGTCATTTCGCCATGGAAGATATTGCCGCCGGTCAGCGCGAAGCGGCGCTCTAGATCAACCGGCGAAAGCATCTGGCGCGCAATCACCGCGCCCTGGATGTTCGGCGCATATTCGGCCAGCTTCGCTAGAATGCGATCGGCGATCTCTTCGCGCAGACCATCATCCCAGCTACGGCCCGCCACCTCGTAGGGGAAATACTGGCAGAAGCACGAGAGGACATGCTTGCCCGCCGGGGCCATGCTCGGGTCGGTGGGCGATTGCGAGAAGATTTCGATGAACGGTTCGCGCGAGGGCTGCCCGGCCTTGAAGTCGTTCCAGGCGCGCTCAAGGTAGGCCAGCGATGGCGCAATATCGACGGTGGCGCGCGAGCAGATTTCGGGGGCAACATCGGGCGGGGCGGCGGTGTAGCGCGGCAGCTCGGCCAGCGCCAGGTTCAGCTTAAATACCGTACCGCCGATGCGAAAGTTCTTGGCGATGCGTTGGCGGAACTCGGCGGGCAGCGCGCTGGCGGGCGTAAGCGTTAAGAAGGTACGCTTGGGGTCGGCATTCGAAAGCACCACGCGCGCGCGCACGGTTTCGCCATTCTCTAGCATCACCCCGGCAGCCACGCCGCCCTGCACCAGCACCTCGGCCACTGGCGACTCGGTGCGAATATCAACGCCCAGATCGCGCGCGGCGGCCGCGAGCGTGCGCGTGACGGTGCCCATGCCGCCCTTCACATAGCCCCAGATACCGCGCCGCCCCTGAATGGCGCGGCCAATCGCATGCACCAGGTACACAAACGGCGAGCCGGGGGTACCTGGCCCGGCCATGGTGCTAATCAGCGATTGCGGGGCCATCGCGGCCTTCACATACTCCGATTCGAAGAATTCGTTCAGCAGATCAGTGGTGCTCAATAGCATCAGGCGGCGGAAGTCGTCGGCATAACCCGCCGCGTCGAAGCGCGCCGCCAGCTCGGCCAGCGAAATCGGCGGCTGCAAGAGCGTTGGCTCGATCACGTCGCAGCAGCGATCCCAGAAATCTTCCCAGGCATCGTAATTATCGGCATCGTGCTGCGAGAAGTGCGCAATCGCGGCCTTGCTGCGCGCGCGATCGCCTGCGTACAGGAACAGGTGCGCGCCATCGGGGAAGGGCATGAAATACGAAGGCTGCTTGGGGTAGACCTCGAAGCCATAGCGCGGCAATTGCAGCTCTTCAATAATCTCGGGCCGCATCAGGCTCATCGAATACGACGCCGCCGACACACGAAAGCCAGGGTAGATCTCCTCGGTAATGGCTGCGCCGCCCACAGTGTGGTAGCGCTCAACCACCAGCACGTTGTGGCCGGCCTTAGCCAGGTAGCAGGCGGCCACCAGACCGTTATGGCCAGCGCCAATAATAATTGCATCATAGCCAGACAAACGACACCTCCTCACGCTGTATGGGTCCTTCCAACCCGATGCTGCAAGTATACGCGCCTTTTGCCCCGCCGTTGCAGCGCATGCAGGCCGCTGTGCTACCTTGACGGCAGCCTGCGCCCTAGGTATGATGCGCACGATTGAACGACCCGGTGCGATGCGAGGCAGGTGTGCAAGCACAACCCGAGGCAACAATTCCCCTACCCCGCCCCACCATCCTGATTGCAGGCACGGTGGTGTTGCTGGCGCTGGTTGCCGTGCTGGCGTTGCGTCCAACCCCGCGCAACGACCTGCGCCGCGCCGATGATCTGTTTGCCGCCGGGCATTTCTATGCCGCACGCGCCGCCTACGCCACGCTGGCCGACCGCTGGCCGACCTTCGCACCCGCCTGGCTGCGCCTGGGCATTGTGGCAACCCTGCGCAACGAGCCAATTTCCGCCGAGCACGCCTTCGCGGCGGCACTGCGCGCCAACCCGCAGCCCGCCGACACCAACCTCATCCGGCTGTATCAAGGCCAGCTGGCAGCCCGCGTCGGTCAGACCGCGCAAGCCCGCCAATACTGGGGCCAGATCGATACCAATAGCGCGCTGGTGCCGGCGCAGCAGCTACTAAATGCCGAGCTGCTCCTGAACCAAGGCGATTACGCCGAGGCCGAGGCAAGCTACCGCCGCGCGCTTGCCAGCCGAGCGCTGCCGGGCCGGGGCCGTGTGCTGGCCTCCACCCGCCTGGCACTCCTGCGCGCCGCTAGCGATCCCACGGCAGCAAGCGCGTTACTAGCGGCAATACCACCCACTACAGCTACATCACATTCCGAATTGCTCGACCCGCTGCTGCCGCCCGCTAACCCGAGCGCTACCGAGATCAGCGCTGCCCTGGCCGCACCGGCTGACCAGCGCCCACAGCTACTGGGGCAACTCTACCTGGGCGCGCGGCTCTACGCGCTGGCCGAGGCCCAATTTGCCAGTGTGGGGCCAGAAAACCCCAATGCGCTGGCCGCCGCCGCCTATGCCGCCTACACCCGCTGGAGCGCGGGCGACCGCGCCGAGGGCTTGCGCCGACTGCAAGCGTTGGCCGAACAATACCCAAACGAGCCGCGTGCCCGCGCCCTGCTAGCGCTGGCCCTGCTGAACAACAACGACGATGCCGCCGCCCGCCGTGAGCTTGAAGCCGTGCGCACGCTCGCCCCCAACGCCCCCGACACGCACCTGGCCTGGGGCCAGTGGTATGTCGCCCAGCACGATTACGTCGCCGCGGCTGAGGCTTACCGCCTGGCGCTACGCGATGCGCCTGCCGAACAGCGTGGCAACTACGCTCTGGCCCTGGCCCAGTTCTATGTCGCTACTGGGTTTCGGCTGTGCGAGAATGGCCGCGACGCCGCGAACACCGCCACCACGCTCCTGCCAAGTGCGCCACAAGCCTGGGCCGCGCTGGCCGCCGCGCGCTTAAGCTGTGGCGATGCCAGCGGCACACGCGCCGCCGCCAACCAGGCACTGCAACTTAGCCCTAGTGAGGCCGAAGCTTCCTACTACCTGGGGCGTGCGCTCGCGGCCCTCGGTGAGCGCGACCTGGCCCGCCAGGCGTTCATCCAGGCGGCAGATAGCGCACCGGCATCCGGCTGGCGCACGCGCGCCGAGCAGCAAATCGCCGCGTTGGGGTTATAATGCGCTGAACGACGATCCTCTGACCCTGCTACTGTACAACACAGAGACACAGAGAACACAGAGATTTTTGACTTTTGCCAAATCATGAACAGCGCTATGCAACAACTTGCTGCAACCGCCGCCGCCTGGGGCCTGCCGCTCAGCGCCATGCAGCTTGAGCAGTTCGCGCAGTACGCCGCCGAGCTCCAGCATTGGAACGAGCGCGTGAACCTCACTGCGATCGCCAGCGACGAAGGGATAGTAACGCGCCACTTCCTCGATTCGCTGCGCTGCGCGCTAAGCTGGGGCCGCACACCCACCAGCCTGGTTGATATTGGCACCGGTGCGGGCTTCCCCGGCCTGCCGCTGAAAATCTTACAGCCTGCGCTCACGCTCACCCTGGCCGAAAGCATTGCCAAGAAGGCTGCCTTCCTTGAACATATGGTACAGTGCTTAGGCTTGAACGATGTTGCGGTGGTGGCCGCGCGCGCCGAGGTGCTGGGCCACAGCCCGGCCCACCGTGAGCGCTACGATGTAGCGGTTGCCCGCGCCGTGGCCGATACCCGCGTGCTGGCGGAATATTGCCTGCCGCTCTGCCGGGTTGGCGGGCGCTTCCTGGCGCCCAAAGGCGCTACGATTGAGGATGAACTGGCCGCTGCTGCACCGGCGATCGCGCTGCTGGGCGGTAAATTACACGCCGCCGAGCCGGTCACCATCCCCGGCGTCGAGCCGCGCACGCTACTGGTTATCGACAAAATTGCACCAACGCCCGCCCAATACCCGCGCGCCCCTGGTGTGCCAGCCAAGCGCCCACTGTAGCGCAACGGCTGCTGAATGATGCGTGATTGCATCGGCTGCCTTACCCAAAACCATAGCGCGTTGTGCTAGAATGAATACAGCGCCGCTACTGCCGCGCAATGGAGCCAGCCTGTAGCCAACGATAGATCGAAAAACAGTGAGGAGGAAAATGCATGTCTATTTTCACCCGTATTACCGATCTACTTAGCGCCAACATCAACGCGCTGCTCGATTCAGCCGAAGACCCCGAGCGCATGGCCGATGAATACCTCCGCCAGCTGAATAGCGAACTGTACGAGGCCAAAACCAGCGTCGCATCGGCCATGGCCGACGCGCATCGCCTCAACATGAAAGAGGCCCAGTACCTGGCTGAAACCGAGTCGTGGCAGAACAAGGCGGCGGCAGCGCTGAACGCCAACAACGAAACGCTGGCCAAAGCCGCACTGGCACGCAAAGTCGATGCGCAGAAGCTGGCCGAGCAATACACCAAACAATCCGACGCGCAGGATGAGCAGGTTGCTCAGCTGCAAGATGCGCTCGTGAAGCTCGAAACCCGCATCGCCGAAACCCGCGCCAAGCGCGAGTTAATTATTGCGAAGAAAAACCGTGCGCAAACCCAAGAGGCTATGCAGCGCGTGGCGCGTGGGGTGAGCAATACCAGCGCGCTCGATAAGCTCGACCAGCTTGAGCAGCGCGTCGATGATCGGCTGGCCCGCGCCGATGCAATGTCCAAGCTCGAAGCAGGCACGCTAGAAAGCAAATTCCAGGATCTTGAGCGCGAGCAAGAGATCGACGCAGAGCTGGCAGAACTCAAGCGCAAGCTGGGGCAGTCGTAGCATTCAGCACTAAGATAACGCAAAAGGTGGCGGGTGAACGACATCACCCGCCACCTTTTTATTTGCTTGCGCTCGCGCTACGCTGCTTATTCCTTGGCAACACCAGCCGCTGGCATATACAGCCGCGTGGCATATTCCTTCACCATGCGGCGCGTACTAAACATCGGTGCCACGGTGGCAATCGCCTCTTTGCTGCACGCAACCCACTGGTGCGGCACACCATCGCTGCCACGGTCGTAGTACAAGGGCAGTACCTCATTCTCAAGCAGCTGGTACAGGTGCTGCGAATCGCGCCAATCTTGCTCATCGAGGTTGCTATACTCGCGCTCTTCGCCAATCGCCCAGCCATTCTTGCCATTATACGCTTCAGGCCACCAGCCATCCAGAATACTCAGGTTCGGCGCACCATTCAGGCTGGCCTTCTGGCCGCTGGTGCCGCTGGCTTCGTAGGGCCGCCGTGGCGTGTTCAGCCACACATCGACACCCTGCACCAGGTTGCGCGCTACGCACATGTCGTATTCCTCAACAAAGAGGATTTTGCCCAGGAAACCGGGCTGCTGCGACATCTGGTACACCTGCTGGATGAATAGCTTACCTGGATCGTCAGCCGGGTGCGCCTTGCCCGCAAACACGATTTGCATCGGGCGATCCCAGCGATTGAGAATTGCCTTCAAGCGATCAATATCCTTGAACAGGAGTGTAGCGCGCTTATAGGTTGCAAAACGGCGCGCAAAGCCAATTGTGAAGGCGTTCTCATCGAGCACCGGCCACACGGCTGGCGAAGTACCCAGGCGCAGGTGGCGGGCGCGGGTGCGCTCGCGCACGAATTCAACCAGCTTCTTCCTTAAGCCCTGGCGTGTCTGCCAGAATACGTCATCGGGTACTTCCTGGAGCTTCTTCCACAGGTCGCGGTCATCGAGGTGGTCTTCCCAATCCTTGCCCAGGTAGGCTTCAAACAGTTCGCGCATTTCGGGTGCCAGCCAGGTAGCGGTGTGCACGCCATTGGTGATCGACGTAATCGGCACATCATCCTGCTGTTTGCCTTCGTAAAGCCACTGCCACATACCGCGCGCAACATGCCCGTGCAGCTTGCTCACGCCATTATGTCGCTCCGAAGCCTTAAGCGCCAGCACCGTCATTGCGAAGGTTGGCCCCCAGTTCTGGTGTTGTAACGCCACACTCACAAATTCGTCGCGGGTTAAGCCCAGCTGCGACCAATACTGCCAGAAGTATTTCTCAATCATTGGCAGTGGGAAGGCATCGTTCCCAGCGGGCACCGGCGTATGTGTGGTGAAGACCGACTCGCGGCGCACTTGGCTAATCGCGTCGGCGAACGACATGCCCTTTTGCACCATCTCACGCGCAAGCTCAAGCACCAGGAATGCCGAATGGCCTTCGTTCATATGCCACACATTGGGCTTGATACCGAGCTGACGGAGCGCGCGCACGCCGCCAATGCCCAGCACAATTTCTTGCGCCACGCGCATTTCCTGATCACCACCGTACAGGCGTGCCGAAAGCTCGCGATCTTGCGGGCTGTTGGGGTGAATATCGGTATCCATGAGGAATAGCGGAATGCGACCCACCTGAATGCAATAGACCTTGGCGTAAATCGTGCGGCCCGGAAGCTCGACTTCCACCACTACCTCGCGACCATCGGGGGTGAGCGCGGGCGAAGCGGCTACGTCAGCAAAATTCAGCTTCACATACTGTGCTTCCTGCCAGCCGCTATGGTCGAGCCGCTGGCGGAAGTAGCCTTGCGGATACAAAAAGCCAACGGCAATAAATGGTAAACCAATGTCACTTGCTTCTTTTGCATGATCACCCGCCAGCACGCCCAGACCACCCGAATAGATCGGCAGCGACTCGTGCAAGCCAAACTCCGCCGAAAAATAGGCAATGGTTGTGTCGGTAGCCTCGGGATAGGTGCGCTTGAACCAGGTATTTGTATCAGCCACGTAGCGATCAAAGCTTTCGAGGACATGATCGTACTGTTTGAGGTAGGCGGGCTGCTCTGCGGCATCCTCAAGCCGACGCTGGCGAACATCGCGCAGGAACTCAACCGGGTTGTGGTAATCTTGTTCCCACAGCTCGGGGTCGATCTGGCGATACAGATCTTGTGCTTCGGGATGCCAGCTCCACCAGATATTGAAGGCAAGCTCGCGCAGACGGTTGATACGGGAGGGAATCGGTGTAAAAAGTAGGTCGGCAGTCGTAATATTCACAAGGCCTCCTTATGTAGGATGAATCCTAATATTCGGCATGAAGAACTTGCTTGTATCCGAATAAAAGACGAAGAACAAAAGACGAATGTGCAAGTGCGACGATCCGGCTTTCGTTATTCGTCCTTCGCTGGTGTATACCGCGCCATTGTACGCAAAGACTCGTAATCTGTCTAGTGGCGTAAGCATCCATGGCATACTAAACGCGTGGCCGAATCGCCTCTTACCGCTTGACGTGCAGCGCGCAGAGCGCGTATACTAGCGCCGCCAACCAGCGAGGAGCCAGCCAGGCGCAAGCGAATGCCTAGGGCTGGCGGCGCAGTAGCAGCATCGCTGGAATTGGCCGAGCAATCGCTTCTATACGTTGCAGCCTGATTTGTATGGCGATTTCTACACCCGCCCCGACCCATGCGCCCCCACCGCTACGACGGCTGAGCAATGGACTATTGCGCGCCGTGTTAGCTGGGTTAGTGCTCCTTCTGATTGCCCAGCTCACCTTCTTTGCGGTGCATGCTCTACACATGCTGGCCTACCCATACCCGCTCGATTACGGTGAAGGCCCGCTGCTCGCACAGATCGATCTGTTGCGCAATGGCCTACCACTCTGGCAGCTCTATGCCAACCCTGATCAGCCGCCCTACGCCGTAGTTAATTACCCACCGCTGTATCACCTGGTAGCTGTGTTCTTTGCCCTGCTCACCAATAATGCCTTGCTCGCGGGGCGTCTCGTGTCAGTGCTGGCAACCGCCGCCACTGTGATCGCGCTCTGGCTCCTGACAGGCGCTGCCCCCAATTATGCAGCGCCTGCGCCGACTGTAGCGCGGCAATTTCTTATTCGCGGCGTTCGGCTCGCACTTGTGCTGGCATTGCTGGCTATACCAATTGTGCGCGAGTGGGCGGTGGTGGTGCGCGTAGATATGCTCGGGCTAGCGCTGGGGCTGTGGGCCTTGGTGATTGTGCAGCGCACAGCGGGGCGGCGCGCAGTGCTCTGGGCGGCACTGCCGCTGGCACTCAGCCTGCTTACCAAGCCCTCACTGATTGCAGCGCCCAGTGCCGCCCTCCTCTGGCTGCTCTTCCGCGATTGGCGGCGTGCGATGCTGCTTGGGTTGCTTACTGGTGCAATTGGTGCGATAGTCGTTGGGGTCTTGCAGTATGCCAGCAGCGGCTGGTTTCTGGTACACGTCGTCTCCGCAAATGCGAACACCTGGGATGCTGTCCTGGCCTATGGCTTCTGGCACGACCAGCTAGTGATGCTGTGGCCGCTGGCCGCCGCCGCCGCGCTCGGTGCCGTCTTTGCGCTCATTCGACGCCAGCCAACAACGGCGCAGCCAGAACCAAACGCTGATTTGGGCGCGCACGCCTTCGTTTTTCTCGCAGTGTACTATACGCTCTTTGGCGCAGTGGTAGCCTATGGCGTAGGTAAAGTTGGCGCTTATACGAACTACTTTCTGGAATTCTATGCCGGGCTGATCTGGTTGGCCGCCGCGGCGGGATGGCGCACCGCTGCGGGCAGCCGCCTGGCCGGGCATTCCTTGCTCAATGCTGCCGGTGCGATCGTAATCATGGCACTTGTGGCGGGCGCGCAGCTGCGTTACTACCCACTATGGAGCGAAACATACCTGAAGACTGCCGGGTTAATCGAAGGGCGCAACCCACCGCGCCTGACGCTAGGCAGCTACGGGGTATGGCAAGACCTACGGCGCGAACGTGATCTGCTGGCAGCGTTTGGGAATATTAACAGCGCACTAGTGAGCGAGGTGCAGGCCGCAGGTGTGCCCATCTTTACCGATATCCCTGGTGTTGCTGCACAGGCCGGGCAGTTTGCGCGAATACAAGCCTTCGAGTACCGGCAGCTGCTCGACGCAGGGCTGGCCGACCAGCGCAGCATGCTGCGCGAGCTGGCGAATGGTAACATACCGCTGGTGGTGCTCGATTACCTGGGCAACTGGCTTACGCCCGAAATGATCACGCTCATCACCCACCGCTATGCGCAGGATGGCTCGCGCGGAACCTATGATCTCTACCGCCCAGTCGAGGCTGGGCCGCTGGTGCCGCTGACGCTTGAGCTAGCGCCGGGTTTGCGCCTGGCAGGCTACCATGTCGCGCCAGCGCCGGGCGGGCCTGCATATCACCAAGGCGAAACGGCTCTACTGACGCTGGAGGTTGCCGCCGATGCCAGCGTAACGACTGCGCCGCTTGAGGTGGTGATTCAGCTGCGCACTCCCGAGGGTCAGGCCATCACCGAATTCAGCCGCCCGCTGCTGTATGGCGCGCTTCAGCCACGCGATTGGGCCGGGGCAACCCTTCAACACATGCAGCCGCTGGCCTTGCCGCCCGAGCTTCCTGCGGGGACATATCAGCTTGCCCTGGCACTGCGCCCGCGAGATGGGGCGGCAACATTCCAACCAATAACCACCATTACAATCGCTGAAGCCGATGGTCGGCTGCTGGGTGAGCGTGGCTACTATGTGCCCGCACCATTGCTGGCGGCCTGGCGCACCGCTGGCGGCGACGACCCGATCGGCCCTGGCGACCCGCTGATGCCAGCCGTGCCATTTGCCACCGGCACCACCCAATGCTTTGTGCGCGGCTGCTTCCAGCTGGCAAACACCCAGGTAACACGGCTACCCCTCGGCACGCTAATACACCTAGCCGATGCCGGGTTACGCAGCACGGGTGTAGGAGGATCTGGCAGCATCAGCCCGGCATTTCAGCAGTTTTGGGGAGCAAACGGCGGGGAACAACAATTTGGCCTGGCAATAAGCAGTGAATTGATTCGCGGTGACCAGATCGTTCAATACACGCAGTATGCCCGGCTTGAACGACCGCTTGCAGGGGGAGCTGTGCACCTGGGCGCGCTCGGCGATGAGTATTTGCGGCTGCCGGGCGGTGGGTCATATCGCTGGCCCGAGTATCCGCCCCCATAATTCGCCAGGTTCCGGCAATAGGCTAGCAGCAATCTAGCTGCCGCGCTGCACGCTTTTCTCTACAGCAATCGGCAAAGGGCTATTCAACCCTTGATACTTGCCCCGTAGCGCATACCAGCGCACCGTCAGCACATCGCGCAAATTGCGCCACGAATCGCGTACCGGGCTCACCTTCGTCTCGGTGCCATAGCGCCACATCACCGGCACCTCGGCGATGCGATAGCCGCGCCGCCGCGCAAGAAACAGCAGTTCAACATCGTAGGCAGTTACGGCTGCGCCCTGCACCTGCGGGGCGTGTTCACCATACACCTGCACCCGCTCGAATAGGTCGTGCGCAACCTCGCCACGCAATGCCTTAAAGCCACACTGCGTATCCTGAATACCGCCAACCGCCACGGCCTGCACAATCAAGTTGAACACCCGACCCATCAGGTGACGATACCATGGCTCGCCCAGGCGGCGCGCGCCCAGCCCCTCGCGCGAGCCAATCGCCACGTCGTAGCCACGATTCAGCCAGCCAAAGAGCTTTTCCCATTCTTCAATCGGCACCGCCAGGTCGGCATCGCACAGCAGCACATATTCACCGGCAGCCGCCAGCGCGCCCGCCCGCACTGCAAAGCCCTTGCCACGATGATCGAGTCGTAGCAAGTGCAGCGTTGGGTGCTGTGCCGCCAACTGCTCAACCAGCATCGCCGTCCCATCGCTGCTTCCATCATCGGCTACCAGCACCTCAGAGCGGTAGCCCTGGCGCTCAAGATAGCCCAGAATTTGTGTCAGGGTATTTGGCAGGCGCAGTTCTTCGTTATACGCCGGCACCACCACCGACAACGACAGTACATCAGTGGGAAAGCTCACAGCGGGCTCCTTACCTTACGAGGTTAATGTTGACGCCAGCTCAGGCGTCGCTTCAGGGGCAAAGCGATTGAGTCGCTTGCGCAAGAAACGCGGGAGGGCGCGCAGGCCAGCCATCTGACCACGCAGCCGCGCGCGCGCCGCTTCCTCGCGTGCATGCAGGAGTGCATCGAAGGTGAAGCGCAGCTGCGCGAGCACAAAGCGCGGCCAGTAGCGCCGCACCAGCCCACCCGGCATGTTTTTCGCCCACACCAGAATGAAGTTGCGCCCGCAATAGTAGCTCGCCAGCTTGCCACCGCCAGTTGCGCTCAGCCGATGATAGACCACGGCCTGGGGCACATAAATCGTGCGCATTCCGTGCAAACGTGCGCGCAGGTTCAAATCAACATCTTCACAGTACATCACCAGATCTTCGTCAAGCACCTGCCCGCTTTCGCTCAGGGCTTCGAGCGCAGCGCGGCGGTACGCGGCGGCACCGGCACAAGGGCCGAACACCTCTTGCATCACCGAATATTGGGCAGCATCGTGCTGCCACACCCCGCGATTGCCTGGCACACCATCGGTACGGTAGAAATCGCCCGCCGAATGAATATACTCGCGCCGATCGAACAGCATGAGCTTGCTGGCGGCAAACGTATATTCGGGGTAGCGCTCGAGCGCGCCGACGAGCTGTTCAAGCCAGCGCGGGTGCGCCTCGGTATCATTATTGAGCAGCACCACATATTCGCCCCCGGTGGCATCGAAAGCGGCATTGACCGCAGCCGCCAGGCCGCGATTGTGCGGCAACGCAATCACCTGCACCTCGGGGTAGTTACGGTGCAGCAGCTCGCGCGATTCATCAGTCGAGCCATCATCCACCACAACAACACAGAAATCGCGGCGTGTCTGGCGGCGTAGCGCATCCAGGCAGGTGGGCAAATGAGCAACCCCGTTATAGTTTGGAATGATAATATCGATCATGGTCTTTCGCCGCCATACGGGTATTGGTGATTATCGTATCTGGCTCAGATAGTCTGCCAGCGCATTTTGCCAGGGCCGCAGGCGAATACCCAAGGCTGCCGCCGCCAGGTTGCGCAGTGGGGTATGCGGCGGCACCACACTATCGCGTTTGTAATCGGCTAGCGCAATCGGCGCAAGTGTTACCCGCTCGCTGTAACCAACCTGCCGAATTATTTCCGCTGCAAACTCATAGCGCGAGCAGCTGCCCTCATTCACAAGGTGATATGTGCCATAGAATGGTTGGGCGATCAGCTGGGCGATGCCAGCCGCCACATCGGGCGCGTAGGTTGGGCTACCCACCTCATCGGCTACCAATGCCAGCTGATCGCGCTCGGCAGCCAGCCGCAAGATCGTGCGCACAAAGTTGCGTTCGCCGCCAAACAGCCAGGCCACCCGCACAATGTAAAAACGCTGGAGTAGCTCGCGTACCGCCTGTTCGCCCGCCCACTTCGAGCGGCCATACGCATTGATTGGTGACGCGCGGTCGTACTCGAAATACGGCCCGCCCGTGCCATCAAACACTTCGTTGGTGCTGATATACACAAGCGGTGCATTGAGCTGCTGGCAGGCGAGCGCTACGTACTGCGTGCCCAGGCCATTGACGCGGAAGGCATGGTCGGGATCGCGCGCACAACCATCGACATTCGTATATGCCGCTGGATGAATAATCAGCTCGGCCCTAGTGCGTACCAGCTGCGCCACACATGCAGGCGCATCAAGTTCCAGCTCGGTGTGGCCGAGCGCAACAACATCGTGCTCACCACCCAGGCGCTGTTGCAATGCCCGGCCCAGCTGCCCATTCGCACCAGTAATTGCAATCCGCATTGTACGCCTTCTCGCACCAACCTTACCGGCACGCATGATAGAAGATCGCACCGTGAACGTCAAATACTGTGCTATGGCGCTGCTGACAAAAGGATGACCAGGAAGTAGCAAACAAGAGTACTGGGTAGGGTTATACCCGCAGTACCACTTACGCGCTTGACCATGCGCTGGCTTCCGTAGTATGCTGCCTACAATGATTTCAGCAGCAATATGCGAGTTCCTGTGAGTATCGATCGCACCTTTGACAGCTCGGCAGCCCCCGCAGTATTTGACGCACTGCTTATTCAACTTGGGGACGAGTTGTTTGCCTTGCCTTCAAACAGTGTGCGCGAAGTGCTGCGCTACCGCGCCTATACGCCGGTGCCAGGCGCGCCGCCAATGCTGCCCGGCATCCTGAACCAGCGCGGCGTGATCATGCCAGTAGTAAATATTTACTCCCTGCTTGGCATCACAGCACCTTCGATCACACGCTCAACCCGCCTTATTCTGATGAACCATAACGATATTGATATAGCCTTACTCGCCGAGGTAGTGCTGGATCTGGTCAGCATTAACACCGACACCATTGAACCATTACCCATTGCGCTCGATCCAGCGCGAGCACGTTTTCTACGCGGTATGACGCAATCGGACCAACGAACAATCGCGCTATTCGATCTTGATGAGCTGATTACCGGGTTACGCGCCCAAGAGTAAATGATGAGCGCCAGCGCATTGATCATTCTCCGTACTGCTCACCATCGCTATGCCGCCCGGCATAGTGATCTGGCTGAGCTACGGCAAGTGCGCGATGCTGCAGTGTTGGAGACAGTGGGGGGGGATCGACCATGTGTGTGTGTGGAATTGGGCGCATTCCTCGATCCGGCTGACATCAGCACTCAGACCCGACGACACGCGCTCCTCATTCCACTACGGCGCCGGTATGTTGCACTGTTAGTGGATGCGGTTGAAGCGTTTCTTGAGTACGATAGGAGTGAACCATTGCCCGGGTTACTCCAACAACATCTCACGCAACCCTGGGCAGTTGGCGTACTCAACTATAATGATATACCAATCGTACAGCTCGATGTACGGGCAATCGCACGGAGTGTTCTTCTGCAACATTCGTCAACTAGTCATGATAAAGGTAGCATAACCTATGCCTCAGGCATCTGAATCAAATCACTTCAGCCATAGTATCGCAGACCTATATAGCGACGAAGCTGCACGCGGCAAGCTCATTATGCGCTCTGCGATCGTGCTAGGTGCCACAGCAATCGCTGCACTGATAATTTTATTCCTACTCTATAGCACCGGCATATTACCTAAGCAACAAACCATTACAGCAATGGCTATGTTAGCCATTCTGTCAACTATACTTATTGTTCCAGTTATATGGTTAGTTTATCAAAAACAATATAACATTGCCACCGCCCTATTTCTCTATGGCACTATTATTGCCATTACAGTGGCAGCGTTTATCGTTGGTGGCACGACCGGGCCTATCAGTATTGCTTATTTCATACCAATTTTAGCTGGCAGCCTCTTTGGTAATAAACACAGCAGTTTACGCCTTTTTTTCGTGGCATTAGTGTGCTTCCTTAGCGCTGTGGCGCTCCAAAATTTCAACATTCTCACGCCAATGCTCGAACTTAATGGCATATCTCTTACCGTTTTCATAGTGCTCGTATTCATCGCAATAGGGTGGCTATTAAGTTATTTAGCCTCGGTTTGGTCAAGCAGCACTTCACATTTTCTATCGCAGGCGAACGCCCAATCTGATGCCTTATTTGAGTCAAATCAGAAGCTTATTGAAAAAAATATTCAGCAAGTGGAATTAGGTAGCGAGCTTTCAACCGCCGCGTCGGAACTCCTGGCGGCTTCGCATCAGCAAGCCAGCGGCGCAACGCAACAAGCGAGTGCAGTATCGGAAGTGAGTATTACCATCGAGGAACTTGGTTCAACAGCACGCCAGATCGCAGCTGCCGGTGAGCAAGTAGCCGAGGCCGCAAGCCAGACGCTCGAAAATCTCAGCGATGGGCAGGAGGCAGTCGACAAAAGTATCGAGGCAATGGAGCGTATTCGCAACCGCATGCGCGACGTTTCTTCACGTGTGCTGAACCTGGGTGAGCGCTCGCAGCAAATTGGCGAAATTATTGACCTGATTAACGACCTTTCCGATGAGACCCATTTGCTTGCACTGAACGCGGCGATTGAGGCCGCCGGTGCGGGTGAGCATGGCCGCCGCTTTGCCGTGGTCGCCGCCGAAGTAAAAAGCCTCGCAAATCGGGCCCTGACAGCAGCAAAAGAGGTGAAGGGTGTTATAGCTGAAATTCAGCAAGCTACCAATTCAGCCGTGCTTGCGGCTGAAGAGGGCGGGAAAGAAGTAGAGGTTGGCGTTGAGCTTGCCCATAGTGCCGGTGAGGTAATGAATACTATTGTGCTGGTAGCTGAGCGCACGGCCCAAAGCGGTGCTGAGATCAGCCTGGCAACCGCACAGCAGCAAAGCGCAAGCGACCAAGTTGTAGAAACGATGCGCGAGATTGCGGATGTGGCGCGCCAAACCGCTGCTGGCTCACGGCAGATGGCCGATGCCGCCCAAATGCTCACGGCAATAGCTGAGCGCTTACATGGGCTTTCGTATAATGATACGCATATTGCGCAATCGAGCACCGATACAATTTCCAGTAACCAGCGGCGGCTAGATACTACCAGCCGCAAAAATGGGGCATAACCCGTATCCAAGCACTGTACAGCAGCGGATGAATCGGCCACTATGGATTTAAGCGCCTTCTATAATCAATTTCGCGATGAAACTAGCGAGAACATCCGTGTGCTGAACAATGGGCTGCTCGCGATTGAGGAACTTGCCCCCGATACTGCTGAGCACCGTACCCAGATCGACACGATTTTCCGGGCAATGCACACGATCAAAGGTTCGGCCCGTTTACTCGGCTTCGAGTCAATTGGTCGGCTTGCACATACATGCGAGCATATTCTGGGCGCCGTGCGCGAAGGGCGCCGCGTGCTCGATCGTGAACTCGCCAATGATCTGTTACGCGGTGGCGATGCGATCCTCGATCTGGCGAACGCAGCGGTTGAAGGACGCGAGCCGCAGCTTGACGCTTCGGAACTCACTCGCACACTTGGGCGTGGCGAGCGCTTTACCCTCCCTGAAGCAGCAGGACCACTGCAAGATTCGGCGGTGGTTCCCCCACCGGCGTCGCAGCCAGAGCCTCCCAGCCCGGTGATCACTCAAGCACGGAAAACAGCCCGGCAAACCATTCGCGTGCGGGTCGATCGGCTCGACCGATTGCTCAACCTTGCAGGCGAACTAGCAGTTGGGCGGCAAATACAAACTAATCATGTACAGACGTTGCACGATATCGGCCAGATCATCGCGCAGCAGGAACAGGCGCTTCTCAGCCTCGAGCGCGAATTAAAAGTGCTACGTTTTTCGCGGGCGCAGCGCGAGGTGCTCGACAAGTACCTGAATATTGCCCTCAACACTGGCGATCGGGCAAGCCAGCTTATGCACGCGCACACCGAACAATTTACCCAATACACCAACCAAAACAACCTTCTCATTGCCGATTTGGAAGAGGAAGTGATGTCGGCGCGACTACTACCGATATCGACCGCATTTACCTACCTTCCTCGTGCAGTGCGCGAGCTAGCGCATGAAACAAACAAAGAAATTGAGCTTGTGCTTGAGGGCGAAACCACTGAACTCGATCGCAAAATTGTCGAAATGCTGACCGATCCGCTCGTTCACCTCGTACGCAACGCAGTTGACCATGGTATCGAGCTGCCCGATGCGCGCGAACAACTGGGGAAGCCGCGCCACGGTACCATTCGCATCAGCGCGCATGCTTCGGGCGCATTTGCGCAAGTACGGGTTCAGGATGATGGCCGGGGCATGGATCCTGTGCAATTACGCGCTGCGGCGGTACGCAAAAATATGTATACCGCCGAGCTTGCGGCCGCACTCACGGATCAAGAAGCGTTTGAGCTTATTTTTATGCCTGGATTTAGCACCGCACAGCTCATTACCGATATCTCCGGGCGGGGCGTAGGCATGGACGTAGTGCGCACCAATATTGCCGAGCTTGGCGGGCAAGTACAAGTCGAGTCCCAGCCCGAGCAGGGCACTGCCATTATTCTCTCGCTCCCCTTAACCCTGATGACAACGCGCGTGCTGCTAGTAGAAGTTGGCGAGCATATTTTTGCGCTACCGGCCTCGGGTTGCCAGGGCAGCACATGGGCCTACCCCGATCGCGTACAAACGGTTGAAGGGCGCTCGATGCTGACGCATAATGGCAAGCTTGCATCGCTGCTGCGGCTGGCCGATCTACTTGATGTAAGTAGCGCACAAACCGAAGCGCCACTCCACCGTATGCCTGCCGTAATTATTGGTACACAACGTCCCTTAGCGGTACTCGTCGACCGGCTGCTCGATGAGCGCGAAGTTGTGGTGAAACCGCTAGGGCCATTATTCGAAAAACAGCGGCGCTTCAATGGTGCCATTCAGCTTGGCGATGGCCGGTTAATTTTGCTCATAAACCCGGCTACGCTGGTGCAAACCGCGCGTGGTATTACACTCACCGCACCACTAAACAAGGACACCGAGCAGCGTAAGCAAGCCCATTTGCTCGTCGCCGACGATTCATTTACCACACGTGAGCTGATTCGCTCGATTTTGCACTCAGCCGGCTATAATGTGACAACCGCGATCGATGGGTTCGATGCCCTTGACAAACTGCGGAGCGAACCCTACGATCTGGTCGTAAGCGATGTCGAAATGCCACGCGTCGATGGCTTCCAACTCACCACCACTATTCGCACCGAGCTTGGCCTAACCGACCTCCCAGTAATCATTGTTACAAGCTTGGCCTCCGAAGCGCACCGTCGGCGTGGGTTGGAAGTGGGGGCGCAGGCATATATCGTCAAAAGTCAATTCAATCAACATGGCTTATTGAAAACAATTGAGCAACTCCTAAACTAAATTCACGGTAAAAATAGAGGTACACACGTCTATTTCATTACTGTTCAACTGGAGCAGAGCATGACCGACAAGATACTCGTTGTTGATGACAGCAAGCTGGTAACCGATATTGTAAAAATGCGTCTCAGTATGTATGGTTACGATGTGCAGCTAGCCCATAGTGGCGAAGAGGCGCTCGCAAAAATCGCCGATGATGTCCCCGACCTCATGGTGCTCGATGTGCAGATGCCAGGCATTGATGGATATGAGGTATGTCGGCGCCTGCGCAACAACCCGGCACTCGACGATCTGCGTATTATTATGCTAACATCCAGCGACGACAAGCGCGCTGCCTTTGAAGCTGGCGTCGACGACTATCTGAATAAAGATATCGACCTGCTCAACCTACCCAACCGCGTCAAACATATTCTTGAGATGGAGTGAGCTACGCCTAGAGTCGTGTAGAACCAGGGTCGGCTCACATATGTACTCACAAGTACGATACTCTGTCGGAAACACTCTTTATCCGGCAGTGGGCCGGTGTCGCTCCCGAACAATAAAGTTATGTCAGAGCTAGCGCTTACCGAACAAATTCGTTTCTTCCAGGTCTTTTTTGCACTACAAACAAAAAAACACCTCGAAGAAAAAAATACTATTGTGTCATTCTATGTATCTACCTGGGCAAAGCGCCCCGGTTGATTTCGACAGCTATGAGCCAAGCAATTCGCGTTCTTATTGTTGACGACTCGGCATTGATGCGGCAAGTAATTGCTGGATTGATCGAGCAAGACCCGTCAATTCAAGTCGTTGGTTATGCCAGTGATGGCCGCGAAGCAATTGCCCTGGCTCAGAAATTACGCCCAGATATCGTGACGATGGATGTGCGTATGCCTGTAATGGACGGCCTGGAAACGACCGAGTACTTGATGGCCTATTGCCCAACTCCAATTCTGGTACTCACCGCTTCGCTTGCACGCTATGATGTAGATATTACGTTCAAAATGTTGGATGCTGGTGCGCTTGAGGTGCTTGAAAAACCCAATGGGCATAGTCCAGCCGAGCTAGCGCAGGCCAGGCAAGTATTAATTCAGCGAATTAAAGTGTTGGCGCGCGTCAAAGTCGTTACACACTTGCGCGGTCGGCGGCGGTCTACATCTTCTAAGCTAGAAACGATAACTGCACGCATATCAGCGCGTACCCTGTCCACTAGTCAGGCTTCGGCAGCGCCGACACGCTTCACTATGATTGAAGCTACGACGATTGCAAATGAGGGAAAAACGCCTAAATTCCCGCTGATTGTGATTGGCGCCAGCACCGGTGGGCCGCGTATCGTAAACCAGATTCTGAATAATCTGCCTGGCGATCTCCCTGCTGCCGTGTTAGTGGTTCAGCATATTGCTGCGGGGTTTAGCCTTGGCCTGGCCGAATGGCTTGGGCACACCAGTCCTATGCCTGTGCGCCTGGGCAAAGAGGGGCATCAGATCATGCCCGGTGAAATTATTGTGGCCCCCGACCAAACAGATATACTAATTGATTCGCATTCAGTCGTTCATTTGAGCAATAACACAGCATCGATCCATCGCCCTTCGATTGACATTTCGATGCAGGCCGCCGCCGCGATTTTTGGCGAATATGCCATTGGGGTGCTACTCACCGGTATGGGGCGCGATGGCGCACAGGGAATGCTTGCGATCAAACGTCAGGGCGGCTACACGATTGCCCAGGACGAGACAACTTGCACCATCTTTGGTATGCCGCGCGCCGCTATTCAGCTTGATGCGGCAAGCGATGTGCTCGCTGCCCCGGCAATTGCTCACCACCTTATTGCGCGCGTCGGGCAGCTAGCCCAGACACTGACGCTTAAGCGAGGCGAAGTATGAGCCACCGGCGTAAAACTCTACAGCCAGCGAATCCTATAATCGCTCCACCAGTACTTCAACTGCCCTTGGAGCAATTTGCAATCTTTCGCAATCTGCTCGCTGAATATAGTGGGGTATACCTTGATGCAAGTCGCCAGCGGCAGCTTGAGCAGTCGATTGCGCACCGGCTCGCCATAACCGGTGCCGCCCTAAGCAGCTACCAGCAGCTGCTCAATTCGCCCAAAGGGCGCCCAGAATTGGGCCGACTTGCCGAGCTTGTGCTTAACCATGAAACAATGTTCTTTCGTAATGCGCCGCATTTTCAGGCGCTACAAAAAGAATTATTGCCCGAGCTCCATGCTCGCAAACCTATTGGCAGCCCAATACGGATTTGGAGCGCTGGTTGTGCCACCGGCGAAGAAGCCTACTCGCTAGCGATCATCGCACTTGAGACATTTGGCCGTACCCTGCTACGCCCAATCGAAATCCTGGCGACAGATCTGAGTGAAGCAGCTTTGCAAAAAGCAATGGCTGGTGTGTACCGAGGGCGTACCCTGCAAAATATTGCGCCGCATCTTGTTGCTCGCTACTTCATCCCTACCACCGACGGTTACATGATTAAACCTGAAGTTCGCGCGCTCGTGCAATTTCAGCAATTGAATTTGCTCGACCCATTCCCTGCATATACCCAGAACATTGATATTATTTTTTGCCAGAACGTCACGATCTATTTTCAGCTCGAAACCTGCCGCGCCTTAATTGCGCGTTTCTATGCATGTTTACCAACAGATGGACTGCTTTTTCTCGGATTTTCGGAAACGCTCTGGAATATTTTCGAGCATTTTGTCACACGCGAAACCACCGGCGCATATGTCTATTCAAAACCGGCAAATAGTGAGCGCATAGCAAAACCAAAATTACCGCCATCGCAGCTAAAACCCATGAGTAACCGTCGCGCACTCAGCCAGCCATCAGCTGCGCCCGCACCGCTACGGGCGGCCCATGCGCGACGCACGAGCACACCAGAGAGCGCGGCAGCTATTGGACAGGCCAACGTAGATGAAATGGCGAACCGTCAATTACTGGCGCAAGGGCACGAACTCCTATGCCAGGGCAAGCTCGACCAGGCATTACATATTTTGCGGCATATTCCCTTACGCTCGGCCATTGCTGCCGAGGCACTTACGCTCATCGCGCGCGCCCACGCGGATCGCGGCGACCTCGATTTAGCGAGTGCCGAAGTACAGCGGGCGATCGAGTTGAATGCCCTCTATGATGAGGCGTATCTGTTGCGGGGCATTATCGCCAGCCGTCAAGAACAGTGGGCAATCGCTATTCAACAGCTTGAACGCGCACGCTACCTTAATGCGGATGCCGCATTGATATCGTTTCATCTGGCCGAAGCCTACCACCGTGGCGGGCAGCCACAAAAAGCAATGCTGGAATACCGTAATACATTGCAAAAACTCGATCGTCATCCGCCAGGTGAACTCCTCGACGGTGTGGCAATACCCTGGTTGCGTGAAACGTGCCAGCGCAATCTCGAACATCTCTCGCGTTCTAGGACGAGCAAAGCAGGGGCATAGGCCCCCGTTACTATCTAACGTAGTATATGTCGAAGTCTGTACACCAACCATATCGCCGCACTCAGGCTAGCTTGTTAGGCCATATTCCGGCGCTGGCGCGAGTGCGCAAACGGCCTATGGCGGCCCCGAGTGTACAACCACCGGCACCGAGCGAGGCCGAACTGCGCCGCCAGGCCGAGATTGAGCACGACCTGATGCTGGCCCGCGATATTCAACAGGGCCTTTTGCTCGAGGCTGTGCCGCGCTTACCCGGCTGGGAAATCAGTGCCATTTCATTACCAGCGCACGATCTCGGCGGCGATTTGTACGATTTCTTGCCCATGGCGCAGGGCTGGCACGGCATTATGATCGGC
>JAFEAS010000174.1 GCA_018266315.1 Chloroflexi bacterium SZAS-1 | reverse complement strand
TCGAGCGTTTCTTCCGCAATGCGCCGGTAGAACGGCTCGCCGGTGGCCTGGAACATTTCGGTATACACCCGCGCCAGCAAGGCATTATCGTACAGCATCTTCTCGAAATGCGGTACCAGCCACTGCTCATCGACACTGTAGCGGTGGAAGCCACCGCCAAGCTGATCGTACATGCCACCCTCGGCCATGGCGTGCAGCGTTTTGTGCAGCATCTCCCAGGCTAAGGCGGTATTGGTGCGCTGGGCGTAGCGCAGCAAAAACTCGAAGGTCATTGGCTGCGGGAACTTGGGCGCGCGGCCAAACCCACCATAGCTGGGGTCGAACTGGCCGTGCAGCATAGCATAGGCTTCGTCGAGCACAGCATGCGTGATCTGGCCTTCGGCTAAACTGCTCGCGCTGGCAGTACGCATATGCTCAAGCAGCTCATTACCGGCACTCAGCAGCTCATCGCGCCGGTTGCGGTAGGCATCGGCAATGCTGAGCAATACCTGTGTGAAGGCGGGCATGCGGTAGCGCGGCGTGGGCGGGAAGTAGGTGCCGCCATAGAACGGCACGCCATCGGGCGTAAGAAAGACGGTCATCGGCCAGCCGCCGCCACCAGTCATGGCCTGCACCGCCGTCATATAAATACTGTCGATGTCGGGGCGCTCCTCGCGATCGACTTTGATATTCACAAAGTGCTCGTTCATCACCTGCGCGGTGGCCGCATCCTCAAATGATTCGTGCGCCATCACATGGCACCAGTGGCAGGCGGCATAGCCCACGCTCAACAGCACTGGCTTATCCTCGGCCCGCGCGCGCGCGAACGCTTCCGCACCCCACTCATACCAATCGACCGGGTTGTGGGCGTGTTGCAGCAAATAGGGGCTGGTGGCGTGAATCAGGCGATTAGTGTGCAGGGGTGCGGTGCTCATAGCTTGGCTCCTCATCGAATATGGGCGCGCATACGCGAGCGGAATAGCTGGTGTAGTATACCAACTCGTGCACCAACCAGCGCGCCGCCGCCCAGGGCCATCCAGCTCCAATCGAGTATAGCGTACAGGGTTTGGCTGCGCAAAATGCTCCACCAATCCGCCCAGGCAGTGGGCGAAGGATGAGTTAACGCCGCGCGCAACGACAGCGGCGCGCTGCCATCGAACGCCAGCAAAAAGCCATAATAGAGATAATATGCCGTGATTGCACACAGCCAGAACAGTGCAACCGCGCAGGCACTCAAGCGAATGCGCTGCGAACGCTGCACTTCAGCAATCGCCAGCGGCAGCGCAGGCACCAGCCAGATGCCCCAGTTGAGGCTGACAGCGATGACAGTCGTGAAAAGTGTTCGTGGCCAGTCGAAGCGAATCAAGAATTCAAGATAATACCAATCGAACACGCCAAAGCCCAGGCCAGCGAGCGCATAGAGAAACCAGCGATACTTATACAATGGATGTACGCTCAGCCGAACCACCTGCATTATTCACGACGATAGGGCGCCTCGTTGTCAATATCGCCTACAAAATCGGGGCGCTCAGGATGATCCATGAGCTGGCGCACCGCCATAATTTCGCCGGTGTGGAACCAGTAATGGTAGATAACCCGCAGCATCAGCGATCCCAGGGTTAATGTATCCGACCAGCCGCGTAGCGAAACGGTTGACTCCAGGCGTTCGGTCGTCAGAGTATCGAGCCAGGGGTCGGCGGCAGCGGTGACAGTGTGCCATGCCTGCCACATTGTGTCGAGCGGTGGGGTACTGGCTGGCGCACCATAGGCAAACTGAGACTTCAGCTCGGGCACTAATACCTGGCCTTGCCCGGCGGTCAGCCAGTAGCGCTGTTCTTGCCAGGCCAAGTGACCGATATTCCAGCTGATACAATTGATTGGTGGGAACTGTCGGCGGGCATCGGCATCGGAAACTCCGGCTAGGGCACGGCAAAACTCGCTGCGGGTAAAGCGTAGCTGTAGCACAAGTGGGTGCGGCATTGTGCGCTCCTCTAGGCAGTATGGTTTGGGATTGTACCCTAGCACAGCCGTGTTAGTATGTCAATAGAGCGCATGGGTGGCACGCACGCCAGGATTATACAAGCGCAGCACATAAGGAACAGCAGCATGCACATTCTTGAAACCGAGCGGCTTATCCTTCGCCACCTGGAGGAGCGTGACCTGAACGATTTATTCGCACTCTATCACGACCCCACTATTCGCCGCTATTATCCTGAAGGAACGTTATCGCTGGCCGAAACCCGCGCCGAGCTGAACTGGTTCAAACAAGGGCATCCGCAATATCCCGCCTTAGGGTTGTGGGCTACGGTGCTGAAATCAAATGGTGCGTTTATTGGGCGCTGTGGCTTGCTGCCCTGGGAGCTTGATGGTCGGGCGGAAGTCGAAGTGGCGTACATGATCGATAAGCGCCTGTGGGGCCAGGGCCTGGGCACCGAAGCCGCCTGCGGCGTGCGCGATTATGGCTTCCATACCCTGAAACTCACGCGCCTGGTTTGCCTGATTGACGCCGAGAATATCGCATCGCAGCGCGTGGCCGAGAAAATTGGCATGCATTTTGAACGCGCCGGAGCGGATGACAAAGGGCCATATTTATTGTATGCCCAGGAGCAAGCGCACTCCTGAGCCACCTGGGCAATTGCGTAGATTGTGGCAAACGGGCGGATTGTTGTGATTGCAATCCGCCCGTACACATTCCTGCACCTGTGCAGTGCCTACTACCAGCTCCACCTGATACAGCGGGAACTTCCGCTTGCTGGCGATGCCTGTGGCGATCACGAGCCTACACCTTTTCAATTGGGAATTGGATCTCGTTTACGGCGTTGGGGTCGTTTTGATTATTTGGCGGATCGGGAACACGCAAGTTGAGTTCGCGCCCTGGCCCGACAATGCGGTACCCATGCTCATCGATCCAGCGCGCCAGCGCATCATAGGCCTGCCCAATCGTTGCAAATGGCCCGTTATGCACCACACACGCCATCATCGCAATGCCCGGCAGCGTGTGGACATTGATACGCTTGGTGCCGGGAACTAGGCCAACAATCGGCATGCACACCTCAATATCCCAGTCCTGCTCAGGTACTTCCGCATCGTGATAGAGCGCCATCGGCGGGCCAGACATATACGCACTATTACCCTCAAGGTAGGCCATCAGCTCGCCCCAGAGCGAATATTGTTCAGGTGGTGTAGGCACGACATCACGCACCGATGCAACCAGCAACGGCTCGATCTGCTTGATCACGATATCATAATTGGACATGATCTCTCCCTGTTCAATCTGCCGCAGTAAGATCTCAACCCGCGCTAAACGCTCAAGCTCTTCCACCATTCGCTGCCGTATCTCGGCCTGCCGCAATTGCACCATCGCCTGCATTTGCCCAACCGCGAGATTGCCTGCGAGTAAGCGACTGATATCCTCAAGCGCAAACCCCAGATCTTTCAGCGCAAGGATACGATAGAGGCGCGAAAGCTGATGGTAGTCGTAATAGCGGTAGCTGGTGAAGCGATCGACATGCACTGGCTTCAGCAGCCCTACTTCATCGTAGTAGCGCAGGGTCTTGATCGATACCCGACTCAGTTTCGAAAAGTCGCCGATCCGGATCATAGGAAGGCCTCCTGGCTACAGGTATACACCCTCCATATACGGGAGAGTCAAGCCCCTATTTTATATGCATGGAGCATATGTATTCCCTAACAGGGCTTATGCGGCCAGTGTTTTTACCTCCGGCAGAGCGGTACTTTTTTATCATGGTGTTCCGCAGTCGGCGCGAAGCGCCGACTGCGGAACACCAAACCGTTCGATACCATGCTGCCGCAGGCTACATTCCTGAAACGCTGGATACCGCGTAAATCCTGCCACTAAGGAAGCGAAACATTTCACTGCGCCAGCGAAGGCGATACAGCTAAGGATTCCGCGCGATTGGCACTAGCACGCGGGCGGCGCTTTGCGTGGTGCTTGCACTCACCGGCGGCGAATAAGCGCTGGCGCGGCCCATAGCATCCAGTGCGGCAATGCTGATTTGCCAGCTGCCTGCACTGGGCAATACAAGGGTAGTGCGATTGGCGCGGCTCAGGTCAATTGTGCTAATGGCACCGCCATTTTGCTGGTAGCGCAATCGGTAGCCAAACAGGTCGGGCTCGGTATTTTCGTTCCAGCGCAACACGATACTCGCGCCGGTGTTACCAACTACTTCCAGGCCAGTTGGTGTACCTGGCGCGTTATAGGCGATTGCCCCCTGGGCTGCAATAAAGCCGCCATCGGTTGCCGGGCTGGTCATACATGTGGCACCGCCGCCAAACATTACCGCAATAACGCCTGAGTCGTAGGCGTCGCGCGGGTGGTTGAAGAGATACGCCGCTCGATTATCTTGGTAATGGTCGCAGGTGTTGTTGAGATTGATATTCCCGGCAGGCACCTGCCAGAGCATCAGGCGCTTGCCCGCCGCTGCCGAAAGCGCATTTTCCCACAGCACTGCACGGGTTGGGCGCGGCACATTTCGGTTGGTATCGTCCCACCATGGGCGCAGCCCGCTGCCTGCGTCGCGGTCGCTCCATTCAACAAACAGCAGATCCGCTTTGTCGCCACCCATGGCCTTGAGGAATGCCGCCGTACTGCGGGCCGCCCCGGGTACTTCGGCGGCAGTGATGATATTCGGGTCGCGGTTGGTCGACCACTTGCTGGCTTGCAGCGCAACCAGCGCATTTGGCGCAGTCGTGTGAATGAGGTCGACTACGCGCTTGCCAAAACCGGCCAGCGTATTTGCATAGCCGGGTGCATTCAGCGCCACCGGGTATGAGCCAGGGTCGTCGGGGGCTGGTGCGCCGGTGCTATATTTATATTGCTGCATATACCCGTAGAAGTCGGGGTCGATATGAAAGATAACTGGCTTGCTACCTTTGGCCTCGGTTGCCGCCAGCTGTAGCGCCGCCAGGTAGTTGCTTACCGAGCCAGCGTTTTGCAGTTTCTGGGCGTAGCAGCTGGGGCTTTCGCCACATATAGTGGGCACGCCAAGAATAAGGTAGGCCGAAATAACTGGAATATAGCCCTTATTCCAGGCTTGCTGGGTAAACCGCCCCACAAAATTACCGCCCCAATGGCCGGGGTCGCTGTACCATTCGTAGGTGATATACTGGTAGACATAATCCCAAGAAACCTGGCTATTCACCTGCCAATCCTGGCCGGGCGTTTCGCTCCATTGATTGGTGCCCCAGCCTAGCCGCTGCGGCAGCTTCGCCGGAATTCCGCCGCCAGCCGGTGCTAGAATATCGAACGCGCCGAGCTGTAGGCTGGCGCTATGGCTGGCGGTATCGCGCGCGGTAACCAGCAGGCTCGTTTCGGTGCTGGCACTACCCGGCGCAATGGTAATTGCTGCGCCATAGGTGCCATCACCCGCCGCGCCATCGTTACTGCGCCCATCGTCGTGCAGCGCCACCGTGCCGCGCCCAAACGCGGTTGCATCCACAGTCACACTAGCAATGTCGGCGGCACCTTGAGGGTCGGTAACATGCGCGCGTACCACCACGGCGGTAAAGCCGTCGGCGCGGGCCGCGCGTGGGAAGAGGGTGCCATTCGCCAGTACCGGGCCATCGGGGCTTTCGTTACTTGCGAGGGTAATATCATCGATATACAGCGCCGGCTGCGCGCTGCCGGTGGCTGCCTGCCATGTGAGGCCCGTAATAGTGGTGTTGGCCGCACCCAGGCTGCTCAACGGAATCTGCACTTGCGCCCAGGTGTTGGCAGGCGGCGCTGGCACCGCAATCGCCGGGCCGTGGCTGTTGGCCGAGTCGCTGGCGCGGATGGCAAATACATTCAGCTTCTGGCTGCCCGCACTGCCGCCATGAATAAAGAAGCTTAATGCGCTAAAGCCCGCTGTGGATATACCCGGATGGTGCAGATATAGTCCATCCCAACCGCTGTATGTGACGGCAATACTTTTACTGCCGGTATGGACGGGCGCGGTGGCCTGTAAATTCACTGCCGCCCAGGAATAGTTGTCCCAGCCCGTTGCTAGCGCATCGGTATAGATTACCTGCGATGCCGCCAACACCGTCGTATGTGGTGCCAGGCTGAGCATGATGCTGAACAGGCTGAGTAGCAAGACTGCACGAATCATTCGCTGCATAATACCCCTCATTGCGTGATACCCATATGTCGTGCTGCGATACGCATGAGGTATTGTAGCGTGCGGCTCGCTTGAACGAGCTTACGGTTATGTCACAGTTCACTACGCGCGTGGCACGAAGAGCGTGCTTACATGGGCTACGACACGCAGCGTCACGGCCACGCGCACCGGGGTACTATCAGTCGCGCCCGGCACGCTTAGGGTAACCGTGCCATGGTACGTTCCCACGGCTAGGCCCGTCTGGTCGGCCATGATCGAGAGCCGATTACCCACAATCTGGGGCCGCAACCAATTAGCATCGGCACTGACAACCAGCGATGAACTACCCTGGCAGCCTGCCGTCACATTCATGGTATTGAGCGGATGCTGGGCGCTGGCGCGTTCAGCCAATAATGATACGCTCGTAGTATCGGCCTGAATGTCGCGCGGAATAGTTTCGGCTTCGGCAGCTGGCGAAACATGCCCGGCATCATCGATATAGCGCAGCTGAATCCCCTGCCCGCGATAGTTGCCGCCCGGAAAGTTCCAGGTAAATGTTGGCCCGTTCAGCTGCTGCGGCGCGCTAAAAATTGAGATTGCATCGACATATAATTGCGTTGCACCGGTTTGAGCAAAATTGAATATAAGAAAGACATTATTCGGGTTTTGGTTGAAGGTGAATGGCAGTGCAAATTCTTGGTAGGTGCCCGCCGCCGCAAAATCCGCTCCATGCAGCACCAATGGGCCATAGGTTTGCCCGCCACCATCGATCGTAATGCGGCCAATCTCCCCCGCGCTGCTAGTATCATCGACCTTGAGGCGAACATAGGCTACCAGTGGTACATTCTTCACAAAATCAGTGGTCCACACCCAGGCCACACCATTCCCACCTAGCTGGAAGCTCGTGCCGCCGAGCGCGTCCGCGTCGTTCACGCGCATCGCCGCGCCGCCCACCCGGTCAAATGTTGCGAAGGTATCATCAACCACCCAGCCGGGACTGAATTGCACCTGATGAAAGGCGCTCGCGTTCAGGTTATACAGCGTAACATCAGGTGAAGTAGTGCTCATCTGATCCAGGCTTAACTCTGCGGGCGGCGCGCCATCCCCAAGGTAAATGGCGTCGCTGGCGGTGGCCGTGCGGTTGAGCACATCGCGGGTTTGCACATACACGCTGTGCCAGCCGGTTTCAGTTGGCAGGGTGTAGGTTTGTTCGGTGATAAACGGCTGCCAGGCAGCGCCAAGAAAACACGGGTTTGTCGCAATTCGCATCTCGTGCGATGGCCCCAACCCGGCAAATGTTGCGGTATCGCCGCGACTATACGCATATAGGCTTACCTGCGGCGACACGCTCGAAGGCGCTTCGTTATTGAGCACGATTGGCGCATAATCGGGGTCGGCGGCAAACATTTGCGCTACATACCCGCGCCCATCGGCATCGCGCCGGTAATAGCCCAGGCCGGTTTCGCGCACGGTAGCGCTGAGTAAGTTAGCGCGGTGGCCTGGGCTATTCATCCACCCATTCACGGCATCAGCTGGGGGAACGTAGCCGCAGAACGCATTCTCGGCCCCTGCGCGGCCCAGGTAGCCAAACTCCAGGGCGCGAAACTCCGAGGTATTACCAAGCGTGTCGGTATGGCCGCAGAACGCGTCGGGCCGATGCTCAACCGAGTCCCTGGTGAACCAGCGTGCCGCTTCGGTCAGCTGGCGGTTGGCGCGCAACGGCGGCAGGCCATTATCGCGTCGGCGCAGGTTGCCGTAGTACACAGCCAATGCTTCATCGGATGCCAGCGCGGGTGTTTGGGCCGAAAAAGCCGGGGGCGTAAGCGCGGAAGCTAGTACAAGCGCGAGGCAAACAGCAAAAACAGCCGCTATGTGTTGCTTCATTGTGTTCCTTTGAACGGCTGATTATGGCAGTTTCAGGCATGCACAATACCCGCCAGCATAGTACATACGCTTCTACGCTAGCCAGGAGGTAGCGGCTGAACCTGCACGTTTGAATTACGACGCCGATGAGTATAGCACACTCACATGGTGTTCTAGTTAACAATTCGTTTATCTGTGGCGCGTGCTTTGGGTCGCAACCAGCCGCTGTATAAAACCTACAAATTGGCTGAAACAGATTTGGTAATTTTTGCTACAATATGGGGTACAGAACTCGCGTTATAGGCAATAAGACCATGGCCGCTATTACTGTGAATGATGTTCTTCGGCTGGCGTTGCCCCCTGGCACCGGGGTAGCCGCTGGCGCGCCTGGGCTGCAGCGGCAGGTTACCTGGGTTGTTACCCCGCGCGCTACCTTACCGGCATTTGCCAACCTGCGCGGCGGCGAAATTGCGCTCGTATCGCTGGCAGCACTGCAAGCGCTCGATGATCATCTGACACTGGCGAACCTGGTGGAGCGACTGGCGGCAGTGCCGATCTCGGCCATTGGTGTCATTGGCGAAGTAAGCGATTCGGCACGCTCAGCGGCTGAGGTTGCGCGTATGCCGCTACTTGGGTTGCCACTTGGGGCCGATTTACGTGAGGCCGAACGCGAAGTTCAACGCCTGATCAGCGATCACGAAGCTCAGCTCGAACGGCGCGCCGCGCAATTCGGCAATTTGCTCAATCAGCGCTCGCTTAGCGGCGCCGGGCTGCCGGGCCTGCTCGAATTGCTCACCGAACGCACCGGGCGCGGGGTTGCATGCTACACCACAAGCGGTGAACTCCGCGGCCTGAAGGCCCGCGGCTCGGCACGCGTTGCCTTGCAAACCCTGCGCCCAACCGATCCTGGGGCAAACAATCACCTGGGCCAATCGATCTGGGTACAAGCACTCGGCGCAGGCAGCGAGCGGCTTGGATTCCTGGCACTCGCTGGCGATTCGATAGATGAGTGGGATCGGCAAGCCGCTCAACAAGGTGCCACCGCCCTGGCGCTTGAGCTGGCGAAAGAACAGGCGGTTCAGGCGGCAGAAGAGCGATTGCGCGGCGATTTTGTGCAGAGTGTCCTGGCTGGCCCCCCTGCCGATAGCGAGGCGCTGCTGCGGCGCGGCCAGGAATTAGGCTATGATTTACGCAAATCGCATGTGGCGCTGCTATGCACCAATGGCGAAAGCGATACCGACGATGGTGGGGCGCGCATCACTATGGCGCTGGGCAGCGCGCTGACCGCACTCAAACTCAATGCCCCAACCATGCGCCGTGCCGATGGCGTGCTGTGCTATTTGCCGTTGAATGGCCGCAGCCTGCGCCCGCGCGACATAGCCGAGCAGCTGCGTGCGCAGCTGGTACCCGACATTCCTAATGTTGTTGTGGCGATTGGTAAGGATGCTACAACGGTGAGCGCATGGCCGCGCTCGCTGCGCGAAGCCGAACAGGCGCTTTTGCTGGGCCGCCAGCTACTCGATACCGCCCATGTGCTCGATTTTGGCGATCTGGGCGTCTATCGCTTGTTGCTGTTGCTGCGCGAATCGCCCGAGCTGTGGGAGTTTTATCGCACAACCCTGGCCGCGTTGACCGATTACGACCGCAAACAGCACGCCGAATTACTGAAGACACTGGAAGCATTCTTTGCCAACCTTGGCAACCTGGCACGCGCCGCCGAGGCGCTGCATGTCCATCGCAATACGCTGCTCTATCGGCTTGAGCGGATTACCGAGATCAGCGGCCTGAACCTCGACGATGCCGAAGAACGGCTAGCGCTGTGGCTGGCGCTTAAAGCCCACCGCGTGCTACAAACACTCGACAGCGACGAGAGCCTGTAGAGATCGCTATGTTGCTGCGTCTGCGCGACCTGTACCGCCAGGTGCTTAACGCCAGCCCAGGTATGCGCGTTGGTGCCGCTCTGCGTGCGCTCGGCGCAATGCCCAACCCGGCGAGCTGGCTGCTGCTCTATCAGCGTGGGCGCGAATACGTAGTGTTGGGCCTGGCTGACCTGGCGCAGTTTGCCACACATGCTCCAGATGTACTTCTCAACCGTACGCTCGACGATCTGAGATTACCAGCAAGCCCGACGATCCCGCTGGATACCGATGTTGAAGCGGCACAGGCATTGCGCATTTCTACCCCTTATGTGGTTGTACTGCGCAACGAACAACCCTGTGGCCTGCTCTACACCCCACCCACCGCGCTGGCGCTCGCCGATCCCCAGGCATTACTCGACGCGGCGACCAGCTGGCGCGAGCGTTCGCCGGTGCTTGGGTTTGATACACCCACCAGCACAAGCAATCAGCTTCAGAACCTGCATCCGCTTCAGCCACGGACAGATCGGTACGTCAATACCGATTTCGCCGCCGCCCAAGACCCAACCCAGCCACTCGACAACTATCGGCCATTGTCGCTTGGCACGACCTTCTGGTTTCGCTTTCATATAGGCGAAGTCGAGCAAAGCTCGATCGAGCAAATACCTACTGTAGTGCCTGACCTGCCACCCAACGAGACGGTTGACCTGCGTGTCGTCATTTTTAGCGAAAGCTTTGTGCTGGCCGAAACTACTGGCATCCTGCGCGTACCCGCCGATGGCCCGGCCAGCGTGCTGGTGCCTGCTTCCGTGCCAGCAGGCATGGCCGCCAGCGACCCACTATTACACGAGCGGCTGTTATTTCGTGTGGCTACGCAGCCGGGGCGGCGCAGGCGCTACGATTTGCGCGTAAACCTGTATTGCCGGGGCATGCTGGTGCAATCGCGCCTGGTAACTGCGCAGGTAGGGCCGGGCGCACCGCTCACCAACACTGGGCGATACCAGCTGTCGGTACTCGATTTCAACCTCAGTCCGGCGCTAGCACCACGTCACCTGAACCAGGTAGAAACGCACCGCCTGAGCATCCTCATGAATAGCGACAGCAGCGGGAACCAGAGCTTCCGGCTGCTTGGCGAGAACGGGCAGCAAATCTTCGCGGGCAGCGCCACCCTCAACGAGGGCGACGTTGTGAGTATGATCGACATGGCGCGCCGGGGGCTGCGGCTGGCAAGCTGGGGCGATGAAGCCGAGTGGGATGGTAAAGCCGCCTATCGCTACAACCCATCAGCATCCACTTCAAGCCTGAACGATCGCCTGTTTCAGGATCTCAAACAGCTGGTTGGGCGCGGCACCCGCCTGTACCTTACCATCGATACCCAGCTTGGCGCAGGTGTTGAAGGGGCTGAACAGCTGCGCGAGTGGATGCGCACACCTGGCACGGTGCAAATGGCCGCCCGCTTCTCGGCAAACGATATTGTGCCAATCGCCTTGATCTACGATTACCCGGTAGATTCGCAAAATATTCAGGGATTGTGCCCAGCATTCGTGCAGAGCCTGGCAAAAGTCCAGCAGCTGGGCGGGTCGCTCGGCGCCGAGCCTTGCTTTATGGGCGAATGCCCAAGCCGTACCAGCGAAACACTGATCTGTCCGAGCGGCTTCTGGGGCTACCGGCACGACATTGGATCGCCCACACCCACGCCCTATGGCCCCGATCTGGCATTCGAAATTGACTATACCGATACGCCGCTGATCGATATGGCGATGTATACCGACTTTGCACTACTGCCCATGCATCTCGCACAGCTCGACAAGCTGCCTGCGACGATCCAACGTCAATCGGAGCGCGCAGCCGTGCTAAGCTTATTGAAGAACAGTCAACCTCAGCTAGTGTATTTCTACTGCCATGGCATGTTGCAAGATACCAACCCCGCGCTCGTGATTGGCTCGGAACAGCACCCCGGCTACCTCACCACCGATAATTGGAGTAACTTGCGCATTCGCTGGCCGCAGGCGCGCCCATTGATATTCATTAACGGCTGCCACACGACAGCCATTTCGCCCGCCCAGGCGCTCAACCTGGTAAAAGTGCTGGTTGAGCGCACTGCCGCCGCCGGTGTGATTGGCACCGAGATTACGATCTTCGAGGAGCTAGCCCAGCCATTCGCCGAAACGCTGCTTCCACTATTTCTCGCGGGCGTGCCGCTCGGGCGGGCCATGCGCGAAACACGCTTGCAACTCCTGGCACGCAATAACCCCTTAGGGCTGGTGTACACGCCCCACGCATACCCGTTACTGCGGCTGCTACCGCATAGCAAGGACGGCGGCGGCGCGGCGCCTGTTACAACGTAGCCCACATCTTATGGTGCGTTTCGTCATGCGCCACAAGCGCGGAGTATTCACTCTGCGTGTGCCCAATAACAAACAGCGCAGTGTGTTTGACAGCATAGCGCCTCCATGCTATACTGCTGCGGTGTCGCGGGGGTGTAGCTCAGCTGGGAGAGCGCGACAATCGCACTGTCGAGGCCAGGAGTTCGAGCCTCCTCA
>JAFEAS010000173.1:3919-22658 GCA_018266315.1 Chloroflexi bacterium SZAS-1 | reverse complement strand
TCGTGACCAAGATTGTTTCGTAAACCGAGCATAGAAGATGCCGAGTGCGGACACTAACACCGCACTCGACATTTTCGTGTTTGTTTACTGCACAGGAGCGCAGAATGGCAAAGCAAAAGGTTCGCATTCGCCTCAAAGCGTATGACCATAAGATTCTTGATCAATCGGCACGGCAAATCGTCGAGGCAGCTGAGCGAACTGGTGCGCTTGTCGCTGGGCCGGTACCGTTGCCGACGAAGATCGAGAAATATAGCGTTATACGCTCATCGTTCATCGATAAGGATTCGCAGGAGCAGTTCGAGATTCGCACGCACAAGCGGCTGATTGATGTGCTCGACCCGAGCCAGCAGACGATCAATGCGCTGATGAAGCTCAACTTGCCCGCCGGTGTGGATATCGAGATTAAGTTGTAGTAGTGAGCGACTAACCGCCAGCAACCGACCACTAAATGATGTGCATGTAGTCGGTGGACGATAGTCGTGAGAAGCAGCCGCTGCGGCAAATACACCATAAGCCCGCACGCTGCCGAGGTGCAATTATGATTGAAGGATTGCTCGGTCGCAAAATTGGCATGACACAGGTCTTTAGCCCTTCAGGGGAAGCTGTTCCGGTTACCGTGATTGAGCTGGGGCCATGCGTTGTGACACAGGTGCGTAACAAAGATCGCGATGGCTACGAAGCCGTACAAATTGGCTTTGGTGAGGCCAAGGCGAAAAGCCTGACCAAGCCCGAACAGGGCCACCTGGCCGGTGCCGGACAGCTCGTGCGCCATTTGCGAGAGTTTCAAACCGATAATATTGAAGAGCACGAGGTTGGGCAGCTTCTTACGGTTGATATGTTTGAGGCTGGTCAGATCGTGGATGTTACTGGCACATCGAAGGGTCGCGGTTTCCAGGGTGTCGTCAAGCGCCATGGATTTAGTGGTGGCCCTAAAACCCACGGCCAGAGCGACCGATGGCGCGCCCCCGGTTCGATTGGTGCAGGTACCGACCCCGGGCGGGTGTGGAAAGGGACACGCATGGCGGGCCGCATGGGCAACCGCCGCGTGACCGTACAAAACTTGCAGGTTGTTGAGGTACTTGCCGATAAACACATCCTGCTGGTACGAGGCTCGGTGCCGGGCGCGAAGAATGGACTGCTGATGGTTCGCCGCGCAGTCAAAGCCACGAACTAACGGAGAGGTACGCGTCGATGGAAGCGAAACTTTTCAATCAGTCCGGCGCTGAGGTAGGAACCATTCAGCTGGACGACTATATTTTCGGTATTGAGCCGAATGTGCCGGTGATGCACCAGGCGATGGTACGCCAGCAAGCAAATGCGCGTATGGGCACGCACAACACGCGTGGCCGCGGTGAAGTTGCTGGTAGCACGCGTAAACTCTATCGCCAGAAGGGTACTGGGCGGGCACGTCAGGGTTCAATTCGCGCGCCACATCGCAAGGGTGGCGGTATTGCCCACGGCCCACATCCGCGCTCATATCGCCAGGCTATGCCGCGCAAAATGCGCCGCCTGGCCGTTCGCTCGGCCCTTTCGGCCAAATACGCAGCCGACGAGATTCGTTTTGTTGAGGCGTTCTCGTTCGAGAAGCCGCGCACAAAAGATTTTGTACAGAGCTTGCAAGCCTTTCAGATGTCTGGGAAGACACTGGTTGTGCTGGATCGCAAAGATGATATCGTGCAGAAGTCGGCAGGGAATGTTGCAGGCGTAAAGACGCTGTTGGCGCATTATGTCAATGTTATCGACCTGCTTACTTATGATAATGTGCTTATTTCGCGTGCCGCAATTAACGTTCTTTCAAGCTACCTGAGCCAGGCCGAAGGCGATGTAAGCGACGATGCAGCGAGCGAGGAGGCGTAAATGAACGCACATCAAATTATTATCCGCCCGCTGATCACCGAGAAAAATACGAACCTCATGTCGCTGAACAAATACAGCTTTGAGGTTGACCGGGCGGCAAATAAAGCCCAGATTCGGCATGCAGTCGAAGAGATTTTCAAGGTCACAGTGACCAACGTGCACACATTAAATGTGCGCGGCAAACTCCGCCGCCGCGGCAACCGCTACGGCTACACTGCCGATTGGAAAAAAGCGATTGTCACGCTAGCCGAAGGCGATCGGATCGAGCTGTTCGAAGGTGTGTAATACGTTTTGAGTTGTGAGGATGCAGCAGCATACTTCGTAACTGAAAACTCAGAACTTCTCGGAGATAAACGATGGGTGTTCGACGCTATAAACCAACCTCAGCCGGTCGCCGCAATATGTCGGTCGCGACGTTCGAGGAAATTACTAAGAAAAAGCCCGAAAAGCGACTACTCGCTCCACTAACGAAGAGTGGCGGGCGTAATAACTATGGTCGCATTACCACCCGGCATCGCGGTGGCGGGCACAAGCGCGCATATCGCATTATCGATTTCAAGCGCGATAAGTATGGCGTACCCGCAAAGGTAGCCGCCATTGAGTACGATCCAAACCGTACTGCTCGCATCGCCCTGTTGAATTATGCCGATGGTGAGAAGCGCTATATTCTTGCGCCGCTTGGCCTGAATGTCGGCGATACAGTGATGAGCGGCCCAGATGCGGAAATTCGCGTTGGCAATGCATTACCATTGCGCTCGATCCCGCTCGGTACGCAGGTTCACAATATCGAGTTGCAGCTCGGGCGCGGCGGCGTTATGGTACGCAGCGCAGGTGCTTCGGCACAGCTAATGGCGAAGGAAGGCAATTATGCTACCCTGCGTATGCCTTCGGGCGAAATGCGCCAGGTGCTGAGTAACTGCCTTGCAACCATTGGACAGGTGGGCAACCTCGATCATCAGAATATTCGCATCGGCAAGGCTGGGCGCACACGCTGGCTTGGCCGCCGACCCGAAGTGCGTGGTTCGGCTATGAACCCACGCGACCATCCTCATGGTGGTGGCGAGGGGCGCGCGCCGCGTGGTATGTCGCCCAAAACTAAGTGGGGCAAGCCAGCCCGTGGTGTGCGCACTCGGCAAAACCCCAGCACCGACCGCTATATTGTACGCCGACGGAAACCATAAACGGTCTATTGTTCAGCTAAGGCTGACTGTTGTGATAGGTGGGAGCGCGCCATAGCGCGCCAGAGGCCACGGGCTGATGCTCAGCCTCCCCCTCCTCCCAATATAAAGGAAGGGATAGAATGTCTCGTTCGTCTAAGAAAGGGCCTTACGTCGACACACGGCTACTCGGCCGGATCGAAGACATGAATCGCGCGAACGAAAAGCGTGTGCTGCGCACATGGTCGCGCCCGTCAACGATCTTTCCGCAAATGGTCGGCCACACGATCGCGGTGCACGATGGCCGACGCCATGTACCGGTGTATATCACCGAAAACATGGTAGGGCATAAGCTTGGCGAGTTTGCGCCAACGCGCTTCTTCCGCGGTCACGGCGGTAAAAAAGCCGACAAGCGCGGGAAGGTGAAATAACGATGCAAGCGAAGGCTATTAATAAAATGGTGCGTATCTCACCGACGAAAGTGCGCCCGGTCATCGACCTGGTACGCGGCAAACCGGTAGATCGCGCCCTCGCTATTCTGCGATACCTACCGCAGAAGGCCGCCAAAGAAATCGCACGCACAATACAGTCGGCGGCGGCAAATGCCGAGAATAATTTCGAAATGGATCCCGAAGCGCTGGTTGTCAAAACGATTTTTGCCGACGAGGGGCCATCATTCAAGCGCTTTATGCCGCGCGCTCGTGGCCGCGCCGACCGCATTCGCAAGCGCACGACACACATTACGGTGATCGTGGACGACGGCGAGGAGATTTAAATGGGACGTAAGGTACATCCAATTGGCTTCCGCCTGGGCTATATCAAAGACTGGCAATCGAAATGGTTCGCCGACCGAACCTACACCGACCAGTTGCATGAAGATATTTTGCTGCGCAAGCTAATCACCAAAGAACTGGCGAATGCTGGGGTGGCACGAGTCGATATTGAGCGTGCGGCCAACCGCGTTGAAGTAACGGTGTTCACGGCCAAGCCGGGCATTGTTATTGGCAAACGTGGCGCGAAGGTTGATGAGCTGAAAGCCGACCTGGAAAAGCGCACCGGTAAAAAGGTGAAGCTGAACATCCAGGAAATTCACCAGCCTGAACTCGAAGCTCAGCTCGTGGCCGAAAGCATCGCTGAGCAGATCAACAAGCGCGTTTCGTACAAGCGGGCAATGAAGCAGGCGGTGCAGCGCGCGATGCGCCTTGGCGCACAGGGTGTGAAAATCAAGTGCTCGGGCCGCCTGGGCGGTGCTGAAATGGCCCGCATTGCGAACGAGAGCGATGGCCGCGTGCCACGCCACACGCTGCGTGCCGATATCGACTACGCTCAGGTACATGCCCACACCACCTATGGCCGCATTGGCGTAAAGGTGTGGATCTATAAAGGCGAAGTATTCCCCGATGCGATGGGCAAACTTCAGGTCGTGCAGTCTACTACGGCGCGTTCCCAGGCTGCCGAGGAAGAGAGCCGACCACGCCAGCGCAGCGGACGCGGCGGTCGGAACGACCGTGAACGCGGCGAGCGTGACGGTGGTGCTGGTGGCGCCGGTGGCCGTGGTGGTCGTGGCGGCCGCGGTGGCGGCGCACGAGCGCGCGGGTAGAAGGAGCAACGACTATGTTGATGCCAAAGCGGGTCAAATACCGCAAGCAGCAGCGCGGCCGTACTAAGGGCATGGCGCAACGCGGCAACTCAGTGGCATTTGGCGATTATGGCCTGATGGCGCTTGAAGCAACGTGGATCACGTCACGTCAGATCGAGGCCGCCCGCCGCGCGATTACGCACCATGTCAAGCGTGGCGGTAAAATCTGGATACGTGTCTTCCCCGACAAGCCCGTAACGGCCAAACCAGCCGAAACGCGCATGGGTTCGGGTAAAGGTGCTGTCGATCATTATGTGGCTGTTGTGAAGCCAGGCCGGGTTATGTTCGAGCTTGGCGGCGTTCGGCCTGAGGTCGCGCACGAAGCATTGGGTTTGGCAGCCCAAAAAATGCCAATCAAGTGCAAAATTATTGGGCGCGAGGATGTGGAGGCCAGCGAATGAACACCGATGAGCTGCGCAACCTCGACTCCGAAAAGCTGCAGAGCCAGCTAAAAGAGCATTACGAGGAATTGTTTAACCTGCGTTTTCAGCAGGTAATGGGCAAGCTGACAGCCAGCGGTCGCCCGCGGATCGTGAAGCGCGAGATTGCGCGGATTAAAACGATCTTGCGTGAGCGCGAGCTAGGCCTCTAACGACCAGGAGATCGAACGATGGCCGAACAACGACGCCTCTATAAGGTTGGCCGGGTGGTCAGCGATAAAATGGATAAGACCGTGGTGGTGGCGGTTGACTACCTGAAGCCGCACCCGCTCTATCGCAAGATCATCCGTAAAACGAATAAGTTTCATGCCCACGATGAAACAAACCAGTGCCACATCGGTGATGTGGTGCGCATTGGTGAAACCCGGCCTATGAGCAAAACAAAGCGCTGGGAAGTGGTTGAGATCATTCAGCAGGGCGAGGAGAATTAGCAATGATTCAGCAACAAACTCGCCTGAAGGTTGCCGATAACACCGGTGCCAAAGAGATTATGTGTATCCGCGTCATGGGCGGCTCTCGGGTGCGCTATGGCTTCGTTGGCGATGTGATTATCGCCTCAGTTAAAGAAGCAACCCCTGGCGGCACCGTGAAGAAGGGCGAAGTTGTGCGTGCAGTGATTGTGCGCACAGCAAAAGAGTTTGTGCGCCCCGATGGCTCGCATATTCGCTTCGACGACAATGCTGCAGTCATTATCGGTAAAGAGAACAATCCGCGCGGGACACGCATCTTCGGGCCAGTGGCACGCGAGCTGCGCGAAAAGGCATTTATGAAGATCATTTCGCTCGCGCCCGAGGTATTGTAAGCAGGCCAATATCAGCACTGGCTGGGTTGGCTACGGCGCATTGCGAAGCGTAAGGGGTTGAGATATGCACGTCAAAACTGGTGATGAGGTGTTGGTAATCACCGGCAAAGACAAAGGCAAGCGCGGCAAAATTAAGGAAGCGCTGCCCAAAGATCGCCGTGTCGTTATTGAAGGGCTCAATATTATTAAGCGCCACCTGAAGCAGCGCGGCCCAGGGAAGCCAAGCGGCATTATTGAGCGCGAGGCACCGCTTGATGCTTCAAATGTGATGCTGATCTGCCCGCGCTGTGGGCGCGCTGCACGCACCGGGCACCGTTTTCTCGAAGAGACAGACGATCGCGGGCGGCAGCGCAAGGTGCGTTTCTGCAAGGCTTGCAACGAGACGATCGACGAGTAGTTATCGGCTTGGGGACCGTAAACGTCGCCAACGGTACGGTCTTCTAGCTACACATATCAAGGCCGGAGAGCTGGAGTGAGGCTTTCCAAGCCCTTGAGGAGTAACAATGGCAACGCGACTTAGAGAAAAATATCAGAGCGAAGTGGTGCCAGCCCTGATGCAGGAATTTTCGTACAGCACGGTCATGCAAGTGCCGCGCTTGGAAAAAGTCGTCCTGAATATTGGGATGGGTGAAGCTCTGCAAAACAACAAAGCATTGGATGCTGCCGTAGGCGACCTGACCGCAATTAGCGGCCAGAAGCCAGTGATTACCAAAGCAAAAAAGTCGATCGCTGCATTCAAGCTGCGCCAGGGCCAATCGATTGGGGCTATGGTAACCCTGCGTGGCCCGCGAATGTACGATTTCCTCGATCGGCTGATGAACCTGGCCTTGCCGCGGTTGCGCGATTTCCGTGGTGTAAGCCGACGATCATTCGATGGCCGGGGGAACTATAGCTTAGGGTTACGCGAACAGATTATTTTCCCTGAGATCGACTACGATAAGGTTGATAAAATTCGCGGCCTCGAAGTCGCGATCGTTACCAGTGCACCCGATGATGCCCAGGGCTACGCACTGTTGAAGCGTCTCGGCATGCCATTTCGCGATTAGCACGAGCCAGGAGTAGGGGCGAACAGAGCAATGCCCCACTTACCAGCCCGGGCATAGGAGGACTTTACATTGGCCAAAAAATCTCTGATCGTCAAAGCTCAGCGGACGCCCAAGTACCGGGTTCGTGCATATAATCGTTGCAAGCTGTGTGGCCGGTCGCGCGCATATATGCGCAAGTTCGGTATGTGCCGTATCTGCTTCCGCGAGAATGCACTTAAAGGGCTGATTCCAGGCGTTACCAAATCAAGCTGGTAGTGCCCACTGTCGAGCAAAGTATTCATGTGCAGCCCAAAACTATTACTGGTATTCAAGGAGGAGCGTCGTGAGCGTTAACGACCCGATTGCAGATATGCTGACCCGCATCCGCAACGCGTGCATGGCCCGTCACACAACGGTAGCCATTCCCGCATCGAAAATGAAAGTTGCGATCGCGGACATCTTGAAGCGCGAAGGCTTTATTCGCGATTACGAGGTGCAGGCCGGTCAGCCAGCGAATTCGATTGTCATTACCCTTAAATATACGAGTGATCGCCGCTCGGTTATCACTGGCCTTAAGCGTGTGAGCAAGCCAGGGCTACGTATTTATACCGGCCGGGCCGATATTCCGCGGGTACGCAATGGCCTGGGGTTGAGCATTCTTTCAACTCCGCGCGGTGTGATGGCCGGCCACGAAGCGTGGCAGCAGCATGTCGGTGGCGAAGTGCTTTGCTACGTTTGGTAGCGGGGAGCAACGAGTATGTCGCGTATTGGTAGAAAACCGATCTCCCTTCCAAAAGGCGTTGAGATCAATGTTTCCGACACGAATTATGTAAAAGTCAAGGGCCCGAAAGGGGCGCTTGAGCAACAGCTACCACCCGAAATTGCGATTGAGCAAGATGGTGGCGTGCTTACGATCACCCGGCCCTCAGACGATCAGCGCGTGCGTGCCTTGCATGGCCTAACCCGCTCGCTGCTGGCGAATATGGTCACTGGCGTGACCGATGGGTACCAGCGTGTGCTCGAAATCAGCGGTGTTGGTTTCCGTGCATCGCGCGAGGGCAAGAATATTATCTTGCAGGTTGGGTTTTCGCACCCTATTCGCGTAGTGCCACCCGATGGCGTTACATTTGAGGTGCTCGACCGCAAGAGCGCGAATGAACCACAGCAGGTCATCATCCGCGGGATCAATAAGCAAACCGTGGGAGAAGAGGCCGCCAAGCTGCGTGGCCTGCGCCCGCCAGAGCCGTATAAGGGCTATGGTATTCGCTTCCAGGGCGAAAAGGTTCGCCGCAAAGCTGGTAAGACGGGTAAGACGAAGTAGCTTGGCGTGCATGACGTGGGCTTTGTATCGTACGAAGTTCACCTGGCACGCTGCAGTGCATATACTAGACAGGGGATATAATCTCTGTCGCCAGGAGTAAAGAAGTCATGGCAGGACGTTCACCTCGTGAGTTGCGAATCCGCCGTCACGCGCGCGTGCGAAAGCATGTTGCTGGTACTGTTGAGCGGCCACGGCTGAGTGTGTTTCGCAGCAATATCCATATTTATGCCCAGGTCATCGACGATAGCACAAGCCATACTGTTGTGTCGGCTTCGTCACAAGATAAGGATCTTGTCGCTACGTTGAAGGGCAAAACCAAGACCGAACGTGCGAAGGCGGTTGGCCAGCTCATTGCCGAGCGCGCCAAGGCAGCCGGTATCGATAAGGTTGTTTTTGATCGTGGTGGCTTTAAGTACCATGGTCGTATACAGGCGCTGGCTGATGCGGCGCGTGAGGCAGGCCTGAACTTTTAACCAGGTCGCGCGCCTGTTCGTAGCGTAAGCAGGGTATACCAACACCCGCAATTCGCTGCTGGCAGGCATAACGCGCACTACCTACCGCTTATTGGAGGACATGTGGCACAGAAACGCATTAATGCAGACGGCCTTGAGCTTGAAGAGCGCGTCGTTCAGATTAACCGCGTCTCCAAGGTCGTTAAAGGTGGCCGGCGCTTTAGCTTCAGCACGGTCGTTGTAGTGGGCGACGGCAAAGGCCATATTGGGGTTGGCATGGGTAAGGCTGGTGAAGTGCCCGAGGCCATTCGTAAAGGTGTTGAGGCAGCAAAAAAGAATGTCATTCGCATTCCGCTGAATAACACTACGATCCCCCACGATGTTGAGACTGAATTTGCCGCTGCGCGGGTTCGGCTGCTACCGGCAGCACCCGGTACCGGCGTTATTGCGGGGCGTGGTGTACGCCCGGTAATTGAAGCCGCTGGTATCAAGGATATTCTTTCGAAGAGCTACGGCAGCAACAACCCGGTGAATGTGGTGAAGGCCGCGTTCAAGGCCCTGAGCGAACTCACTTCGCTTGAAGATCAGGCGCGTATGCGCGGCATGACATCGCAAGAGTTGCACCAGCGGCGCGTGCGGGTTAAAGCCGAGGCGCAGGAGGCTTCGTGATGGCTAAGCTACGAATTACCTATACCAAAAGCGCGATCGGCTATAGCGTAGACCAGAAGGCGACGGTCGCCTCGCTCGGGTTACGGAAGCTGCATAGCACCGTTATCCACGAGGATACGCCTGCTGTTCGTGGCATGGCCTTCAAGGTTCGCCACCTTGTCACCGTCACGGAAGTTGCCGATGAAGCGGCCCCGGCGAAGGCACCAAAAGCTACGCCAGCTGCACGAGCAACCTTGGTGCCTGAGCAAGGAACGACCGCTGCCGCCGAACCAGTAGCAGTGCGCGCCAAGAAAACGCCCAAGCCCGAAGATCTTGAGGCAATCGAAGGAATTGGCCCAAAGATTGCGGGTATCCTGCGCGAGGCTGGGATTCACACATTCGCTCAACTGGCTGCGACTGAAGTGAGCACGCTGAGCGAAATTTTGCAGAAAGCGAACCTGCGCTTGGCCGACCCAACCACCTGGCCCGAGCAGGCGCAACTGGCGGCTGATGGAAAATGGGATGAGTTTAAGACCCTACAAGATAACCTGAATGCCGGGCGGCGCTCATAACACAGAATTATTGAACGCTCACACGGGCAGAGGATAGAGATGAAACTACACGATCTAAAACCAGCCGCTGGTGCGCATCGCGAACGTAAACGCGTTGGGCGTGGGCCGGGTTCGGGCAAAGGCAAAACCTCGGGCAAAGGTATGATGGGCCAGAAAGCCCGCTCGGGGCCAGGGCCATATCGCACGTTTGAAGGCGGCCAGAACCGTATGGTGCGGCGTATGCCATACTTACGCGGCTTCAAAAACCGCTGGCGCGTTGAGTACCAGGTGCTGAATGTTGCCGACCTGAGCGAATTGCCAGCCGAGCATGCATTGACGCTCGCTGACCTGATTGAGTCGGGAGCGATTAGCAAACACAAGCCGCTCAAGATCTTGGGTGAGGGCGAGCTGAATGTTAAGCTGACAATCGAAGCCCATAAATTCAGCAATAGTGCCCGCGAAAAAATCGAAGCTGCTGGCGGAACAATCGTCGAAGTCCCCTGGAATGTCGAAACCCGCAGCCGCAGCGCAGGGCCGAACCCGGCTATGCGCAACCGAAAGTAGGCGTTGTGTGCTGGGCGAATGGCGATAGGTTCTTTGTAATCGTATCGCCTTACCCAGCCGTAGCAGCCTGATTGAGGAGACATCGTCGATGCTACAATCGGTTTTACGAGCGCTGCAACTTCCAGATCTACGTCGGCGGATTATATTTACGCTGCTGATGTTACTGGTGTTTCGTTTCATTGCGCATATACCTGTTCCTAATATCGACCCGAACTCATTAGCAACGCTTCAGCAAGCATTACGCGATAACCAACTCGCAGCACTACTTAATATTTTTGCGGGCGGTGCGCTGCAAAATCTTTCAGTTGCAGCAATGGGCGTTTACCCATACATTACTGCCCAGATCATTGTGCAGCTGCTCACACCCCTTATTCCTGCATTAGAAGCGTTGCAGAAAGAGGGCGAGCAGGGCCGTATGCGAATTAACCGCATTACCTTTTGGGTAACTGTGCCGATGGCCTATTTGCAGGCATATGGCCAAACGCTCACAATTGTACGTGGCGTAAGCGGTGGTGCAAACGTATTCCGCTCAGACTTTAATATTTTTACTAACTTCTTTCCAACTTTTACCATTATTACGGCAATGGTTGCTGGTACAATGCTGCTCGTATGGCTTGGCGAACAAATCCAGGAGCGTGGTATTGGCAACGGCATCTCAATGATCATTTTCGCCGGTATCGTATCGCGCCTACCAAGCCTTATTAGCCAGGCATTTACTACCGGGTCGCTTGGTGATGTGACAACGATCATCGGCCTGATTGCGTTTCTGGTTATTGGCCTGATCACAATTGTTGGCATTGTGCTTGTACAAGAAGGTCAGCGCCGAATTCCCGTTCAGTATGCCAAACGTGTCCGTGGGAACCGGGTTTACGGCGGCCAGAGCAGCCATATTCCGCTGAAGGTGAATATGTCGGGGATGATCCCGCTCATCTTTGCGCAGAGCATTATTATTTTCCCTGGTACGCTTGCCTCATATGGATGCCCCGAGCAAGTTGCCCCGCAGGGGGCAAGCTTCCTAAAACAGGCGGCCTGCTGGACATACCAAACCTTTAGCCCACAATTTGGCCGTGGTACACTTATCTATTCAATCTTGCTGTTTTTGTTGGTGGTTGGTTTCACCTATTTCTACACGATGGTGATTTTTAATCAGCAGAATATTCCCGATTCGCTTCAGCGTAATGGCGGGTTTATCCCCGGCATTCGCCCAGGTAAGCGCACCGAAGAATACTTGAGCAAGGTTGTTTACCGTATTACGCTCGTCGGTGCATTCTTCCTGGGGATTGTTGCCGTACTTCCCTTCCTCACCCAGCAGCTGACGGGAGTGCAAATTGGGTTAAGCGCTACGGCATTGCTGATCGTGGTAGGTGTTGCGATCGATACCATGCGGCAGCTCGAAGCTCAGCTGGTAATGCGTAATTACGAAGGGTTTATTACGCGCTAGTACGGAAGGCAGCGCGGCCAGCACGGTAGCTTGGCAGCTCGACGGTGAGCGGGAAAAGAGCTTGGCATGGACGTCATTCTGCTTGGCGCACCTGGTGCAGGTAAAGGCACACAGGCACAATACCTTGAGCAACATACCGGGTTAGTCCACGTTGCGAGCGGTGATCTTTTTCGGGCAGCGCTACGCCAGGGTACTGAACTTGGTATGCTAGCCAAAGCATATATGGATCGTGGCGAGCTTGTGCCCGACGAGCTCGTCATCAAAATGATTATCGAGCGTATTAGCAAAGCCGACTGTGCGCAGGGTGTCATTTTTGACGGGTTCCCGCGCACACGTGAACAAGCTCTGGCGCTCGAACATGAACTGGCGCAGCATGGGCGCAAGATCGATTATGTGTTATACTTGCGCGTGCCCGACGACGTACTGCTGCGGCGCATTGCAGGGCGGCAAACTTGCAAAACCTGCGGGTATATTTATAATATATACTATTTCCCGTCAAAACGGCCCGATGTATGCGACCATTGTGGCGGGAAACTATACCAGCGCAGCGATGATACCCTTGAAACGGCGCGGCATCGGTTACAGGTGTATTTCGCCCAAACCCGCCCGCTGATCGAGTATTACAATGGGCACGGTAATCTGCGCGAAATCGACGGTCGGCGCGAAATATCGCTAGTGACTGAGGCAATGACGGCGGCATTGGGCTTGCATGGCAGTGACACTGAAAAATAAGGTTGAGCTCGACCTTATGCGTCGGGCCGGGCGTATCGTCGGTGAGTGTCACTTGCTATTACGCGAGGCGGTTCGCCCGGGCGTTACAACTGCTCAGCTCAATCGCTTAGTGCACGAGTATATTGTCAAGCAAGGTGGCGTGCCATCATTCCTGGGATACCCTGGGCCAACGCCATACCCGGCAGCAACGTGTATTTCGGTCAACGACGAGATCGTTCACGGCATTCCGGGGCCAAGGATACTGCACGAGGGTGATATCGTTAGTATCGACATTGGGGCGATTTGGCAAGGGTACCATGGCGACTCGGCATGGAGCTACCCAGTAGGCCGAGTAAAGCCAGCCGCGCAGGCATTGCTCGATGTTACCGAGCAGACGCTGTATCATGCGCTGGAGTTTGCGCGGGCAGGCGGGCGATTAAGCGATATTTCGCACGCCATCCAGAGCTATGCTGAAGCGCGCGGTTATGGCGTCGTTCGAAAATATATCAGCCATGGGGTCGGCAGATCATTGCACGAAGATCCACAGATTAGAAACTATGGTGAGCCGGGCAAGGGTCTGCGTTTGCAACCGGGAATGACCTTTGCAATCGAGCCGATGATTACCCAAGGGCATTACGAATCGCGCGAGCTTGCAGATAATTGGACGGTGGTAACCCTCGATGGTAGCCTGGCCGCCCATTTCGAACATACAATTGCAATTACCGAAAGCGGTGGGCCAGAAATACTCACCCGGCAAGATTGACACAACAAGGAGCGGTATGACCAAGAAGAAGGACGCCATCGAGATGGAGGGCACTATTACCGAACCACTGCCTAATGCTATGTTTCGCGTGCAACTAGAAAATGGCCACGAAGTGCTGGCGCATATCTCGGGCCGGATGCGCATGAATTATATCCGCATTCTTAAGGGCGACCGAGTATTAGTTGAACTTTCACCATACGATTTAACGCGCGGGCGCATAACATATCGCTACCGATAGTGGCGGCAAAAGCAAAAACGCTGCCTGCCAACCGAGGCGGGGCAGTCTATGTGTGTGTTATTACCAATATATCTGGAAACGTCGCGGGCATGCCCGCTGTGGATAGGAGACGGCTATGAAAGTTCATGCGTCGGTAAAGCCGCGCTGCGAATATTGCCGCGTTATTAAGCGCAAGGGTGTGCTACGCGTCATTTGCAGTCGGCAGCCGCGCCATAAGCAGCGGCAAGGATAGCGCAATTGCTTGGGCAACGATACGCCCACGCTAAGGAATAGGGAGAATCACATGGCTCGTATCGCTGGGGTCGATATCCCGCGGAACAAAAAGATCGAGGTGTCGATCACCTATATCTATGGTATTGGTCGATCGAATGGAGTAGACATCCTCAAGCGGGCAAATGTGAACCCGAATACACGGGTTCGCGATTTGACTGAAGAGGAAGTTGGCCGCATTCGCGAGATCGTCGACCGCGAGTACCGGGTTGAGGGTGATCTACGCCGCGAAATTCAGCTCAACATTAAGCGTCTGATGGACATTGCCTGCTACCGTGGGCTGCGCCATCGCAAAGGCATGCCAGTACGTGGGCAGCGCACGCGCACCAATGCACGCACGCGCCGTGGCCGCAAAGGCCAGGCAATTGGTATTAAGAAGAAGACCGCAAAGAAATAGTAGTTCCCGGCCTTTAGCTGGCAATCGGTATATTGCACACCGTTTGATACCAGCTGTATGCCGATTACCGGAGGATCAATGGCCAAGCAACCAACGAAAGCTGGCGCGGCAGCCGCAGCTAAACGGCAGCGCGGCAAGCGACGCGAAAAGAAAAATGTGCCGCGCGGGCAGGCGCATATCCAGAGCACGTTTAACAATACGATCGTCACGATTACCGACCCTTCGGGCAACGTGGTGTGCTGGGCAAGCGCCGGCCAGAATGGGTTCAAAGGGTCACGCAAAAGCACACCGTACGCAGCGCAGATTACCGCTGAAATTGCGGCGCGCAAAGCGCTGGAAAATGGTATGCGCTCGCTCGAAGTATTCGTTAAGGGGCCGGGTGCGGGCCGCGAGGCCGCTATCCGCTCGCTCCAGTCGAATGGTTTGCAGGTGACTGCGATTACTGATGTGACGCCGATCCCACACAATGGATGCCGCCCGCCCAAGCGCCGGCGTGTCTAAGTAGGAGGGTTTGATAAATCCATGGCTCGTTATCGTGGACCAGTAGGGAAAATTAGCCGCCGGCTCGGTATCGGCATCACCGAAAAGGGCCAGCGCATTCTTAATAAGCGCGCTTTCCCGCCCGGCCAGCATGGCCCCGGCGCGCGCCGCCGCCAGGTTTCAGATTATGGGTTGCAGCTGCTTGAAAAGCAGAAGGCGCGCTATATGTATGGCGTGCTTGAGCGCCAATTCCAGCGCATTTTCGAGAAAGCACAGCGCTACCCCGGCGAAACTGGCGCATATCTGTTCATTCTGCTTGAGCGACGGCTCGATAATGTTGTGTACCGTTTGGGATTTGCAACGACGCGCCAGCAAGCGCGCCAGCTTGTCAGCCACGGGCACATTACAGTCAATGGCCGCAAGACAAACATTCCCTCCTTCACGGTGAAGGTGGGCGATGTGATTGCTGTACGCCCAGAAAGCCGCCGCCGCAACTATTTCAAGAACCTTGTTGACAGCGGCGAGCTTAACCGCCGCAATACGCCTGATTGGTTGCGGCTGAATGCAGTGGATCTATCGGGCGATGTGGTAAGTATGCCACGCCGCGAAGACGCTGAGCCTGACATTAACGAGCAGCTCATCGTCGAATATTACAGCCGCTAATTTCGATTTACGATTTACAATCTGAGATTTACGGTGGGGATATGCTTCGGCGAAGCATCGTATATCGCAAATTGTAAATCGTAAATCGGGCTATTTAAGGAGGCGATCTGTGCTAGATATCGCCATGCCCAAAATCGAGGTCGTTCAGGCGGCTGAGAACTATGGCCGGTTCAAAATTGAGCCGCTCGATCCAGGCTATGGGCACACATTGGGGAATGCGCTGCGCAGAGTACTGCTATCGTCTATCCCCGGTTCGGCCATTACGAAAATTAAAATCGATAGTGTATATCACGAGTTTTCGACCATCAGTGGTGTGAAAGAAGATGTCACTGAGATTGTCTTGAACATCAAGGGCATCCGCTTACGCTCGTATGCCGAGCGGCCAGTGAAGGTGCTGTTGACCAAGCATGGCGCAGGCATTGTACGCGCGAGCGACATCGACACACCGAGCAATGTCGAGCTGGTGAATCCCAATCATTATATTTGTACCCTTGATTCCGACGATGGTCATCTAGAAATTGAGATGACAGTTGAGCGTGGCCGCGGCTACTTACCCGCCGACCAGCGCGATGCCTTGCCGATTGGCGAAATCCCGGTTGATGCGATTTTCACGCCGGTGCCGAAGGTAAATTACGTCGTTGAGAATACTCGTGTACAACAAGCGACCGATTATGATCGCCTGTTGATCGAAATCTGGACCGACGGCACAATTAAGGCAGGTGACGCATTAAGCCACGCTGCCCAGGTGCTTGTGCAATATTGCCAGACGATCTCGGCCTTCAATCAGCTGACCGTGGATACCGACACGGCGAAGGCACCCGACGGGCTAGCTATTCCGGCCGATATCTACGATACGCCCATTGAGGAGCTCGATCTCTCGACCCGTACCTATAACTGTCTCAAGCGCGCCGATATTACGAAGGTTGGGCAGGTGCTTGAGATGGACGAAAAAGCGTTGCTATCGGTACGCAACCTGGGCCAGAAGTCGATGGAAGAAATCCGCGACAAGCTGATCGAACGTGGGTATATTCCGCAGCCCAGTGGCTTACCAGCCGGGGGCAACGGCGCTGGAGAGTAAGAACGCGTGTAAGCATGAGGCCGTGAATGGAGTAGTACACTCACAACTCATGACATTGCGCATAGAGGATTTAGAACCATGCGACACCAACGAGTAGGCCGCAAACTGGGGCGTTCGGCCGAACACCGCAAATCGCTCTTGCGGAATCTGATGATCGAGCTGATCGAGCATCGCAAGATCCAAACAACGATCGCTAAAGCTAAGAGCGTTCAGCCCGAAATCGAAAACTTGCTGGCGCTCGCGCGCGAAGATACTCCCCAGGCGCGCAAAATCGCGCTCTCGCGGCTCGATAGCAAAGAAGCGATGCGCGCGCTGTTTGCGTTTGCACCCGAGCAGTATGCTGGCCGCAACGGCGGATTCACACGCATTACCAAGCTCGGCCCGCGCCAGGGCGATGCAGCGGAGATGGCGCTGCTTGAGCTATTGTAGCTTTCAATTCTGCACGCTGAGGTTAGCTTTTCTCTAGCACTCAGCGCATAGAATTCAGCGCTGCGTATATGCGGAATATTGCACTGCGGATCGAATATGATGGTACTGGATTTGCAGGTTCGCAGTTGCAAGCAAATAGGCGCACAGTTCAGGGCGAGATAGAACGCGCCTGGGAGCAGCTAACACAGGAACAAAGACGAATATATCTGGCAGGGCGAACCGATGCGGGGGTTCATGCGCGGGGGCAAGCTGCGAATGTGTGGACGAACACCCACCATACACCGGCAACCATTCAGCGCGGGCTTACCGCCATTCTGCCCGAGGATATCGCCATTCGGGATGCGTGGGAGGTTCCACCCGATTTTCACGCGCGGCATACAGCGATCAGTCGTGAATATCGCTTTCTGATCGATAATGGTCGGGTCGCGTCGCCGCTGTTGCGGCACTACGCGCTACATGTGTCGCGGCGATTAGATATAGCAGCAATGGATAGCGCCTTAACCGTGCTACTCGGAACCCACGACTTTGCTGCATTTGCCGGTGCGGGGCAAGAAGAACCAACAGTGCGAACATGTTATGCAGCCAGCTGCCAGGTACACGATCTATGGGGCCAGCCGCTGATTGCGATCGACATAGCTGCAAATGCCTTCTTGCGCCATATGGTGCGTAATATTGTGGGAACGCTGCTGCTCGTCGGCGATAATAAACGGAGCGTTGAGGATGTTGCGGCAATATTAGCAAGCCGCGACCGCCGAAAGGCCGGAGAAACTGTACCGGCCCATGGCCTTTATCTTATGTCAGTGAATTATCCATAAGGAACGATCATGAAGACCTATTCGCAGAAGGCGTCGGAGGTGCAGCGCGACTGGCATGTGGTCGATGCCACCGGCCAGACGCTGGGCCGCTTGGCGACACAGATTGCAACCTTGCTGCGCGGCAAACACAAGCCTACCTTCAGCCCCAATATCGATGGCGGTGATTTTGTGGTGGTTGTGAATGCCGAGAAAGTACAGCTGACTGGCCGCAAGGTTGATCAGAAAATGTACTATCGCCATTCGGGCTATCCCGGCGGCTTTAAGGCTATTCCGTACCGCCGCATGATGAACACGCACCCCGATCGCATCTTGCGCTTTGCAGTGAAGGGCATGCTACCTAAAACCCGGCTGGGTCGACAGCAGCTGCTCAAGCTAAAGATCTATGCTGGCCCAACCCACCCGCATGCTGCCCAGCAGCCAAAAGTATACGAGCCGCGGCCGCGCGGATAGCAGACACATCACGCTGCGGTACCAGCAGGTAGTGCAGCTGCAACATCGTTTTGTGAGGAATGCATGACTGAGAAACGTTATTACCAGGGCACTGGCCGCCGCAAAACTGCGGTGGCACGGGTGCGGCTGTTCCCCGGCAGCGGCGAGTTTGTGGTGAACGGCAAGAGCATTACCGAATACTTCGGCCACCGCGAGCTGTTTGCCCGCGAGGTAGTACGCCCGCTTGAGCTTACAGGCAACAACACATCGTTTAATGTCCTGGCAAAAGTTCGGGGCGGCGGTGTTGCCGGGCAGGTAACTGCTGTGCGCCATGGCATTGCCCGCGCCCTGCTCGATGCCAATAGTGAGCTGCGCCCAGCGCTGAAAAAAGCCGGGTTGCTAACGCGCGACCCACGCATGAAAGAGCGTAAAAAGCCGGGCCTCAAGCGCGCGCGCAAGCGGCCCCAGTATACCAAGCGATAATCCTTCGCACACATATTCGGCACAAAACAGTAAACCCCTTACCTGCATTGCGGGCAAGGGGTTTATATCAAATCCGGCATATACCT